>CAYSHI010000251.1:0-4190 GCA_964430745.1 uncultured Acidobacteriota bacterium | reverse complement strand
CTCCACCAGTTCCTGCAGGTTGCCCGTCTCGGCGGGCCAGTAGTTCATCGGCAGGTTGATGTTGATCGTGTACTTGCTGTCCCACGACGGATTGGGGCTGTCGTTCCAGATCCCTTGCAGGTTGGCGGGCTCGGTGCCCGGCCGGGAGCTGGCGATGAGCAGGTAACGGCCAAACTGGTAGTAGAGTGCCGCCAGCCCCGGATCCGGATTATCGGCGAAGCGCTCGATGCGCTCGTCGGTGGGCAGCGTCGCTGGAGCGGACGCGGTGCCCCGCGCTTGCGAAGTTCCCGAAGTCCCCAGGTCCATCTCCACCCGATCGAACCACGAGCGGTGTTCTCGTACGTGGTCCGCACGCAAGGTGTTCCACGAGCGATCAGCGACGCCGTCCAGCGTGGTCTGCACCCCCGCGGCGGGGTCTGCGGAAACGTCTTTGTAGTTGACGAAGCTCGTTGCCGCGGCGAAGAAGAGAACCGCCTCGTCGGCGTTCCGGACGTGCAGCGTCCGGTAGTCGACCTCGCTCGTCCCACCGCTCACCCGGGCTCTGACGCGTCCCTCGTAGCGCAGGCGGCCTTCGATCCCGAGGTAGTCGGAGCTCTTCCCGGTGACGCGCAGCTCGTCAGGCGGCAGTCCGTCCATGAGGAAATAGTCGGTGCCGTAATTGGAGTGCGCCGGATTGCGCACGCCGTGCAGGTTCGCGGAGAAGGTGACGGCGCCGGGACGGTTGGCGGTGATGCGTACCGCCACCACCTGATCGACGGCACTGGAGAACACCTCGCGACGATACGTGGTGCCGTCGACGACATAGCTCACCGTCGCCACACCGTCCGCCAGGTCGAGCTCCCGGACGTACTCCGTCGCTCCCTCATGACCCGGAAAATCGAGCCACAAATCGGCGAAGGGCTGGTACTTCATCATCTCGTACGGAACGCCCATCATGGTGCGTCCGAAGAGGTCGTGGGCGCGCTCGAAATCCCCCGCGAAGAGGTGTCGGCGGATCTCCGGCAGCGCCTCGTGCGCCCCCTCGACAACGGGGTCGTAGGGGCCGCCCGACCATAAGGTCTCTTCGTTCAGCTGGACGCGCTCCCGCTCGATGCCGCCGAAGACCATGGCGCCCAGACGCCCGTTGCCGACCGGCAGCGCCTGATTCCACGCCGGTGCGGGCTCGTCGTACCAGAGCGTAAGCAACGACCGATCGCCGTCCTGGGCATGCCCGGTGACGGCGATGAGCACGAGAGCGGCGCCAACGCCGAGGGTCAGAGCCATGCGTCGGAGGGTCCGGCGGTCGGGGCTGTTCGATATGCTCATGGTCGGTTCTTCCTCCAGTTCCGCTCATAGTAACGTCAGCGGCTGTTGCAGAGGCGTGACGACCTTGGGAGATCGGGGGTATTGGCGGGCCACCAGGCGGGAGCCATGCTCCGCGCCCGGATGGCACGCCGGCGCCCACAGTCTTCGTGGTGTGGGTCAACCTGATGCGAGTGTTCCGCCTGTGAGCTGAAGGAAAGAGGGAGCCGGCAGGCCTTGCTGAACGGTTGTTGAGCTGCCGAGGTGACTCAGGCAGCGTCCCCTATGAGCCTCCTCTGTGAGTTGAAGGAATGGGTGCGCACGGGGCGCACCTCATTACGGCCGGACGACCAGTGCGCTGACGATCGCCGCGTTATGAATCCGGAAGCCGGTGGCCGAGGTCTTTCGGGTGCGATCGCGCCCGAGACCGCCGTTCAGCCGGTATTCGCCGTCGAGAAGGATGTAGGGAGTCGCCTTGTCGGCGGCCGTCTCCGACGAAAGCAGGATGATCTCGCCCTCATCGCCGATCGTGACCTCGTCGACCCCGAACGAATCCCGGCCGGACACCGAGACGATGGTGCCGCCCTTGAAGACGACACCAGCGCCGGGGCCGCGGTAGTTGCCGTCGGCGACCTGCGCGTCCCCGATGCCCCGGCAAACGATGACGATGAGCCCGTTCGCATCAATCCCGACCGACAACACGTCGATCCAACTCGCCTCGGCTTGAACGGCGGCCATGGCGGGAGCCTGTGGCGGGGTCAGCGCGACGAGGACCAACGCTGCGACGGCTGCGCGTGAACATTTCGATCGCTGCATGATTGTTCTCCTTGCTGGGTCTGAACCCGCGTGGCGGCGGGTGCTCTTCCTTCGCGACTTTCGCTCCGGAAAGCCTGTCAGCGGACCTCCGACGACCAGCCGAATCGCTCCATGATGAGCCAGCCGCGGCTGGTTCGGACACAGTCCCCGAGGCTGAGTTCGTGCTCATCGCCGCCGGCCGCGAAGCGCACGTGAATCTGGGCGCCGAGCAGTTGTTCTGTTTCCATGGCGGCCAGGGTCGCGGTATCCACGGCTCGGGATTCCCCGGTGTCGTAATCCCGAAGGAGGATGTCGTAGCCGGTAATCTCGGCTTGCTCCCAGCTCACTTCCTCATGAGCTGCCAGGGCCTGGATTTGCTCGTAGTCGTCGCGCAGCGACGCCTGTATCGCCTCGACGATCTCAGGGATCTGCGACGTGTTTTGCTGGGCCTGCTCCTCCGTCATTTCGCCGCGCGTGAGCATCTCGGCGAGTACTTCCTGAAGGACCTCCGCCGTTGGCAGATGCGGAAGCAGGGCGTCGAAAGATCCCTGTCGCAGCGCCGCCATCACGCCGCGCCCGAGGTCTTCGACCGAGGCGGGACCTTCGGCCTGCGTGGTCGCCTGCGCCCCCGCTCCGGTCGCCAAGTAAGGTGACGGCGAGGCTGCCCCGGGGACCGAGGAAGGTGGGGGAGGGCTCGCCCCGTGCGCCGTGGCGAACGGCAGGGCGAAGACGAATGCCAGGGCTGCGACGCTGATGCTGCGGCGGTAACTGAGGGACATCGACACGACCACACCTCCTTCAGACTTTTCGAGCTGCCGGCGTTTCAACGCGACGCTCCGGGCTCCAGGTCGCCGTCACGGACGGCGGTTATCACCACCAGTCGACTGCAAGCCGCGCCGCGGGCTGCGGCGCGCGCCGCGTCGGTGGTACAGAAACGATCGTCCTTGGGAAACTCGTCGATCACGGTCGCTCTTTGCTCGATGCGGATTCCTCCTTCGGTCGGCTCGAGCCGGTGCTCGGAGACCGTTCCATAACATGGGTCGTCAGCCGACATCGATGCCGTTCCGGTGGATACTTCATCGCCCAGCAGGCCGCCCGTGTCGGGCTCGGAGAAGACCAGCTCGAAGGCCGTCCAGTACGTGCCCATGGCCCGCGACAGCCCCGCCTTTTCACGGCAGTCGTCGGGACCGGCGCAGGCCGTCGCCTGAACGAATTGCTCGCCCATGGCTTCGTTGGTGTACAGGGCCAGGTATCCGGCGGTCTCGGCGTCGAGTACGGATTCACCCTCCAGATCACAGCCGGCGTCGTTGCGCGTGTGGGTCTGGAGGCGATAGATGCCCTCCAGCTCGGCACCCGCCTGCTCGACGCTCAAGGCCGTTGCGGTGCAGGCGATCAGCGATCCGATCGCCACCAATCCTGCGATCGCCGGCAACGATGTGACGCGCATCAGCTTGCTCATGACTTCGGCTCGAATCCGCTGCACTTGATGATGCTCCCCTCTTCGACCACGAAGCTGGTTCCGGCTCGTTCGTTGACCCAGGGGCCGTCCTCGAGCAGTACGTGGTTGGGCGAAACCTGGCCTCGGCCCCCATTATCGATTTGGATCGAAATCTTCCCGCCACGTTCCTCGACGAGCTCGACCTTGGCCGGTCGCTCCTCGTCCGTTCCCTTGAACTCGCGCAGCTCGCCCTCGGCGAAGGAGAGGCTGGCGCCGCTCGAGGCATGTACGAAGGTGCCGTCGGGGTGAGCCTCGAACGACCTGCTCGAGCTCTTGACGTCAAAGACCAGCCTGTTACCCGAAGCGGTGACGTCGACCTCCTCTTCCTCTTCTTCTTCTTCCTGCAGCAGGGGCGCCGTGGCGGCGAGACCGTACGCAAGATGCGGCACGGCTATCGCCAACGCGGCGATCATCAGGGCCACAGCCCAGCCGACTCTCTTCTCGATTCGGTGCATGACTGACCTCGTCGTTGTGCGTGCCAACAGTTGGCATTGGGAGGTTGTAAGGGCCATTAGCCCGTGCTCCCGTTGGTGCTTTGCGAACGCTCTCATCGGATCCGCCGCATCACCGCCAGTCCACTAGAGCGCTGACGAAATCGCCGTTCCGAACCCGAAAT
>CAYSHI010000250.1:0-8843 GCA_964430745.1 uncultured Acidobacteriota bacterium | reverse complement strand
GTCGAGATGCTCGAACGTCTCGCGGCAGCGCTCATGTTGCCGGTCGTTGGCACGGATCAAGGCGACCAGCGGGCCCGCGTCGACAAGGATCACGTCTCGTCCGTGTTGCCCCGCCGGGCGAGCAGCTCGGCAAATTTGAGTCCCGTATTCTCCGACAGATCCGCGGGGCCGCCCTCGACGCACCCAATGAGGTCGGCGACCGCCGAATAGGGCGACGAGTCGGTCTTCGCCGACTCGGACCGCGCCAGGGCCTCGATCGCCTCACGGATGACTTCCGATTGATTCTTTTTCTTCTGACGCATCAGCCGCTCCAACAGCCTTCGGGTCCGGTCATCCAGTCTGACGCTCGTGGGCATTGCCGCTCCTTGTCCTACGTAAGTGTAGTACAAAGCGGGGTGAGCCCGCGACGCCATCACGACGCGATGCGACGTGTCAGTTACCTGAGACGGCCACGCGGGAAGTTCACTCCGTGCCCGACAGCTCCGGTCGGCCGGCGAACAGCTCCAGCGCCTCCGGGTTGGCCAGCGCTTCCTTGTTCTTCACGGGCCGGCCGTGGACCACGTCGCGCACGGCAAGCTCGGTGATCTTGCCGCTCTTGGTGCGCGGGATGTCTCCGACCTCGAGGATCTTGGCGGGGACGTGGCGCGGGCTGGCGCCGCTGCGGATCTCGGACTTGATCTTGGCGACGAGCTCGTCGGTGAGCTCGACGCCCTCGGCGAGCTTTACGAACAGCACCACCCTGACGTCGTTGTCCCAGTCCTGACCGATTACCAGGCCCTCTTCGATCTCCGGGAGCTTTTCGACCTGGCGGTAGATCTCGGCCGTACCGATGCGTACGCCACCGGGGTTGAGGGTGGCGTCGGAGCGACCGTAGATGATGACGCCGTCGTGCTCGGTGATCTCGATGAAGTCGCCGTGCCACCACACGCCGGGGAAGCGCTCGAAGTAGGCGGCCTTGTAGCGGGCGCCGTCGGGATCGTTCCAGAAGTAGATGGGCATGGTCGGGAAAGGCTTGGTGCACACCAGCTCGCCCTTCTGTTCGCGGATCGAGTTGCCGTCGCCGTCGAACACCTCGACGGCCATGCCGAGGCCGCGCGCCTGGATCTCGCCGCGCCACACCGGCCCGATCGGGTTGCCGCCCATGAAGCAGCCGACGAGGTCGGTGCCGCCTGCGATGGAGCTCAGGCACAGGTCTTTCTTAATGTGCTCGTAGACCCAGTCGAAGCCGGCCGGCGCGAGCGGTGACCCGGTCGAGGTGAGCGTGCGCAGCGTCGAAAGATCGTGCGTGCGCAGCGGGTCGACACCGGCGTTGGCGAGCGCGTCGATGAACTTCGCCGAGGTGCCGAAGAGCGTCATGCCCTCGGCGTCGGCGAAGTCGAACAGCACGTTTCCGTCGGGGAAGAGCGGGTTGCCGTCGTACAGCAGCAGCGTGGCCTCCGAGGCCAGGGCGGTCACCAGCCAGTTCCACATCATCCAGCCGCAGGTGGTGAAGTAGAACACCCGGTCTCCGGCCTTCACGTCGCACATGAGCTGGTGCTCGTAGATGTGCTTGAGCAGCACACCGCCGGCACCGTGGACGATGCACTTGGGCTTACCGGTAGTGCCCGACGAGTAGAGGATGTAGAGCGGGTGATTGAAGGGGAGCTGAGCGAACTCGAGCTCGTCGTCGGCGTGGGTTTCGTAGAGGTCGTCGAGCGCGACGATCGAGGACAGCTTGCTCCTGCCGCCACCGTTGGTGGCGCCCGCCACGCCGAGGGCCGCCTCCAGCGGCGCGATGTCGGGATGCTCACCCGCGTAACTCGCCACCACGACGTGCTGCACCGTTGGCAACTGCGGCAGGAAGCGCGCCACGCGCTCGAACGAGTCGATCCACTTGTCCTTGAAGCGATAGCCGTCGGCGCACAGCAGCACCTTGGGCTCGATCTGCCCGAACCGATCGACCACGCCCTGAACGCCGAAGTCGGGCGAGCAGCTCGACCAGGTGGCGCCGATCGAAGCCGCCGCCAACAAGCCGATGATCGCCTCCGGCAGGTTGGGGATGAACGCCGCGACGCGATCGCCCGACTCGACGCCCATGTCTCGAAGAGCCGACGCCAGTTGCACCACACGGGCTCGTAGCTCGTCGTGGCTGACGCGACGCCGGACGGCATCCTCGCCCCGAAAGACCAGCGCGTCTTCCGGCCCCCGCCGCCGCAACAGATTCTCGGCGTAGTTCAACCGTGCGTCGGGAAAGAAGCGGGCGCCGGGCATCTTGCCGGCATCGACGAGCGCCACGTCGCCACGGGTCTCGGCCATCACCTCGCCGAAGTCCCAGACGGAGATCCAGAACTTGTCGAGCTCGTCGATCGACCAGCGGTGGAGGTCTCGATAGTCGCCGATATCGAGGCCCCACTGATCGTTCACCTGGGCGATGAAGGCCGTGAGCCGGGCGTCGGCGAGGCGCTCGGGGCCGGGTTCCCAAAGCGGCTGGTGCATGGGCCCTATCGTACAGGACCCGGGGGGACCGAGAGGTCCGTGTCCATCTCACCGGAGGTGACGGAGAGTTGCGGCAGGATACTGGTCGTCGTTCACGCTGATTGGCGCGATAGAATACGGATCATCAGCGCGCGCATTCCCGGACTCTGATTCGGTGAACGCCGCGTTGCGCGAGCTGTTACGCCTTCGAGGCGTTGAGGAAGCCCCCGGCTGACGGAACGACAGTCTGCAATTCGGCTAGAGCCCGCGCTGCCACTCCTGGCGCAGCCGCACCGTATCCGGCCGATCCATCGCGGCGCGAACGGTTTCCAGCAGGCGCTCTTTGTCCTTGCCGAGGGTGCCGCGGAGCACCAGGTAGTTGGAGGCGTGGTCGGAGCGGAAAATGGTCTTTTCGAGCTCGAGGTTCTCCAGCAGCCAGTGCATCTCCTGGAACAGGCCCGGCTGATCGAGGGGCTCGAACTCCCCCTGGAAGCCCGCCTCATAGCGTTCCGATCCCTTGGGGAAGCTGACTACCAGCGTCGATACATACTCGGGTTGGGCGTCATTCATCAGGCGGGCGGAGTTGACCGCGTGTTGGCGACTGTAGCGTGCGCCGCCCATGCCGTTGAGGATCATCACCGAGCTGCGGGCCCCGGCGGCCTTGATCTTGCGCAGAGCTTCGAGCGAGGAATCGTAGGTTTCGCCCTTGCTGACCCTGTCGAGCACCAGATCGTCGCCCGACTCGCAGCCGATATAGAACAGGCTGAGCTTCAGCTGCCGTAGCTCGGCGAGCTCCTCGACCGTCTTGTTCTTCAAGTTCCGCGGCAGGCAATAGGACGCCACCCGGTGCACGCTCGGAAGGTGTCGTCCGATGATCTCGAGGATTCCCCGGAGCCGGTCGGCGGACAGCGTCATGGCGTCGCCGTCGGCCAGAAAGACGCGCCTAACAGGGATTTCTTCGGCGGCGATGTCGGCGAGCTCGCGGTCGATATCCTCGAGTGGTTTGGCGCGAAAGCGCTTCTGCGGCTCGGTGTACATCTCGCAGAACGTGCACTTGTTCCAGGAGCAGCCGTTGGTGACCTGCAGGATCAGCGAGCGAGCCTCGGAGGGCGGCCGGAACAGTGGTTCCACGTAATCGAGGGCGATCATTGGGCGATCATATCCGCTGACACCGGCCCGGGTTACCTCGGCGTGTCCGCCGGCATCGCGGCGACGATCTTCTGGATCAGTGCGGTACTGAGGGGCACTTGGCCACGCGGTCCGCGCCGGTTGTCATTGCCTTGGCGCACGACGGCCAGATCCAGGCTGGGGATGACGTAGCTGTGGTTCTGGTTGTGGCCGCGCGACATGTAGAGATCGGCCGGCACGCCGTTGAGCTCGTCCTGGACCCAGAAGGTGTATCCGTAGTTGTTTGGCGTCGTGCCGTTGTCGCGGACGAAGCGGCTCGTTGCCAGCTTCAGCCAATCCGCCGAAACGAGCTGTTCGTTTCCCCAGCGGCCTTCGTTCAGCCACAGGTAGGCCAGGCGGGCGAAGTCGCGGGCGGTGCAGCGGAAGGTGCTGCCGACGACGGAGTTGTATCCGTAGGGGCTCTCGCTGCCGTCGGCACCGTAAGCGTCGCAACCGGTACTGCCGCCTCGGCCCCATCCCGGCTCGTCGGCGAAGTTCAGCTCTCGGTTGTCGAAATAGGGCATGTCGCGGAATTGGTTGTCGCGGATTCCGATCGGCATGCCGATCTTCCCGAGGACCCGATCGTAGAGGTATGGGCCGACCTCCTCGCCCGAGATGTTTCGCATGGCCAGCGCCATCTGCTCCAACCCGTAGTTGCTGTAGTTGAAGTCGGAGCCCGGCTCGAACCGCAACGTGTGGTGCGCTGCGATGTCTTCGAAGTGCCACCAGCCGAAGCAGTACTCGTACATCTGGAAGGGACCGGTGTAGCCGGGATAGAGGTGGCGGGGAGTCGGTGCCAACCAAGGTTCGCGGCTCTCGTGCCCCGAGGTCATCGACAGCACGTGCTTGACCTTGATCCTGGTCTTTCGCTCGTCAGTGAGCGGCTGATCCCATATTTGTGGGATGAGCGAGTCATCCGGCGAGGTGCCCACCAGGTAGGTATCCAGGTCGACGCGATCCGCGTACTCGTCGAGGAACACGCCCACCGCCGTCCCGAAGACGGACTTGGTCGACGACTTCATATCGTTGCAGGTGCGGGCGGTCCATCGCCCGGGACCGCCCTCGGTCCCGGTGGTGTAGCTTTCGCCGATGATGTGGCCTTTGTAGACGATGACGAGGGCACCGCCGTGGCTCGTCGTCGCGGGATGGGTGTCGTGGTAGGCGACGGCCTCCCCGAGAAGGGCGGCGTTCACGCCGAGGTCCTCCGGGCTCGCTGTGCGCCAGCCGCCGTCTTGCTCCGATGGCGGGACATACATCTCGGTTTGGGGCGCGTGCGTCGTCGCCTCCCCGAGCCCTGCGATCCGATCACCGAACCCGTCCGAGGTCTTGCCGAGGTCCACGAGCCCGCCGATCGGGGTGGTCGCCAACCCGAGATGTGCCGCGCCGACGCCGGCCGCCCCCGCTCCGGCGGTCGCCAGGAGTTGCCTTCTGGTAATGCCCCGCTCGTTGCGCCGTTCGCGTCGATCCGCCATGACTGATTCCTTCCGGAGAAATGGTGACCACGAGACTGTACGTTGGGGGCGGAGGCGTGGACAAGCATGCCTTGCGCCGGACCAGATATGGAAGCGTGGCTCGCTCGGCGGTGCCTGTGTCGAACCGGGAGCCGTTGCATTGAAGTTGGGCAGGTCCGCAAATAGGCTAGTGCAGTCCGGCTTTGGGGTCGCCCGCGACCTCTACGGTTTCCGGTTCGACCTGTACCGTTTCCGGTTCGACCTCTGCGGTTACCGGATCGGTCCCCGCGGTTGCGATTCCGACTTCTTGGGTCGCCCTTTCGGCTTCCAAGGCGATCTCTCGACAGGAGAAACGATGATGAAACGACTCGGTTGGCTTCTGGGCCTCACGCTGATTGCAGCATGCTTGATCTTGGTGGGTCGCGGCGGCGACGAGGCGACGGCTCAGGAAGCCGCGCCTCCCCGTGAATCGCTACAGAAGCTCTATCCGGGACGACCCTACTCGCCGTATGCCGGTGGCGCCGTCCCGACCCATGTGTACTGGGGCGACACACACCTGCATACCGCCGTGTCGATGGACGCCGGAGCGTTCGGCGCCCGCCTCCTGCCGGAAGACGCCTACCGTTTCGCCCGCGGCGAGGAGGTCATGGCTTCGTCCGGCCAGGCCGCGCGCCTGGCTCGACCGCTGGATTTTCTCGTCGTCTCCGACCATTCCGACGGCATGGGGCTGTTCCCCGATCTGCTGGACGGCAACCCGGGCGTGCTCGCCGACCCCAACGGACGGCGTTGGTACGACATGATCATGTCGGGGCAGGGCGTCGACGCCGCGCTCGAGCTCATCGACATGTTCTCGCGCGGCCAGATGCCGCCCGCACTCGTCTATGACCCGGGGGCCCCCGGTTTTCGCAGCCAGTGGGATCGGACCATCGGTGCCGCGGAGGAGTTCAACGAGCCGGGGCGCTTCACTGCTTTCATCGGCTACGAATGGACCTCGCTCGTTCCTCCGGGCGACAACCTGCACCGCGTGGTGCTCTACCGCGACGGCGCGGTGCGCGCCAGCCAGACCATGCCCTACGTGACGCAGCCGCCCTACGGCAGCATCCACCCCGAGGATCTGTGGGATGCGCTGCAGGACTACGAGGACCGGACCGGGGGCCAGGTGCTGGCGATCGCCCACAACGGCAATCTGTCGAACGGCACGATGTTTCCGGAAATCAACCCGCGCGACCAGCAGCCCCTGACGCGCGCGTACGCCGAGACGCGCGACCGCTGGGAGCCGCTCTACGAGGTCACCCAGATCAAGGGCGACGGCGAGGCCCACCCGTTTCTCTCGCCGAACGACGAGTTCGCCGACTTCGAGAACTGGGACAAGGGCAACCTCAACCTCAGCGTCGCCAAGACTGACGACATGTTGCCGTACGAATACGGCCGCTCGGCATTGAAGCTCGGCCTCCAACTCGAAGAATCGCTCGGCATCAACCCCTACCAGTTCGGCATGATCGGCTCGACGGACAGCCACACGGCACTGGCCACGGCCGACGACGACAACTTCTTCGGCAAGCAGTCCGGCAGTGAGCCTTCCGCTGAGCGCACCCAACACGCGTTCATGGCGACGGATCTGGCCACCATCATGAGCTGGGAGGAGGTTGCCTCCGGATACGCTGCCGTGTGGGCGCGCGACAACACGCGTGAGCAGCTGTTCGATGCCATGATGCGGCGAGAGACCTACGCGACGACGGGTCCCCGCATGGTGGTGCGCTTCTTCGGCAGCTGGGACTTCGAGGCCGCCGACGCCAATACCCGCCGGCCGGCCGAGGCCGGTTATCGCAAGGGTGTGCCGATGGGCGGCGAGATGCGCGGTGCCGATGTCGATGGCGCACCGAAGTTTCTGGTGGCGGCACTGAAGGATCCCCTCGGGGCCAACATCGACCGCATCCAGATCATCAAGGGATGGCTCGATGCTGCCGGCGAGCTACAGGAGCGGGTGTACGACGTGGTCGTTTCGGACGGCCGCACCATCGATGCCGACGGTCGATGTCGCACCCCGGTGGGGAGCACCGTCGACGTTGCCAACGCCACCTGGAGCAACACCATCGGCGACCCTGAGCTCATCGCCGTCTGGGAAGATCCGGATTTCGACCCGAATCAGCGCGCCTTCTACTACGCTCGCGTGCTGGAGATCCCGACGCCCCGCTGGACGGCCTATGACGCGCGCTACTTCGGCGTCGATATGCCCGAGGACGCGCTCATGACACAGCAGGAGCGCGGCTACACCTCGCCGATCTGGTATACGCCGGAACGCTGAGGGACGTATTGGCTGCTGCGCCCGGAGGGCATCCCCCGACGGCCGCCGTTTCGCCGCGTGGAGGAAGGGCGATCGGCACGATGGCGTTTTGTGGGTGGCGGACCGTCGTTCGCGCCTTTCAGTTGAGGCCTATTTTCCGCGTAACAAAGCAGAAGCAGCTTCGGAACCCGGAGCGCGGAGTCTATCCGTGAGGGTTCGTCGACCCGAAGGGACAGCCCAGGAGAATGAAATGAGCAAACAAGCTCTTATCTTCACCGCGATCGCCACGTTGGTGGGCGCGGGAGTCGTTGTTGCCTTGCCGATCGGCGCCACCCCGGACGACGGTGCGCGGCAAGGCGACCGTTTGGTGTTCAACATGAACGCCCAGCACGTTGGCACCGGGGGCGGTGGTATGACGCCGCTCACCATCGTGGTGAACCGCTGGAACACGCCCGACGAGCGCGATGCCCTCGAGGAGATCTTCCTCGACCGCGGCATGCAGGCGCTCGCCGATGCGCTGCGTTCCGCTACCGAGGTGGGGTTCATCCGGGCCCCGTCGATGAGCAGCACGGGTTGGCGACTCCGCTACGCGCAGATGTACCGCGGCGCGGAAGAAGGAACGCGGATCATCCACATCGCCACCGACCGCCCGATCGACTTCGAGGAGGCCTTCGAGGGGCGCGGGCAATGGACCTGGAATCACAACGTGACGTTCATCGAGATGACACTCGATGACGAGGGGAAGGGTGAGGGCGTCCTCGCCGTGGGCGTCGAGTTTCGCTACGACGAGGAAAACGACACGCTGCAGATGGCGAGCGTGTCGAGCCAGCCGATCCGCCTCAACCAGATCGTCATGCAGGTCGAGGGGGGGCAGTAATCCGGCGCTGCACCGCGATGGGCCTCGTGGACACGGCGCCCATCGTGCACGTCGGGCGAAGTGAGTGCCTCGTTCCGAAACCAGCCCGGGAGATGCTCCGGAGACTTCTCGCCGTTGTTGCGCTGATTTCCGTGTTCTGCCTCGCCACACCCGCTCTCGCTCAGCAAGGGCAGGTGGCGGCGGAACAACAGGCCGACACCGCGCACGACGACGATCACCACATCCACGCCAATCATCTCGGTGTTCTGATCGGGGCGAGCACGCCGAAGAAGCAGAAGAGCGACACTTCCTTCGCCCTCGGCATCGACTACGAGCGGCGGCTGTCTGATCTGTTCGGCGTCGGCGCCCTGGTCGATTTCGTTTTCGGAGACTTCAAGCGCAACGCGCTCGCCGGCGCCGTGGTGTTCGTGCACCCGGTGGGCGACCTGAGCCTGCTCATCGCCCCGGGCGCTGAGTGGGTCGAGAAGGACACCCTTTCCGAGACCGGCCCCGGGACCAAGAACGAAGCGTTCTTTGTCATCCGGCTGGGCGCCAGCTATCCCTTTCACTTCGGCAACGCGTCGATTGCCCCGATGTTCAACGTCGATTTCATCGGCGACTCGAAGACCAC
>CAYSHI010000249.1:0-4130 GCA_964430745.1 uncultured Acidobacteriota bacterium | reverse complement strand
AACGAGATCTTCCGCGAGGCGTGAACCCGCCGGGCGTATCCGTGCTCGAGCTGTTGATCGCCGTGGCCTGTACCTTGTTGCTCGCCGGCGCCGTGTTCACGTTGATCGTTACGACGGCCATGGCGGGCCGGCGCCAATGGGGAGATGTGACCGCGCGCACGGCGGCCCGCATGGCGGTCGCGTCGGTGGGTGAGGACCTCCGCGTCGCGGGGCTCGGGGTAGAAAGCGCCGATGCCGTCCAGCGCAACGGGCAGGTTATTCGACTGGTGTCGTCGGGCCCCGCAACGCTGTTGCGGGCGGTGTTGCCCGCAGGCGGTGTGCGCGAGGTGTGGAGCTACGTCGGGCCCTCGGCCTACGTCGTCGAGCGAGCCGGCGCTCCGCGGATCGGGCAGGTTGTCGCCGCCGTCGATCAGCCGCTGCGGCCGCCCGTCGCCCCGTTGCCGGTCGGGGTCGTCGTGGGGGCGACTCGTCGAGGCTCGTTTGTCGAGCTCTCCCTCGCCTGGCACGCGACGGAGGCTACGGTCGTCGCGGCATGGGGACGGCCCCGCGCTCTCGTTCCCGTTCTGGTGCGCGAGTACGAGGCTCGCCCGGTCGGGGGAAGCATCCAATTGCGTCGCCGCGACCTCGGCGGGTCCTGGCAACGAATCGCGGACGATCTCGATGCTTTCGAGGTCTTTTGGATCCTGGACACCGATGCCGACGGGGTGGCCGATGCACGCCGCTCCACCTGGACGGGCAGCGCGGGCGCGGAGGCATGCGCGGTGGAGCTCGAAGCGCGGGTTCGCCGGCCGGAAACGCGCCTCGCAGGCGTCGGCGCGCCGCCGGCCACCGCGGTTCTGGCCGTGCGACGCTGGGTCCGACTGCGGGCCTGCTGAGGTGAGGCCGCGCATGCATGTCGAGGGTGGCGGCCAGCGTGGAAGCGCCCTGTTGTTGGTCGTCGGGGCAACGGCGACCGTCAGCGCGTTGACGCTCGCCCTGTTGACGGCGTCTTTGCTGTCTTACGAGATCGCCGCCACCGAGCACCAGGGGTCGCAGGCGCGGTTGTTGGCGCGTTCGGCTCTCGACCTCGCCGGCCGTGAGCTCGCCGCGGGTCGGCTCGCGATTCCGGCGCCGGGCGCGGTCGTGCTCTGGCAACGTGCCGTCCCGAGCCCACCACCGGGGATGCCCGCCCTCCCTGTTCCGTGTGGCTTCACGGTGCGTCTGATGCGGGTCATGGGGCCCGGAGGGGCTCGGAAATGGGGCGGATCGGCCGTGCCGGCGGTGCTCGTCGACGCCATCGCGGAGGGTCGCTGCGGGCGTGGATACAGCAATCTCGAAGGGCGCTACGCGGTCGATGGCCAGCGTTCTACCGTGCGTCTCTATTAGCCCATCGAGAATACGCCTCGGGCCGCCGGCGAGAGCCCCGTTCGAGCTCCGAAGGCCGGTTCGACGCAACTATGCAGCGGGTGCATAATGACCTCATGAGCGATTCCAAAGAAGCCGTAAACGTGCCGATCCGCGTCCTCATCATGGGCGCTGCTGGACGAGATTTTCACAACTTCAACGTCTATTTCCGCGACAACGATCACTATCGGGTCGTCGCCTTCACCGCCACTCAGATTCCCAACATCGACGACAGGCGGTATCCGGCCGAGCTCGCCGGAAGCCTCTATCCCGACGGCATCCCGATCCATCCGGAAGAAGATCTCGAGCAAATCATTCGCGACGAGGGCGTCCAGCAGGTGATCTTCGCCTACAGCGACGTGCCGCACGATTACGTGATGCACATCGGAGCGCGGGTCAATGCCGTGGGCCCGGACTTTCGCCTGATGGGGGCGGAAAACGCCATGGTGGCCTCGACCAAGCCGGTGGTCTCGATCTGTGCCGTGCGCACAGGCTGCGGCAAAAGCCAGACGACGCGCCGCGTCGTGGAGATTCTCCAGGGCCTCGGAAAGAAGGTCGTGGTGATTCGGCATCCGATGCCTTACGGCGACCTCGTGGCCCAGCGGGTGCAGCGCTTTGCCACGCTCGATGATCTCGACACGCACGAGTGCACCATCGAGGAGAGAGAAGAGTACGAGCCGCACATCGTGCGCGATGTGGTCGTTTTCGCGGGCGTGGACTACGAGGCGATCCTGCGCGAAGCCGAGAAAGAGGCCGACATCATCCTCTGGGATGGCGGCAACAACGACATCTCGCTGATCAAGCCCGACCTGGAGATCGTCGTGCTCGATCCCCACCGGCCCGGCCACGAGATGAGCTACTACCCGGGCGAAACGAACTTCCGTCGTGCCGACATCATGGTGATCAACAAGATCACTACCGCCGACCGGGACGGCATCGAGGTGGTGCGGGAGAACGCGCGCACCATCAACCCCGATGCGATCGTCGTCGATGGTGCCTCACCGCAGTTCGTCGACGGCGACCCGAAGGATATCGCCGGCAAGCGCGTGCTGGTGATCGAGGACGGCCCGACGCTGACGCACGGCGAGATGCGCTACGGTGCCGGCGTCATGGCCGCGCGCAAGTTCGGGGCCGCCGAGATCGTCGATCCGCGCCCGTACGCCGTCGGCAGCATTGCCGACACCTTCGAGAAATACCCCCACACCGACATGGTGCTGCCCGCCATGGGCTACGGCGACGCGCAGATTGCGGACCTCGAAGCCACCATCAAGGCGACGCCCTGCGATCTGGTGCTCATCGCCACGCCGATCGATCTGCGCCGACTGGTGAGTTTCGACTTGCCCGCGATGCGCGTGACCTACGAGCTGCAGGAAATCGGCGAGCCCACGCTTGAGGCTCCCCTGCGCGCTTTCGTGGAATCGACCTGACGGCGGTGGGCAGCGACATCCGGCGAGAGGTTCTCGGCAACCGACTCACGGTGGTCACCGAACAGGTGCCGTCGGTGAGGTCGGCGAGCCTCGGCATCTGGGTAAAGATGGGCTCGCGCTTCGAGTTGCCGGCCCAGGCGGGGATCTCGCACTTCATCGAACACATGTTGTTCAAGGGGACGGGGAGCCGCACCGCCAAGCAGATCGCCGTGGCCATCGACTCCATGGGCGGTCAGCTGGATGCCTTTACCACCAAGGAGCACGCCTGTTACTACGCCAACGTGCTCGACACCCGGCTCGAAGACGCCTTCGCTCTGTTGTCGGACATCGTTCTGGATCCGTTGTTCGACGAGCGGGAGATGGAGCGCGAGCGCGCCGTCATTCTCGAAGAGCTTGCTGCGGTGGAGGACTCTCCCGAGGATCTGCTGTGGGAGGAGTTCGCCGCCGCCTTCTGGCGCGACCATCCGCTCGGCATCCCGGTCCTGGGAACGCGGGCGACCATCGAATCGCTCACGCGCGCTGACCTGACCGCGTTCTTCGGCCGCGCCTATGAGCCCGCCAACGTCGTCGTCGCTGCCGCCGGTAATCTGCGCCACGGTGATGTGCTCGAGGCCGTTGCGGGCGCTTTCGGTGATCTCGAGAATCATGGCGAGGTCCCCCGGCTCGAGGCCCCCCGGCCGTTGCAGCACTTCCGCGTCCACAGCAAAGAAGAGCTCGAGCAGGTGCACATCGCGCTCGGATGTCCGGCGCCGCCCGCGGCCGATGCCGACCGCTATGTCGCCTTCGTCTTGAATGCGGTCCTTGGCGGCAGCGTTTCTTCGCGACTGTTCCAGCGTATTCGCGAGGAACACGGGCTTGCCTACAGCGTCTACTCCACGCTCGAGACCTACGCCGACGCGGGTTGCTTCTGGATATACGCCGCCACGCGCGCCGATGCCGCCGCCACCGTCCTCGAGCTCGTCAGCGAGGAGCTCGGCGCCCTTCTCGATGAGCCGGTGCCGGAGGAGGAGCTGTCGCGCATGAAGGAGAACCTCAAGGGCAACGTCATGCTGGGGCTGGAGAGCACCGTCGGGCGCATGAGCGTGCTCGCGCAACAGGAGATGTATTTCGGGCGCACGTTCGACATGGACGAGATCCTCGACGGTATCGAGGTCGTCGATGCCGATCGGGTGAGCGATCTGGCGCGGCTTGTTTTCGCCGACGGGGGCATCGCCATCGACGTCGTGGCTCAGCGAGACGCCGCCGATACGCTCGAGCGACACTTCGTCAGCGGCCTGGGTCTTCCGGGCGGGGCGCGGCTGTCGCCGACGTGAGTTGGAG
>CAYSHI010000248.1:0-8444 GCA_964430745.1 uncultured Acidobacteriota bacterium | reverse complement strand
AGCCGCCGGCGGTATCGGTCGTCCCGGCCGGACCCGAGGAGCAGGAAACCGCGGTCAGGACGAAGAGAGTCAGCAGCAGAAGTCGCGGCACGGCGTCCTTCTTGGGCATGGCGTCGGATCCCTTTTTTGGCTCGTTGGTCGGGCGATTCCTTGGAAGTCGGCCTCGAAGTCGTGAGATGATGCGGTCGGTCCCGAGACTGGCGTTGCGGTGACCTCGAATGGGTGAGACTCGTATTCAACGAGGG
Source organism: uncultured Acidobacteriota bacterium (assembly GCA_964430745.1). GTDB lineage: Bacteria > Acidobacteriota > UBA890 > UBA890 > UBA890 > CBDCGW01. The sequence continues at coordinate 8,199 of CAYSHI010000248.1, read as the reverse complement.
AGGTCGCAAACATGAACTACCTGCTGATTGGAGCCGCTTTTGTCGCAGGCTTTGTCATCTGCTTCTTGCTCAAGATGCTTATTTCGGACGAAGACTACACTTTCAGGGGGACGTTTACCGTCTACGAAGGCGCCGGGCGCAAAAAGAGGCCGAAGAAATGGGTACGTCTCGTGTTCGAGAACCCACAGACTCGGGACAGAGGGACCCTGACGTTCGAGAACTATCTCTCGGAAAAAGTCAGGATCGACTTCGGTAGGAGCTCTCCGTTCGCGAGCGGCACGTTCGAGCTCCCCGCGGGTGGTGAAGACGGCCCCGGCAGCAGCGGGCCCCAACCGCTCGCATGCGGCGACCCGGGGGCGTCGACGAAGAAGTTCAAGTTCAAGGTAATGATCGACGATGGCAGCGGAACGTACCCAACGGAGCTCGATCCCGGCATCAAGGTGCGGCGCGGTTAGCTCCGGCCCAGGCGTTCTGCGATCGCGGGGCGCTCGAGCAGAGGCGCCAGGTCGGGGTTGGTCCTGACGTCCACCGCGTAGCCTCCGTCGAGGGCCCGCAACGTATGCCGTTCCGCGGCGTCGAGGTCGCCGCAGATCGCGTGTGCGACCGCGGCGTAGTAGTGGGCGTCGAAATTGGCATCGTCGTCGGCAGTCGCCACTTCGGCACTTTCGGCGGCTTCGGAGCAGCGCCCCAAGCCTGCCTGCGCCGTTGCCAACAGCGCCTCGATGTCGGCGGCGCCGGCGTTGACGCGCAACGTCTCGCCGAAGAGCTCGACAGCGCGCAGGTACGCCTGTCGGGCCTCCGCGTCGCGCCCGAGCTGCCGGTTGGTGTCGCCGAGACCGGTCCACGGGTACGGATCATCGGGCGCCAGATCGGTGGCTTTTCGAAACTGGCGCTCCGCGTCGTCAAAGCGTCGCATGGAGTAGTGCACGAAGCCGAGGTTGTTGTAGGCGTCGGCTGTCGGGTGAATCGCGATGGCGGCTTCGAATAGCGGTGCGGCTTCGTCGAGGTACCCCAACATGAGGTTGGTGGCCCCGAGGTTGGTGTAGCCGATGTCGCTCTCCGGGCGGAGCTGGATGACCCTCTCGAAGTGTCGCGCGGCGTCGGCGAACTCGCCGTTGTCGAGGTGGAAGGCTCCCTTGCTGTTGTGGTTTTCCCAGAATTCCGGCCGCAGTGCGATGGCGCTGTCGTAGAACGCTGTGGCATCGGCGGGCCGACCCAGAGCCGCGTACGCGTCGCCGATGCGACGTCGTACCGCGTCGTCGGCCGGCGCCATCGCGAGCGCGCTCTCGAATGCCGCAGCCGCCTCTGCGGACCGGCCCCGGCCGAGTTGAACGACGCCGAGCGCCAACTGTGCCTCCGGCAGCCCGGGTGCAAGTTCGACGGCCCTGTTCGCCTCATCCAGCGCTCGATCAACGAGGGCCGGCTCGGAGGTGTTTCGGTACTGCCGCCAGAGTGCCCGCGCCAGGCCGGCATGAGCATCGGCGAAGCCCTCGTCGATGTCGATCGCCCGGGTGAAGGCGTCGATCGCGCCCGCGGCGTTCTGTTCGACCTCCCAACCCTCCAGCAGGAGCAGGCCCTCAGCGTACGCGGCCATGGCCTCTGCCGGCCCTACCTCCGAGCTCTCTCCCCGATCGCGCCCGAGCACCTCGGCGAGCTCTCGCGCGGCGGATCGCGCGGCCTCGGGATGCTGCGCCACGAGGCCGTCGAACGTGCCCGTCCAGGCGAGCCCGTCATCACGCGCCGACCACAGGCTCAGAGTGGTTGCATAACTGGTCCCGTCGACGTTGACCTCGCCGAGCACTACCCAGTCGACATCGAGCTGACGGGACACGGAGCGCGGATCTTCGTCGGGTGCGAACCAGCGGCTCGATGCGAACGGTGCCGCCTCGACGTCGTCGATCGCCAACAGGTCCTTGATCACGACAACCGCGAGCGCGTTGGCGATGTACTCGGCGGAAGAGGCGCCTTGGTACGCGAGCGGCAGGACGGCGACCCGCGCAGGGCCGGTCGGCGCCCGTGGCAAGAACCACGCGGCCGCGAGCCCGGCGACAACAAGGATCACGGCGAGGCCGGCCAGGCTCCTCCACATGTCGCGGCGGGGGAGCGAGGGCAACGGCGGGAGCATCGATTGTGTCTCCAGATCTTCCTCGATCCGGCGAAGTCCGTCGTCGAGCTCGGCCGCGTCCCGGTATCGATCCGACGGTTTGTGCTCGATGCAGCGCAAAACCACCTTGTCGAGGGGCGCGGGAACCTCGGGGGCGAGGGCGCTCGGCGGGCGACATTGCTGTGTGCGTTCACGCAGGCCCATCGGCAGGCTGTTGCCGTCGGCGGGCGGGCGTGCACCCGTGAGCATCTCGAAGATGACCAGACCGAGGGCGTAGATGTCGGACCTGTGGTCGAGTCCCGCGCCGCCGCGAGCCTGCTCGGGCGACAGGTACGCCAGCGTCCCGAGAACTTCTCCTTCGGCGGTTATCTGGTCGGCATCGGGTTGATACGCGAGCCCGAAGTCCATGATCACCGCGCGGCCGGAGGTGTCGAGCATGATATTGCTCGGCTTCAGGTCGCGGTGCACGATCGATTCGCCGTGGATTGCGCCGAGCCCCGCGCAGATCTGACGCGCCACACTGAGCGTCTGCGACGTCGAGAGCTTGCCGACAGCCCGGGTCCATTCCTGCAGTGTTTGGCCTTCAACGAACTCCATGCTGATGAAGTGGACGCCCTCGAAATCGCCGATGTCGTGCACCCGGCACACGTTGGTGTGCGAGACCTGGCGCGCCATGTTGAGCTCGCGGCGAAAGCGGTCGAGCCCCTTGGCCTCGGCGGTGCCGGAGCGTACGAGCTTGAGGGCGACGGGACGGCCGAGCTTGGTATCGATGGCCTTGTAGACCTGTCCCATGCCGCCCTGGCCGATGCGTTCGACGATCGTGAAGCGGCCGGCGAAGGCGGTGCCCGGGACCAGCGTCTGCTCCAGCACCCCCATCTGCTCTCCACCGGCGGTGGGGGAGGCCGAAATGGCGAGGTCGGCGTCGCAGGCGGAGCAAGTATCGCTGTTCGGAGGGTTCTTGTGACCACAGGTCGGGCAAATCATGCGTCGAGCCTACGACTTGCCGAGAGAGAGGGTCAAATTCTCGGCTAGGGCCTGTTAACACTTGCCAGGTCGCTGCAACCCGTAGGGACGGGGCCCATTTCGCCCACTGCGGCGTCTCTCCTCACTAAAGTACGCAAAGTACATTACGCTCGTCGTTCCTTGCATTGATCAAAATGGGCTCCCGTCGCAGCGACCTGGCAAGTGTTAACAGGCCCTAGTCTCGCCGCAGTGCCGTGACGGGATCCACGCGACTGGCGCGCACCGCGGGCACGGCGGTGGCCAGAAGCGCCACGATCAGCACGGTGGCCCCGATAAGCGTCAACGTCATCGGATCGTTGGCGGAGACGCCGTATAGGAAGCTTGCGACGGCGCGGCCCGCCGCCAGCGTGAGAGCGGTCCCGACGAACAGGCCCGCGACCGCCAACTTCACGCCCTGACGGAGGAAGAGTCTCACGACGTCGTTCCCGGTCGCACCGAGCGCCACCCGCACGCCGACCTCGTGGGTTCGGCTCGAAACAACGTAGGAGACGGCGCCATAGAGGCCGAGCGTGGCCAGCACGACCGCGAGGACGCCGAAGATGCCGCCCACCCGAGCGACGGCGAGCGTGTCCTGCAACGACCGGCCGAGGCGGTCGTGCAACACGCCCATTTGCAGGATGCCGAGATCGGGATCCAGGTCGGACGCGAGCGATTGGAGGGGACGCGCGAGCGTGCCGGGATTGCTCGCCGCCCGCGCGAAGACGGTCATCGTGCCGTCGTACTCCTGGGTCGTGGGGACGTACATCGCCGCGCGGGGAGGGCTGGGAGTGGTCATCGGTATCGGTGTGGCGCTCGTGGCCACGCGGATGATCGAGAGCTACCTCTACGAGGTCGGCACCGCGGACCCGATGACGTTTGTCGCCGTCGCCCTGCTCGTGGTCGCCGTCGCCACGCTTTCCACGCTGATCCCCGCGCGTCGGGCAACGCGTATCGACCCGATGGTGGCGTTGTCGAGTTGACTTCTCTGCCGCGGGAGCTCGCGCCAGATTGCCGAGTCGTTTCGCGCTCGAGGGTCAGGCGCGCGCCAGTGACGCCCCCGTGCGCAAAGCCTCGTCGTTGAGCGGCAGGAGATCGCGGTGGCGCTCCGGCAAGTGCTCGCTGAGCGCTTCGCTCAATGCTTCGACACCGACGATACCGGTGGCCTCGGCCAGGAGTCCAAGACAAATCGAGTTGGCTACACGCGCGTTGCCCAACTCCACCGCCATGTCCGTGGCCGAAATGTGGAAGACGTCGATGTCATCCCGATCGCTCAACGTCGGAACGAGCGAGGCGTTGGCCACCAGCACACCGCCCGGCTTGATCAGCGGCTCGAAGTACTCCATCGACGGGATGTTGAGCACGATGGCGGCGCTCGGCCGACGCACGAGCGGCGCCCCGATCTCATCCTCCGATACGATCACGGTGCAGCGCGCCCGACCGCCGCGCATCTCGGGGCCGTAGGAGGGGATCCACGTCACCCGCCGGCCCGTGTCCATCGCCGCGTACGCCAGCACCTGGCCCGCGAAGAGCGTGCCCTGGCCGCCGAATCCCGAAATAACGACTTCCTGCTGCATTTTTCGCTTCCTAACTCCCGCCCTGCTTCAGGGCGGCTACCTCGTCGCTGACTCTCGTGTCGCCCACCGGAAAGTACGGCAGCAGGCTGTCCTTCGCCCATTGCAGCGCCTCGGCCGGATCCATATGCCAGTTCACTGGACAGGCCGAGATGATCTCGACCATGGTGAAGCCGAGCCCCGCGATTTGTGCCTCGAACGCCCGCTTGAGGGCCTTGCGGGCCTTCTTGATTCCGGGTACGTCGAGCACGGCCTGCCGTGTGACATAGGCCGCACCGGGCAATGTCGCCAGCAGCTCCGCCATCTTCATGGGGTAGCCGTCGTGTTCGACGTCACGGCCGGTGGGGCTCGAAGTGGTCACCTGTGCCGGCAGGCTCGTCGGCGCCATCTGGCCGCCGGTCATTCCGTAGATGGCGTTGTTGACGAAGATCGTGGTGAACCGCTCCCCGCGGTTGGCGGCGTGAAGGATCTCGGCGGTACCGATGGCCGCCAGGTCGCCGTCGCCCTGATAGGTGAATACGACCTTGCCGGGATTGGTGCGCTTCGCACCGGTGGCCATAGCCGGTGCCCGGCCGTGGGCGGCCTGGGCGATGTCGACGTTGAAGTAGTTGTAGGCGAGCACGGAACAACCCACGGGGGCGAAGCCGAGCGTCCTTTCGCGCACGCCGAGCTCGTCGAGCACCTCGGCGACGAGCCGGTGGATCGTGCCGTGCGTGCAGCCCGGGCAGTAGTGCGTGTCGACCATGGTGAGCGACTCGGGCCGCGTGTATACCAGGTCCATGTCGTCGGGGATGTCGACGCCGGGGGCGAATGACGTCATGCGACACCTTCCGTCTGGCGTAATACCTCGCGTGCAAGCGCTTCGAGGTCGGGGTAGATATCGTCGGGCAACGGGATGATGCCGCCCATTCGCCCATGGAAACGAACCGGGCACCGTCCTGCTACGACGCGTTCGACGTCCTCGAGCATCTGGCCGGCGTTCATCTCGACAACGAGAACGCCATCGACCTGCTCGGCCAGCTCGGCCAGCCGGGCCTCGGGGTACGGCCACAGCGTGATCGGCCGCAGCAGCCCGACCTTCAGGCCCTGGAGCCGCGCTTCGCGGACCACGTTCTCGCACACGCGACCCATCGTGCCGAAGGCTACCAGCAAGATCTCGGCATCGTCGGTTTCGAGCTCCGTCGAGCGCACCTCGGCGGCGGCGATGGCGGCGAGCTTTTCCTGCAGCCGGAGGTTGACGCGCTCGAGGTTCTCGGCCCCCAGGAAGAGCGACGTGATGATGTTGGGAGGCCTGCCCTGTGCCCCCGTCAACGCCCACTCGGCGCGCTCCTGCTCCGTACGCACCGGCCGGAAGGGCGGCAGCTCGGCGGGCTCCATCATCTGGCCGATCGTGCCGTCGCCGGCGACCATCACGAGGGTGCGGTACTTGTCGGCCAGGTCGAAGGCGAGCACCACGTGGTCGATCGCTTCCTGCACGCTGGCGGGCGCCAGAACGATCATGTGGAAGTCGCCGTGGCCCGCCATCTTGACCGCCTGGAAGTAGTCCGATTGCGACGGCTGGACGTTCCCGAGGCCGGGCCCGCCACGCATGATGTTGACGACGACCGCCGGCACCTCCGAGCAGGCGATGTAGGAAAGCCCCTCCTGCATCAGACTGATCCCGGGGCTCGACGACGAGCTCATCACGCGGACGCCGGTGCAGGCTGCCCCGTAGACCATGTTGATGGATGCGAGCTCACTCTCCGCCTGCAGGAAGATGCGGCCCTCCTCCGGCATGCGCTTGGCGAAACGTTCGAGCACCTCGGTTTGCGGGGTGATCGGATAGCCGAAGAACGCCTCGACTCCGGCTCGAATCGCCGCCTCGGCTATGGCGTCGTTGCCGCTGATGAGCTCGAGCGCCATCGCTAGCCTCCTAGGCTGCCCCGGCGAGTTGCCGAGACCGCGGCCTTTGCCGATAAACGGTGAACACGACGTCGGGGCAGATGACAGCACACACGGAACAACCGGTGCAGGCGTCCATCTCCGTCACCTCGATGGGTGGGTACCCCTTGGCGTTGAAGGTGGTGTCGGAGAGACGAAGGATGCTCGGCGGGCAGATGTCAATGCAGAGCGAGCACGCCTTGCAGCGGTCCTGCTCCAACAAGACCATCCCTCGGGCCACCCGTCAGCTCCCTTCGTCCGGCTCGGCTCGAGCCGCAGCGATCGGGAGTGTCGAGTGTCTGAACAAACGGCCCGGGTGGGGCTCGAGAACCGGAACAGCCGCTTGCCAGGTAATCCAGACATCCATATCGGCAATTGTGCACCAAACTCGGATGAGCCGCCAGCCGAACCGTCCAAGATTCTGTTCGGCACCGTTGCCAACCGCCTCGGGGCAAGCCGAAATGCCGGCCCCGTCGTCGTCCCGATCTCGGGCTCACCGCGACGAACATTGACGCTCGAATGGGCGCTATCGGGCCGAGTTATCCGGAATCCGGAGACGGTGCTGTGATGTACCGCCGCCGGTACTGCGATGCGTGATGCATCGTCGACGAGGAGAGACGCGGCATATGCCCCACAACCCCCACGCTGCCCGTAACGGCACCCCCGGGAGTTTTTCAGCACCCTGTTAATCGCGCCGCAGCGCCGTCACCGGATCCACACGGCTGGCGCGCACAGCGGGGACGGCGGGGTCATACCCTCATATCGGCTCGGGTGGTCGGGTACTTGCTGGCGGCCGTGTGGTACGCGATCCCGAGGTATTTCCGGGGCTGGGGCGTGACATCACCGGTGCGCTGGGCGACCCGGATCACGATGGTCGTGGTGGCGTTCGGCGCGATCGCGATCCTGCTGGTGCCCTGGATCATGGGCCGACTCGGCTATTACTACTGAGTCGGGTGCCTGAGCGGGCATTTTCGAAGCAGCCGGCGGGATGGCCGCTGGTGAGACAGCCGCCGCCCGAAGCTGGGTCGCGTGCCCGGGTCCGAAGCGTCGCCTTCAGACGGCCATTGTCTTCTTGAAGGCGGCCCCCACGACTCCCTGGCGGCACGCGGTCGAAACCATGAAGCCCGCCGAGTGCTTGCTCTGAACCGCGAGGGCGTCTGTCAGTGGCACGCCGCAGGCGCTCTCGACGCAGTCCACGATCGCCTTTCGCGCCGCCTCCGTCTCCGGCGCTCCCTCGGGCGGCATCTCGCCGGTCGGAGAAGGAGCCTCGTCGAAGGCACCGGATTCGACCGAGCGGAGTGTCAGGCCATGGTCGCCATCGGCGACGATCTTCCATGCCGTCTGCAGCGCATCCTCCAGTGGCCCGGCGTAGTCGATCAACCAACCCACGGTATCGCCGGCTCGCGCCGCGCGGCCGGTCAGGAGGAGCTCGAAAAGGCGGGACCAGTCAGCGGGCGCGGCCTTGCGGAAGGGCCAGTGACAGCCTTCCATTCCGGGCACGACGGGCAAGGTCACCTCGGGAAATCCCAGGCGCGCTCCCTCTTCGGCCAGCAGGTAGTGGCAGTGCAGCATCAGCTCCAGCATGCCGCCGAGGCAGCGCTT
>CAYSHI010000247.1:0-20793 GCA_964430745.1 uncultured Acidobacteriota bacterium | reverse complement strand
TTCGCCCCGGAAAAACGTGTGGCCGCCGTAACGCTCCGGGTTCAGCCCCGAGTCTTCGAGGAGCGCGATGTCGGCTTTGAACGGTTTCTTGCAGAACGGGCAAATGGTACGGACGAGTCGCTGGGCAAGGATGCAGTTGAGCGATGACACGAAGTTGTACGCTTCGACACCCATGTTCAAGAAGCGACCGATGACGTCGATGACGTTATTCGCGTGCACCGTGGTGAACACCAAATGTCCGGTGAGCGCGGCGTTGATGGCGATCTGTGCGGTCTCGGCGTCCCGGATCTCACCGACCATGACTTTGTCGGGGTCGTGGCGGAGGATCGAGCGCAGCCCCCGCGAGAACGTGAGGCCTTTTTTCTCGTTGACAGGGATCTGCGTCACGCCTTTGAGCTGGTATTCGACCGGATCTTCGATGGTGATGATCTTGTCTTCTTCGGAGCGGACTTCCGAAAGAGCCGCGTATAGCGTCGTCGTCTTACCGGAGCCCGTCGGCCCGGTGACGAGGAACATGCCGTAGGGCTCGCGAATGTACTTGCGTACCTTGTCCAGGTCCCGGCCCTGCAAACCGAGCAGATCCAGCCGCAACTCGCTGAATTGTTCTGCGAGGTACTCCTTGTCGAGGATGCGGACCACCGCCGCCTCGCCGAACACCGACGGCATGATCGAAACACGGAAGTCGATGCTGCGACCCCGGACCTTGAGCTTGAAGCGCCCGTCCTGGGGCACCCGCTTCTCGGCGATGTCCAGGTCGCTGATGATCTTCAGCCGGCTGATGAGCGGCTCATGGACGTCTCCGCTCAATGGATCCATCGAGGGGTAGAGAACACCGTCGATACGATGCTTGATCCACAGTGCGTCTTCCCGGCGCTCGATGTGGATATCCGAGGCACGGCGCTGGATGGCATTGAGGATCGTCGTGTCCAGCAGGCGGATGATCGGCGGACTGCTCTCGGTGGCAAGGCGCTCGAGGGTGAGGCTGTCGTCGTCGATCTCGAGAACCGTATCGAGCTGCCGCATCGGCTGCGTAAGCTTGTCGAGCACGCGGCCGCTGCTGTCGGCACGGCGGAGAGCCTCTTCGATGTCGGCCTCCGCGGCCCAACAGATCTCGAGCGGCATCCCCAGCCGATCCTCGAGGGCATCGATAGCCGGCAAATCGCCGGGGTCGGCGATGGCCAACCGCATGCCCTCGTCGGTCCGCGCAAGCGGCACGAACGAGTGGCGCAACATCAGCTCCACCGGAATCGACGCCAACAACTCCGCGTCGAGCCGGAAAGACTGGAGATCGACCTTCTCGATCGCCTTTCTGTCGACGACGCCCATCAGCGCACCGCCTCGACGATGTTGAACAGGGGCATGTACACCGCCAGGACAATCGTGGCGATGATGAGCCCGATGGTCACCAGAAGAGCCGGCTCGAGCAGACGAACGGCTGTCTCGAGCTGTCCGTCGAGGGCCTCGTCATAGTACGCCGCGACCTCTTCAAGCATGCTGTCGAGATCGCCCGTGGACTCGCCGACCTGGATCATCTCGATGGCCATCGGGCCGACGATGCCGCGTCCGTCGAGCGCCCGGTGTAGCGGGCTGCCCGAACGCACGAGCTCGATGGCTTCCGAGATACGCTCGCTGAACAACGAGTTCGAGATGGCCCGGCGCGTGGCCTCCAGCGCCGGGAGCATCGTCGTGCCGCCACGCAACAACACGGAAAGGGTGCGCGTGAACTGGACTCCCAGATACCTGCGCTGCGCGGCCCCGATGACGGGGATAGCCAGCGTCACGCGGCTCAGCCGGGAACGGCCGGCGGCGGTGGGCGCCCAGAAGGTCCCGGCGATGACGGCGACGACCACGAGAGCCAACCACAGCGGCCACGCCTCGGTGATGAACGTCGAGAGTCCGAGCAAGAATCGGGTCAATATCGGAAGCGCGGCATTGTACGAGGAGTAGAAGGCGGCGAAGCGAGGCATCACGTAGGTCAACAAGACCAGGACGACGCCCAGCGACATGGCCAGCAGAACTGCCGGATAAACCACGGCCCCCGTGACCTTCTTGCGCAATTCCATCGTTCGTTTGAGATAGGCCGTGTACCGGCGAATCGCCCCCTCGAGGTCGCCGCTCGCCTCGCCCACGCCGACGTTCGTCACGTACAGGGGGGACACCAATTCCTGCTCTTCGGCGAACGCCTCCGAGAGCCCCGCGCCACCCTCGACGCGGGTGCGCACGCGCTCGAGCAGGTCGCCGAGCCGAGAGCCCGACCGCCTCTCCTGCAGAAGAGCCAGAGCGCGGACGATCGGCATCCCGGCCTTCACCAGCGCGGCGAATTCGCGGTTGACGATGAGGAAGTCGTGGGGAGCAATGCCGCGCGGTCGCGGTCGCGGCATGCGCAAGCCGGAGCTCTTGCGACGAACGTCGAAAACGCTGTAGCCCTGATCCTCGAGGCTACGACGCACGGCGGCCGGCGTTTCGGCGGTCAATACCCGTTCGACGACGCCGCTGCCGTCCGGGTGGCCGATCGTGCAGAGATAGTCAGACATTGTCAGGCTGCGCAGAGATGGGCATAAGTTACGGATTCTATCTTACGGCCATCACGGAGCGCTTGTATAGACATTCCGCGACTGCGGCCGCCGGAGATACAGCGGGATCAGCGAGCGACGCAGATCTCGTGCGGCGTGAAACCGGCGGCTATGGCCTCCTGCCGCGATTTGAACCAGATCTTGTTCGCCGCGGGGAGGTACATCGCTTGAATGCAGTTCAGGCGATGGTAGGTGCTCGTCGTCTTGTCACCCGCGAAGTACGTCTCGAGGGCGTTCGGATCCATCGGAACGGGAGGTTCGGTCTGCGCCGGCGGCTCTCCCTCAGCCCCCGGTTGCGCACCCGGTTCCCCCGGAGGGCCGCCGGCTGCACCCGGGGCCCCGCTCGCCGCACCCGGAGGGGCACCCGCCGTGCCGGGAGCGCCGGCCGTTGCACCCGGGGCACCACCCGCGCCGGCCGTCGCGTTGGCCGCTGCCTGATTGCGGATGTAATCGGCAACGTTTACGCCGGCTTCCAGTCCCGCGACACGAACCTCATTGCCGGTCGGCGCGGGCATTGCTCCGGGTGGTACCGGCATCGTTTGCAGACCGGGAGTCGGGGCCGCGGCGGCGCCGGCCGGTGTACCGGCGGCGGTGGTCGCCGCTGCCGAGGTCGCATTCGTGGAGGTCAGCCAAACGCGGGAGACCTGGTGCTCCCTCGTGGCGGCGAGAATCAGGTTGGCCTCGAGTGAGGCTCGAAGTTGCTCCAGCAAGCGAGCCAGACCGATCCGGTCGGTCTCGATCGTGACGGGCTGGAGAAGCAGTTCCGGTGAAATCGTGAACTCTGCTCCACTCAAATCGACCAGATGCGCCACGAGGGCCTCGAGCGCAACCCCGTCCGCCGAGACCTCATACGTGCCGTCGACATGACGGACAAGCTTCAGCCCCTCTTCCTCGATGATCCGGTCGTCTTGCTGCAGCTGCGGGCGAGCGTCGGCGGACCCGACAACCAGCAATGCAGCCATCGAGACGATCAGGAGCAGCGACGAGGGCGAGTAGCGTGCGGCAGCGTCTGTGCGCATAAAAAACCTAACGGTAGCAACTCGACGGTAGTTCGATGCTCGCACGCCGTAAGGCTCGCGATCAACCGCTGTCATCGATTCACTGTGTCCCGCGCGACCCGTCGTTGGCCCCTCGCCCTTCTGCTTCAGGCAGCACTCTCCGTCGGCTTCTTTCGACCTCAGGTGGCGCTCGCCCCGTCGGCGTCCTTCGACCTCAGGCGGCGCTCGCCCCGTCCGCGTCCTTCGGGCCGGCGTACAGGCGATAGGCGGCGGCCCCGGCGAGGACCGTCAACAAGGACAGCAGCGACGAGAACGGAGCGGAGCGGATGGAGAACACCAGCACCCAGACACTCATGGCTACGTAGACGGCCGGCAGCAACGGGTACGTCTTGTCGAGCAAGGGAAAGTGCCTCCAACCCGGTCGCCGGCGAAATTTGAAGAGCGCCAAGACCGCGAGCGCAGTGAACAGATAGAGCGTGAAGCCGATGTAAAAGACCAGGCTGCGGAACGTCGGCAGGACAATGAGCAGCAACGAGCAGCCACCTTGCATCAGCACCGCGATCCAGGGGCTCTTCCACCTCGGATGGATGCGCCCCGCCGCCGGAAAAAAGGCGCCATCGCCGGCCATCGCGTAGTACACCCGGGGGCCGACGAGACACATCGCGTTGACGGTGGCAAGGAGCGAGACGGCCATGCCGAGGCTGAAGATTGTCGCGGTTCCCTCGCCGAAAAGCCGCGAGGCGGCCAGGGAGCCGACGGCGACCACGCCTTTGAGCTCCTCGAGCGGGACGGCGTACACGTACAGCACGTTCAACGCCAGGTACAACGAGGTAACCAGCGCCGTACCGGCCGCAAGGGCAACCGGGAACGTTCGATCAGGGTCCTTCACCTCCCCGGCGATGTACACCGCCGCATTCCAGCCGCTGTAGCCGAAGAAGACGAAGACGAGGCTGCTGGCGAACTGCTCGAAGAGCGACAGGTCCGACGTTCGGGCGGCCGTCAAGCCCAGGTTTGCGGTATCTCCCGAGCCGATGCTGAAGCCCAGCACGACGAAACCGACGATGACGAGGAGCTTGATGGCGGTCAACGCCGTCTGGACGCGCGCGACAAGGAGGGTCCCGAGGATGTTCAGCAAGGTGAAGACGGCCACGACGGCGCAGGCAAACAGCTGTGCGCCGGCGAGATGGACCGTCAGGAATCCGAGGGATATCGACGCGCCCTCACTGGCGAGGCCGAGGTATGCGGAGATCGCCAGAGCCGCAGCAGCGATCGGCGCGGAAAAACCGGCGAAGAAGCTCACCATGCCGACGATGAAACCCCACGCTGGACCCCACGCCTCGGACAGATAGACGTACTCGCCCCCGGAGCGCGGAAAGTTGAGCGCGAGCTCGACATAGGAGATCGCCCCGGCCAGCGCCAAAACGCCGCCCACGAGCCAGATCCCCACGACCAGGCCGGGCGAACCGAGATCTCCCGCGAGGAAGCCGGTAGTGGTGAAAATGCCGGTGCCGATCATGTTGGAGACCACGATCGCCGTGGCTCCCAGGGTGCCGACACGCCGGACAAGTCCGCCGTCGGTCATCGGCTAACAGGCCCCGGGGAGCAGCCCGCTCAGGACCGCTCGCCCTTTCTGAGGATCAACTGGTATCCGCGGTGGACGATGGAGAACTCCTCACCGTAGATCTGGACGAACGTGTTGACCGCGAGCTTGACGCCCGGATTGGTCGGCCAGTCGTAGTCGTCGAAGATGATGATGCCGTCGTCCTTCAACAACCGCCGGGCCAGCATCACGTCCTCGAGCACGTTGGCCGCGTCGTGTGCCCCGTCGATGTAGATCACGTCGTAGGAATCGAGGGGTAGCTTTCTCATCTCCAACTGCGAGTATCCCGTGTACAGCGTGCTGCGCGGCGCCGCACCTGAGCGCCTCACGTTTTCGAGGAACGTCGCCTTGACCGTCTCACCGCTGACGTCCTCGAAACCGGTGAAAAGGTCGACAGCAGTCAACGTCGAGGTCGGATGGGTGAAGATATTCTCTGTCATCCAGGTATACGAGCGCCCCTCGAAAACGCCGACCTCCAGATAATGGATGTCCGGCCTACCCTTGAAGGGGGCAAGCACTTCCTCCCACACGGGAATGTTCCCGGAAAACCAATCCCATTCGTCCGTGAATACGAACTCTCCCAGATAGGGGTCGTCGGGACGCACCAGAGCGATCGGGTTCACCAGCTCGAGCTGATAATTGGTCCAGTTGGGCTTCGGCGCGAGATGGAGGTTGAAGACGCGCAGGCCGAGGGGGCGCGAATCGCCGCTCGCTCCCCCCCCGGACGGCACCATGACCTGGTCGGTCCGTATCACCAACTCGACATCCTGCATACCGCCCATCAGCGTGGCCGGGACGTAGATGCGCTCGAGAAACGGCTGGGACTGCTCGACACGGAACCGCGCCACCTCGAGCAATCCGGGACCGACACGCACGCTCACCTCGGGCGGCGTCCCGTCGGCGTCCACGTTGGCCAAGGCGTGCAGGTAGACGACGGCATCGGTGTGCGGGTTGGGAAAGGTGCTGAGCGCCAATCCTGCGGTCCATTGCCATTGAGTCGCCGGGTCGGCGGCGTCGATTTCGACCCCGTACCATCCACCCTTGTGGGAGACCGGGACGCCTGTGGACTGTGCATCCACTGTGAGCCGACCCACTTCTGAGACAATCGAACCGCCGCCCTCGCCGTCCGAGAGGGCGATCAACTGTCCCTCCTCGGGCACCCGCAAACGCAGCTCGACCGTCGTCGGTCCGGGATCCGCGTTGTGCGGCACGAATACGGTTCGCCTGTACTGGACGACGGATCCGGATAGCCAGGCCGATGTCGGCGTCGGCGGCATGTGGTGGTGGGAGAAGATCGTCTTGCCGTCACCGTCGACGAAATCGACGAGAACCTCGTAGTCGCTCCCGATGACACCGTTGTCCGGACCGATCTCGAAACGGTACGTCAACTCCACCGGGTCGCCGGGGCCTGCCCAACGGCGGTCGATCTCAAGCAACGGTACGACAAGGTAGTCGGGGGCCTGTGGAGGAGCTTCGCAGGCAGCCGCGGACACGATTACTGCAATCCACGGTATCCAGAGCGCGCGCCGCGCGACAACCGCCTTCATGAGTGACCCTTGCCTATCAATAGGGGGCGCGGCGTGACGATTCCCGGAGCCCCGCGTGGCGGCCGAGAGTCTTACACGGGGCCCAAGACGTGTCAATGACCCCCACGGGCACGCGCATTGCAACAGTACCGAGCGGGAAGAAGTATAGCTCGAGTGCTTTTTTGTGCTTTTAGATATGTTTTCCGTATGGTAATTGATTAATATTAACTTTCGGTGATCATCTTCCGTCTGGGGATCACGATGACACAACGACCATTATCCCGACCTTTGCTCCCGCTGTCGGTAATTCTTGCACTCCTCCTGCCGGCGTTCATCGGCCAGGCGGGCGCTCAACAGAGTTACTTCGGCCTCAACGCCTACGGGCACGGCTCGAACTTCCCCGAAGGCGGACCGCCAGACTTCGGACTGCCCTCACAGCTCCAGAAGAACATCGGCGTACAGTGGTCACGGGTCGGCCTCAACTGGTTCAACATACAGCCCGACGTGAACTTCCCCGACCTGACGCCGACCTTCGCCTACAACGACGACGTCGTCGATTCGCTCACCAGCCGCGGCATCGAGGTGGTCGGCGTGCTCATGGGCGTACCGCAATGGGCTTCGTCGAACCCGGGGCACCCGTTCTACTTCCAGTACCCACCGACCGACTTCAACGACTGGGAGGCGTACGTCCAGGCGACGGTGAACCACTACAAGGACACGATCGATTACTGGGAGGTCTGGAACGAACCCAACGGCAATCTCGGCTGGCGACCCGCACCGGACGTCGACGCGTACTTCGATATGCTGCAGCGGACCTGGAACGTCATCAAAGGACCCGGGGGAGTCGACCCGAGCGCCAACATCGTCCTCGGTGGCCTCGCGGGCGTCGACCTGAACTTCATCAAGGGGCTCGTCGACCGGGGAGCGTGGAGTCTTATCGATGTCGTCGCGATCCACCCGTTCGATTTTGAGCACGCGCCGGAGTATTTCGGCAATGTCGACAACTTGGCGAGGCTTCGAGCATACGTTGCCACCCTGGGTGCCAAACCCATCTGGCACGACGAGTCAGCGTGGCCGAGTGCGCCTTTCGTCGCCGGACCGGGCTGCCCGCCAAATCTCTGTCCGCCGACGATCAGCCGGGCCCAACACGCCGATTACCTCGTGCGGGACTTCATACAGGGGTTCGGCGTCGGTGCCGACCGTAAAGCCTGGTGGAACCTCCGCGAGGACGGCGACGACCCCAATTTGATCTTCCACCACACAGGGCTCCTCGACTACGACATGACCCCTAAGCCGGCGTTCACCGCGTACGCCGCGATGACCGATCAGGTCGGCAACAAGACCTTCCGAAAGCAACGCAACCCGTACGCTCAAACCCACATCAGCGGCTTCGAGACCGACACCTGGACGCCAGGCTCGTATGCGGGCGGCGTCCCGGGGTTCGTGCGCAGTAACGCCGAAAGCGTCAGCGGCCGCTTCTCGGGCGCTTTCAGCTACAGTTTCCCGCCCCTGCCCGGCGGCGCCGGCGCGCTGGTTTCCCTGGAGAACGAGGTCCCCCTTCCCGGCACACCGCGCCGCTTCAGCGTCTGGGTAAAACCCGATAACGGAGACCACAGGCTGTCGCTGCTGTTCAAGGATGCCGGCGGCGAGATGTTCGCGGTCAAGATGGGGTTCACCATCGGCAACGGCTGGCAACAGATGACCGGTCACGTGGTCGACGCGACCAGCCCGTTCGGCGGCGACGGCAACGTCGATTACCCGATCAGCTTCTCCCGGTTCTGGTTGGCGAACTTCCAGATCCCGGTGTACCCGTTTTTCGGTAGCACCTCGGGAACAATCCACCTCGACGAGCTGACCTTCGATGAGGGCGACGCTCACCTACGCGACTATCAATTCGTCGGCGGTGGGCAGTTCACCGACGTCGTCTGGACAACCGACGCCGGCGTCACGAGGGCGATTCCGTTTCCGGCCGCAACCGCAGCCGTCGCCGCGGTCGACGGCACGTCGGCGGTCGTCGTCGACGGCGGCGCCGGCGATCTGGATGGCATCGTCAACGGCGTCACAACCATCGGGGCCACCGATAGCCCGGTCTTCGTCACATGGTCGGGTGTTTCGGCCTACGTGCTCGATAGGTTCGGCGGTGTGCACGCCGGCAGCGCCGCGATCGGTGAAGTTTTCGATACACCGTATTTCGGCTTCGATGTCGCCGAGGACATCGAGTTTCCCGGCACCGGCGACGAGTACTACCTCCTCGACGGTTTCGGCGGCATCCACTCGGGTAACGGCGCACCGCCTGCAACCGGGGCCCCGTATTTCGGTTTCGACATCGGTCGCGACATCGAGGCGTCTCCAGGCGGCACCGGCGTCTACCTGCTCGACGGCTTCGGTGGCATCCACGCAGCGGGGGGCGCGCCGACGCTCTCCGGACTGACGCCGTACTTCGGCTTCGATGTTGCGCGCGACGCTGAGTTCGCCGCTGCGGGATTCTACGTACTGGACGGCTTCGGCGGTGTGCACCCGGGCGGCGGGGCGACGCCCCCGAGCCCGATAACGCCGTACTTCGGCTTCGACATCGCCGTCGACTTGGAGCTGGCGCCTTCCGGATTCTACGTTTTGGACGGTTTCGGCGGCGTTCATCCGGGCGGCGGAGCGCCGCTCCAGAGCCCGGCAACGCCATACTTCGGCTTCGACATCGCCGTCGACCTGGAGTTCGCAGCGACGGGCCACTACGTGCTTGACGGGTTCGGTGGAATACACGGCGGTGGAGGAGCGACAGCGATCTGGCCGGCGACACAATACTTCGGTTTCAACTTCGCCAAGGATCTGGAGATCCGCTAAGTCGCGCACCCGACTACCCGTTGGCCGGCAGCTCCCGAAGGAGCTTCCCGGCCTCCCGCGCTCAACGCTCCCGGCGATATCGGTCGACCCTGGTCGTCCTTCCCCTTTCCTGCAGTTCGCGCAGGCGCCCTCGGGGCGGTGAACACGACCTCGCGGCGGAAACGGACCCAGTGTATTATGCCGCGCATGACTCGTACGGCTTCCTTCAGAGCCCAGCCGATACGACTCGCGATCGTCGCGTCCGCCATTGTCGTTGCATGCGTGGCCACGGGATGCGGCTCGGAAGCCGTCGTCGCCTCCTATCTCGCCGAGTACGTTTCGTTCAACGCCCACGGCGTCGACACCGACGTTATCTTCCCGCGCGCCCAAGGCGCTCCACGTTTTCTCACGAAGAACTGGCCGATCCGTTCGCTCGAGGGCGACACGATGTGGGTGAGCGGATCCCTCGCCCAAATCGAGTTCTCCACGGGAGCGGACGGCGCTCCCCGGTTCATCGCCGAGGCGGAGCCGTTTATGCCCCCCGGTGCGCCGGCGCAGGTGCTGCACCTGGGCCTCAACGGCTCGCTCTTTGCCTCGACCGAGATGCGCGCCGGCTGGTACACCTATGAGTTCGAGCTCCCCACGCAGCTCCTGAGGGCGGGCGGAAACAATCTGGAGCTCCGCTTCGAGCAGGCACTGCAGCCGGCAGACTTCTACCCCGACAACAACGACCGACGCCCCTTGGCGGCGCGGTTTCGGCGCCTGGAGCTCCGCCGCACGTCCACCCGGCCCCACTGGGCCGAACGCCCGGAAGAAATAACTCTCGTGATGCAGCCAGACTCTCCTTCGGGGCCCGCATCACCGGAGCTGATCGCGGACGACGAGGGCGACCTCGCGGCCATCGCCATCGCCATGCCCGCGGACAGCTTCTTCGACGTCTACGCCGGGCCGACCGAGGACACAGAGATCGTCGGAGAGATGGGAATAGAATTCGCCGATCCCGGCGCCGGCGGTCGGATCCAGGCCGTGATCGAGGTCATCGAGCCGGGCTCGTCGACACCTGTCTGGGAAGCGGAGTTCACACCGGCGTCCGAGCCAACAGGCAACATCCGCGCCGCTCTGGCCCCCTGGGCCGGCAAGCTGATCGGCCTTCGTGTGAGGGTGTTCGGCGACACCAACGGAGTGGTGCAGTGGAAGGGTCTCGGTACCACGACGCCGCTCGAAGGCGGCGCCGTCCCCGCGAACCCTGCCGACATCGTGATACCGCCGCGCTCGGCGATCCTGAATCGCCCCGATATCTTCGTCATCCTGCTGGATGCGGCACGCGCCGATGCCTTCGACGGTAGCCGTGACGTTGATCTGGCGCCGAACGTAACGGAGCTCGCCCGCGCCGGCACTCGTTTCACCAATGCCTGGGCACCGTCTTCCTGGACCGGGCAGAGTGTTCCGGCCCTACTCGCGGGGATGGCCCCGGATGCGCTCGGGATCGAGTCGTGGGTCTCCCGCCAGCAACCAACGGTGATCACGGTCCCTGAATTCCTCGCGGAGGCCGGGTATCACGCCGTGCTGTGGAGCCAGCACACCATTTACCAGGACAACCCGCCGTTGCGCCATGGTTTCGAGGAGACAAGGATCTTCGGGGCGTACCAGGAGGCCGCGAGCCGCGAGATGCTGCCGCCGGCCGACTTCTTACTCGACGACGAACGCCCGACGTTCGCACTAATCCACCTCTGGCCGCCGCACGCCCCGTACGAACCGCCGGCGCCGTTCGCCGGGTCGCGAAGCGCCTGGTATTCCGGCGATCTGGACCCGACCGACGTCACGTTGGACGGTTTCGAACAGCTTGTCCCGGAGGACCAAAAGGACGTGCTCCGACGGCTCGCGATCGCACGTTACGAGGAGAACGTCCAGTACGCCGACCATCTCGTGGGCCGCCTGGTAGAGCTCCTGAAGCAAAACGGCCGATACGACGACGCGATGATCGTCGTCCTGTCGGATCACGGCGAGGCCTTCTACGAGCACGGCAAGTTCCTGCACGCGAGCCATGCCTTCGAGGAGTTCCTCCTCGTTCCGCTGGTGGTCAAATGGCCGAGGGGACCGACGGCATTCGAGTCGATGGTCGACGCACCGATCAGTCTGCTCGATGTCGCGCCTACGATTATCGACGGACTCGGAATCGACGACGATCGGGCGCGCTTCCAAGGCCACAGCCTGCTGCCGCTCGCGCGAGGCCAGGGCGGACCCGAGCGTCTGATCTACGCCTATACGGTCGGCGAAATTCGACCGAACGAACCCCCCGCACCTTGGCATACCATCCGCTGGGGTGACCTGAAGTTAGTGTCCGATCCGTTTGCATCAACGGCCCTCTACCGCCTCTCCGACGATCCCGGCGAGACCGTCGACATCTCGTCGCTGAACCCGTTCGAAGCAGGCTTCCTCGTCCAGTCTCTCAAGCTGGCGCGCTGGCGAAACGAGCGGCTCTTGTCGCGTGCCGGCGGCCGCCGTGACGAGGAGTTCGACTCCGAGATGATCGAGAGCCTCCGCGCGCTCGGCTACCTGCGTTGAGATGAAGACTGGGCAAGCTTCATTCCCATATATTCGCGAAATACGTCACCAAGGCATCTGCGACAATCTGGTGTCCCTTTTCATTCCAGTGGGCGTTATCTGCGGCTCTGACCACAGTCCCCTTCTGTTCTTGCGTTCCTAGTGCCAAGGGAACCTCCTCTATGAACTCAATGCCGGCCAAATCTGACATTCTCTTGAATTCTTCGTATAGAGGATGGGTGGCATATTCGACCGTGAACGCATATATCTCTATCTCTTGAGGCACACGCGTTCTTATCTCTCGTAACAACTCAGCAGTCACATCAAGGGCGTCTTTGACCAGCGGAGAAGCTCTCCCTTCGTTGAAGAGAAGAGTTTCTGCCGGGGTTTCCTTGTTTGAATAGAGTCGATCGACTCTGCTGAGGATGAGATAGAGAAACCGAGAGTAGTTGTTGGCAAACTCTCGAAACCTAGGGAAGAAGCCTTTGGGCAGCGCATAGAAAACTTGTCCATCTTCGTCCAAGTATGGACGGCGCATGCCATTGTTGTTCGCGTCGCTTCTTCTTTCCAAGCCATATGAATTATTGATGATGTCGTTGCCACAGTACTGCAATACCAGCGCATCCGGCTGGATGACATCTATCAATTCGTCCACGATCATGAGTTCCTGAAGAGTTCCGTATCCATTGCCCCCATAAGCAAAAGCCTCTACTTGTGGTAAGGCAGCATTCACAATGCTGTAATACGTCTTGTCATTCGATACGTGCCCGGCATAGGTGAATGAGTCACCAACGAAGAACACACGTCTCCGTTGTGATGCAAGATCGCCGAACAGCCTGGAACCTCGTGAGTCAGTCCGCACATCAGCAAAATAATGCCGCCCTGCCGCGTCTTCCAGCCGACCTTGAAATCTGAAGTTTGCCGCCGTTCTCCAGCCTAATTGTTCATCAATCACGATAACGCCTCCAACATTGGGATTTGTTGGACGAGAACGCAGGTAGAGTCGGGTAAGTACTTCTCCAACAAACAAGCAGACGATTAATGACAATAGAATGAGGAGAACGTTGGAAGCGATTCTCTTTATCGGATCTTTCCGCGGGACCTCTGGACTGTTCATCGATTCGCGCCCATGAACCTCTTCCTTCACGCTGCGGAAGCTCCATTTTTCGATCTTCTCGACAACGGGTCGTCGCGGGTCGCTCCCTCCCCGCATCTCGCGCTGCATCATACCGCAGGCCATGACTCTGCGCGGGAGCGTCCGCCTCTCGGGTTCTTCTCGTTTTCGCCGGATCCGAGGTGGAGAACACCTCACGCACCGCGTCACTGAGTAAGGACGTTGTACCGACCGTGGGTCGGTTCATATCAGGTCGCAGCGTTCGTTCGGTCGAGCAGCTCCCGATACAGCTCTACCGTCTCCCGGGCGCAGCGCTCCCAGCGAAAACGGCCGGCTCGCTCGCGCCCTCGTCGCGTCAGATCGGCGTGCAGCGCATCGTCGTCGTCGACGCGGGCCATAGCGGCGGCGATGGCCGCCGTGTCGCCCGGATCTACGACCAGCCCGGCGTCTCCGGCGATCTCGGGAAGGCTGCCGGCGCGGCCGGCGATCACCGGGCAACCACACCCCATCGCCTCGATGATCGGAAACCCGAATCCCTCGTGCAACGAGGGCATGACCAGTGCCCTGGCGCCGGCGTAAAGGGCGGCGAGGTCCTCATCCCGCACGAAACCCAGGCTCGACACCCAGCCCTCCTCCGTGGCGCCCGCCACCTCTTCTTGCAGGGTCCTATTCCTCCATCCCCGGGGCCCAACCATGACGAGGCGACAATCTCTCCCCGCCTGCCGCAGCTCTCGCGCCGCCGCCAGCAACCCGGAGAAGTTCTTACGGGGCTCCAGACTCCCGACGAAGAGGAAATACCGCGGCGGCAACCCCTGCTCCCGGCGTACCCGAGCGACCTGCGCGGGCGCCGGGGGTCGTTCGAACACGGCGCCGACGCCGTAGTGGATCACCCGCACTCGAGTTTCATCGATCCCCCATGAGCTACAGATCTCTCGGGCGCTGATCGCCGAAGACGTAATGACGCAATCGGCGCGCGCCGCGGCGGCCGCCACGAACCAGCGGAAATACCAAGCCCACCAGAGGCGGAAAGAACCTGGATTCTGGAGGGGATAGACATCGTGGATGGTTACCACCCGAGGCAGTCCTGACAGCAAAGGGGCGCGGTACGCGGTGCAGTGCAGGATATCGGCGCCGCGCCGAGCCGCGAGCACCGGCGACAGAAACGGCGACCAGAGCAGATCCTGCCAAAGGTGCCGTAGACGACGGGTCAGCGCTCCGCCGGCTCCGGCGCCGCTTCGCAACGGAATCACCGCCTCGACACCGTCCATCTTTTCGACGTGCTCGAGGATTTGCCGGGCGTAGGTGGCGCTCCCGGCGCGGTCGAAGTCGAGAATGCTGATGTCGAACGCGACCTTCACGGCGAGCCGGCCGACGGCAAAGTGAGCGCCGCCTGGTAGGCATCGCGCACGGTCTGTATTACCCGCTCCCAGGCGAAACGCCGCTGCACCTTCTCCTTCCCCGCCTCCCCCGCTGCGCGACGCAAGTCGCTGCTATCAAACAACTGCAGGAGGGCACGGGTGAGCGTAGCCGGGGTCGGGTCGACGACAAAGCCGTCCTTGCCGTCATCGACCAGCGTCGAGACGGCGGGAGAGCGGGCGGCGATGACCGGCTTGGACATGCTCCAGGCTTCAACGAGGACCATGCCGAAGCTTTCCTGAGAGGACGGCAGGCAAAGCACATCGCACGCCTCGAGTGCGCTCGTCTTCTCCTCCAGGCTGACACGGCCGAGCTCCACGATCCGCGGCTCGGATTCATGACCGGCAAAGATGCCTTTGGAAAACTTCGTTGGCGGCCCGATGAAGACGAACGTAGTGTCCGGGTGACGGCCCCACACCTCCGGAGCCGCTTGCAGCAACATCTGGAAGTTCTTGTAACGGAACTTCTGTCCCAGATACAAAACCACCGGGCCTTCGATTCCGAGGCGCTCCTTCCACTGCTTACCGTTCGCTTGCTGAGCAAGCACGGGCCCGATGCCGGTCACGAAGATACGACGATCGTCGACGCCCATGCCGCGGAGAAAATCGCGCTCCGCATCCGTGTAGACCACGAGCACGTCGGCAAGCGTGTAGAGCCGCAGGTACTCGCGATAGTTCCAACCGACCCACCTCGGGTGGTGATTGGGCGTGAAGACGAAAGGCACTCCCTGGTTGCGGGCAACTTCGAGGCTGGAGAAGCTGAAGGGCTCCCGGCCGATGCGACTCGTGTGGATCAGGTCTCCGTCGAACTCGGCCTCGATCTTGGGGGTAAGCACCGAGCAGATCCGCCGCACGGCCCATGACTTGGCGGCGTAAAAGGAGAGTGCGGGGAGCGCCACACGGGCACGGTCCGCGGCGGTCAAGGCGATGCCATGAACGTCGATTCCGTCTTCCTGCCGCCGCCAAGGACCAGTCGGCGCGTTGACCGTCGTGCCCAGCAACCAGTCGGTACGATGGCGTTCCCAGAACGCCACCGCCCGCAATGGGTCCCCATCAACGAGCCGGCGCGCGACCTCGTGGAGGTAGAGCTGGGCGCCGCCGACGGCGGGAAAGTAGCTTGTGGCGGTGAAGCAAGGTCGCATGGAGCGATTTCGCGTCCGTTGTCGCGGGCTCGACGGGCCCGGCGTGCGGCCGACTCGGCCGGCAGGCAATGTTACACTCCGTGGTCGCCGACCAAGGCGCCGATCGGCCCGCCCTCTGCGAACCGTGCCGGAGCACCCGTGACCAACGTTCAGATTGCGTCCTTGCAACAAAGGGCTTCGGAGATTCAGTGGCATCACACGATCGACCTGGGTCACGGAGTCATCACGCCGGGCAAGGACAACACTCCCCGGAAGCTGGCGCGACTGGCTCTGCCGGACTCGCTCGAGGGCATGACGGTGCTGGACGTAGGCGCCTGGGACGGGTTCTTCTCGTTCGAGGCCGAACGGCGCGGCGCCGCCCGCGTGCTGGCAACGGATTCGTTCGTCTGGGACGGCAACGTCGAAGGTTTCGGCAAGAAGGGCTTCGAGCTCGCCAAGCAGGCATTGGGGTCGCACGTCGAAGAAATGCACATCGACGCGCTGGAGCTCAACGCCGAACGGGTCGGCACCTGGGACATGGTCTTCTTTCTCGGTGTCCTGTACCACATGAAGCACCCGCTCCTGGCCCTGGAGAGGGTCGCCGAGGTCACCGAGAAGGTCCTTGTTCTCGAAACACTGGTCGACATGCTCGCGTACCGGCGGCCCGCGATGGCCTTCTACGCCGGCAGAGAAGTAGCGCAGGACGACACCAACTGGTGTGGACCGAACCCCGCCGCCATCGCTGCGATGCTGCGGACCGTCGGCTTCAGCCGCGTCGATTTCGTCGCTCCGGCGCGACCGCTGTATTTCCGCGTCGCCCGGTCGCTGTGGCATCGCTACAAGAGCGGCCATCAGTTCGGGGCCGGGGTTCGTACCGACAGGGTCGTCGTCCACGCGTGGAAGTGATCCGGCAACACGGAACCCCGGTCGGCAATCCGCAGGTGAAATTCCCGGCTCGCTGCTCGGAGGCCCGACCGTGAATGACAACGCGGCAGCCCATCCCTCGGCTTCGGACTCGCCGCTGGATGTCCGGCGGCTCGCCGGCCCCGCCACCTTCACGCTGGCAGCACAAGCGGTACGGGTGGCGGCCACGATGGCGCTCACCGTGTGGGTCTCTCGACTTCTGGGCCCCGAGGCTCTCGGGATGCTCACACTGGGCCTCACGCTCGCCACGGCCGCCACGGTCATCGCCTGTATCGGCGTTGATCAGGGAGTCATCTACTTCGTCGCTCGCGCACAGCCCCGCGATGTGCCCACTTCGACGCCGGATACTTCAGACCTCTCCGGGTCGCCGGGCGGCGTTGACGGCCTCGCCGACGCGCCCTCGACGGCTCCTGCGGAGGCCCCCGCGGCGATCCGGACGGCTCTCGCGGTCGCTGCGGGCGGCGGCCTCGCAATCGGCTCCCTCGCCTGGATACTCGCACCGGTTGCCGCCGACACCGTTTTCGGTGAACCCGCGCTCCGAAGGGTCCTGCTGATCCTGGCCCCGTCCATTCCCATCGCCGCCGTATTCGCCACCGCGCTCGGCGCCCTGCAGGGTTCATTCCGCGTCGCACACCGCGCCACCCTCGAGTGGATCGTGTTCCCGCTCCTGACTCTCGCCCTGGCCGTCGGCTTTTCGATCTCTCGCGACGGCATCGAGGGCGTCGCCATCGGCTACCTCGTGGCGTGGATAGCGTCCTCTGTGGTGACGATCGCCATCGTGCTCCGCATCGAGGGTGCGACACGGCCCTTGATGTTTCGCCGGATGCTGACCTTCTCGCTGCCGCTGATGTTCAGCCTCTTGACGGGGTATCTGCTGTTTCACATTGACGTGCTGATGCTGGGCGGACTCTCGTCGGTGCGCGAGGTCGGCCTGTACGGTGTGGCGACGCGGCTGGCCCTGCCCTTGTTTCTCGTTCTCGACAGCGTCGGCCGGGCGTTCACCCCGCTCGCGGCGCATCTGTACGTAGAGGGTCGGGCCAGGAGACTCGCGATTGTATACGGAGCGGCGACCGAATGGATCATGGCGATCAACGTACCCGCCGGCCTCTTCATCGGCCTGAACGCCGAGCCGATCCTCGCGCTGTTCGGTCTCGAGTTCGTCGCCGCGACGGCGGCCCTCCGGGTGCTCTGCCTGGGCGTCGTCCTGGCGACAGCGTGCGGAGCCGCTGCACCGATGCTCACCATGACCCGCTGGCAGCGACTGGAGATGGTCGACAACCTCTTGTTGCTTGTCCTCAACGTCATCCTCAACCTGGCGCTGGTGCCGAGGTTCGGAGCGCTGGGGGCAGCGCTGGCGACAGCCTCCTCCGCGGGATCGGTCTACGCGTTGAAGGTGCTGCAGGTGCGCTGGTTGCTGTCGATGCAGCCTTTCCGCTCACGCCAGGCGGCAGCCATAGGGCTCGCCCTGGTAGCTGCCGCGACCGCGTGGCTCTCGACACGCCCGGTAGCCCTCTCCCCTACCTCGGAATTGGCGCTACGTGGCGTCGTTTTCTTCGCGACGTACGGCGCGCTCTGGTGGCGCTGGGGCTGCAGCGACACCAGTCGCGAGGTCCTACGAAGCATGGGCCGGCGACTGACATGATCGCGGCGGTTTCATCTGTCGGCTCCATTATCCTCCGTGGAATCATCGGGGTTCCTCGTTTCCCGCGTCCGACGAACCGGAACAATGGCTAACCTCGCAAGTCGGCTATACCCGCCCTGTCTGCGCGCCTATCGCAGATCCTTGAAGCGCTTCGGGCCCATCCACGCATTCTGTTATGCGCTCGGCAATGGCCTCTTGAGCGTTGTTTCCCCGGCCATCGGTTTCCGCACGAATAGCGACGATCCGCTGTGGTGGCGGCTGTCGCTGACAACCGGGAGCCACGAGGCGGCGACGCGTCAGACGTTCGCCAAGATCGTGCGCCCCGGCATGACGGTGGTCGATGTCGGGGCGCACATCGGCTACTACACGACCCAATTCGCGCAGCTCGTGGGCGCCTCGGGACGAGTCATCGCCTTTGAGCCCCAGCCACGCAACCACGACATCCTGCGGCACAACGTTTCGGGCAAAAGCAACGTCACCTTACTGGAGAAGGCGGCTTCCGATCGCGACGGAACAGTCTCGCTGTTCGATGACACGCCGGATACCGGCGGCGCGTCTCTCCGGCGCGACAGTGATCGAATGAACCTGCATCGCAGCTTCACCTCGGCAGAGGACCTGGCGCCGCGCGCCTGGAAAGGCTCACCGGGCGGCGAGATCCCCGTCGCGGCGGTGCGCATCGACGAGACGCTGGCCTCGTTGGGGGTGCACAGCGTCGACATCGTGAAAATGGATATCGAGGGCGCGGAGATGGGAGCCCTTCTCGGCATGGAGGGCGTGCTGGCGAACTCGGCCCGTCTGGACATCGTCCTCGAGCTGAATCCCGTCGCCCTCAGGCCGTTTGGCGTGGAGCCGGCGAGGCTTTGCGCATGGCTCACCGAGCGCGGTTTCAGGCTTTCACGAATCGTCGACGACGGCGGGCTCGTGGAGCTCGTGGACGAAGCCGCGGCACTCGACCTGATCGCCGAGCTCGACAGCGCCGAGAGTCATGCCAACCTGCTGGCGAGCCGCCGCTAGCCGTACCGCATTTCATCGTCCGGAGCTTCGGCATCTCCGGGATCGAATCGCGCCAGCCTCGTCGCCTGCAGTATCAACAACGCGACGTACAGCGGGTTGAGCAGAACGTAGCGTTTCCACAGTCGCACCGGCTCGCTGACCAGCCGATAGAGCCACTCCAGGCCCCATCGCTGCATCAGCGGCGGGGCCTGAGCCAGGAGCCCGGCGTGGAAATCGAAAGCAGCGCCGACAGCGAGAGCCGGCATCGACAGAGGGTCGCGATACTCGTAGGCCCAGACTTCCTGTCGTGGACAGCCGAGCCCGATAAAGACGATGGCCGCGCCGCTTTCTCGAATGGCCTCGACCACCGCCGTCTTTTCCTCAACCGTCGTACGTCGGAAAAACGAAGGCTTCGCACCCGCGATCTTCAAGTGGGGAAACCGCGTGCGTAGATTCTCCGAAAGGGCCTCCAGCACCGACTGGCGGCTGCCGTACAGGTAGACGGGAAGCCCCTCTTGCGCGGCCTTTTCGCAAACCTCGAGCATCAACCGGGGGCCATAAACGCGCTCCTTCAACGACGCGCCATGGATGAGGTTGAGGGCCCAGCGCACCGGCTGCCCGTCGGGAACCACCAGGTCCAGATGGTTGAGCCGATAGCGATGGGTCCTGTCGAGCACGCCCGTCATGACGCCGTGCGCCGCCAATGCCGACGTCGCCATCGGCCGGCCGTCGGCCGCGGCGTCAATGACCCTTGTGACCGCTGCCTCGTAGTCGACCACGTCGACGTTCACGCCGAGGACGCTGTGCTTACCGCGGTCGATCACGACGATGGTTTCGAGGGCAGCCAGCGGTCTCTGTTGGCCTCGTGAATCTCACGCAGGATCCGCGGGACGTCGCGTTGCACGCGCCACTCCGGGTAGTGCCCCATGAACTTGGAATTATCGCCGATCCACCAGATATGATCGCCCACCCGATTCTGCGCGGAGTACTTCCAGTCCAGCTCGCGCCCGGCGACCTCCTGGCATATCCCGATGGCTTCCAGCATCGAGCAATTGCTGAAGCGCCCGCCCCCGCAGTTGTACACCTCGCCCACGCGAGGCGCCTTGAAGAACTCGTAGAAGGCATCGATGAGATCGGCGCTGTGGATATTGTCGCGCACTTGCTTCCCGCCGTAGCCAAACACGGTGTAAGGCGTTCCGGTGGTCGCACATTTCATCAGGTAGGCAAGAAACCCGTGCAACTGGGCACCGGAGTGGTTGGGACCGGTCAAACAGCCGCCACGAAAACAGGCGCTGCGGAGGCCGAAGTAGCGGCCGTATTCCTGCACCAAGACGTCCGCGGCCACCTTGGAGGCACCGAAAAGGCTATGAAGCGTCTGGTCGATCGACATGTCCTCGCGAATCCCGTTCGCGTAGGTGTGTTGTGGATCGATCTCCCAGCGGCGCTCCTGTTCCACGAGCGGCAACCGGTTGGGGGTGTCGCCGTAGACCTTGTTGGTCGACGTGAAAATGAACGTTGCATCGGGG
>CAYSHI010000246.1:0-2906 GCA_964430745.1 uncultured Acidobacteriota bacterium | reverse complement strand
CGTCCGGAGCCACCTCCATCCGGCGGACGCGGCCGTCGGCGAGCTCACCGATGCCGATGCTCCGGGACGGATCACTCGTGGGGATGATCCGACCTTCGCGGTATTCGAGCTGGTCGGCCGGCAGCTCCAGCCTCTCGGCCGCGAGGAGCGTCAGGTCTCGCTTGATCTGATGGCAGGCGATCCAGAAGGCCCAGGCGACGTAGCGCGTCGCGGCGCTTCCGGTGGTGGGTCCGTGGTGGGGACAGACGTCGGTGTCGCCGAGGATGACATTGACGCGCTCCCGAGGAAGCTCGAGGGCTTGACCCACGAGATCGTGCATGATCGTCGTCAACCCCTGGCCGATCTCCGTCCTCGAGGTGTACGCGCTTGCCGAGCCGTCGGACGAGATGAGCAACCATTCGTGCACGTCGATGGTGTCGTCGTTGGGTCGCCCGCGTGGATCGACATCCGCTCCGGATGGCGTCGTCGTTGATTCCGGGGCAGGCGCCTCGACGGGGGCGCAACCGATCTGTAGCGCGTACGCGAGGGTTGTCCCGCCGAGTCCCGCCAGCACGGTGCGCCTCGACGGGCTCATTGTCGGCGCCCCGATCTCTCGTCGGCCTTGATCGCCGCCGTCCTTTCGGACAGCGACGCGACGGCCTCCAAGATGTTCGGGTAGGCGGCGCAACGGCACAGGTGGCCGTTCATCGCCGTGACGATCTGCTCCCTCGTTGGTGCGGGATTGCGATTCAGCAGCGCGGTGGCGGCGACGATTTGCCCCGGCGTGCAATAGCCGCAGCCGAATGCGTTGTGCTCGGCGAACGCGGCCTGTACGCGGGATAGACGCCCCGGTCGACCGAGTCCCTCGATGGTGACGATCTCGCGCCCGTCGGCGACGGCGGATACGGCAAGCCTGCAGGTGCGCTGGGAGCGCCCGTTGATGAGCACCGAGCAGGCGCCGCACATACCCTCGCCACAACCGAACTTGGCGCCGGTGAGGCGCAATTGATCGCGCAGCACCCACAGCAGCGGCTCATCCGGGCGCGCCGACACGCGCCGCGTCGAGCCGTTTACGTGCAGTGTGTAGTCGCGATGCTGCAAGGGGAACCTCGAGGGGGCGGCCCGGAAGGGCCGCCCCCGGCTTCGCGATTGTGGGCGTCCGCCGACGCCCCGTGTGTCTACTGCTGCCCGCCGATCACGGGTCTCGGGCGATCGCGGTACTTCTCCCACAGGTCAGTGTGCTTGCTCGACAGGTCGACGGGCCGGCCGTCGACCCACTCTCCGAGCACATTCGTGCGAACTTCGAGGATATCGCCATCGGTGAGCACCAAGCTGGCGCTCTTGCCCACCTCGATCGAGCCGAGCGAGTCGTCGACACCCAGGATCTGCGCGGGATACAGCGTCACCGACTTGAGGGCCTCCTCCTTCGGCAAGCCGAAGGCTCCGGCGACGCCCGCGTGATACGGCAGGTTGCGCAGGTTCGGGCCGCCGGAGCCGAAGCCGATCGCGAATTGCGCCCCGGCTTCGTGCAACTTGGCGGCGCGAGCGTAGGCCTCGTCGTAGCCGTCGTCCGAGCGCGTCGGGTTCGACAGTATGGCCTTGACGATCACCGGGACGTTCTGCTCGACGAGGAAGTCCGCGACGCGCCAGGCATCGCCGGAATCGACGATCACCGTGCGAAAGCCCTGTTCCGCTCCCCAGGCGACCGCCCGGCGGATGGTGGCCACGCCGGTCGTGTGCAGGAACACGGGGATCTCCCCGTCGATCACCGGCACCATGGCCTCGAGCCGAGGATCGCGTGGATAGCGCGGGCCGCCGGCTGCTTCGGCATCTTTCGCCTTGGCGTAGGCCTTCACCTCTTCGAGCTGCTCCTCGATGCGCGTGAGCTGCTCGTCGGCGCGCTGAGCGACGTTGCCGCCGCCACCGCCGCGACCGCCGAAGCCGCCGCGACGACCGCCGCCGGCTCGATAGGAGGGGAAGGAAATGTGCAACGCCGTCGGCGCCACGGCCGTCAACTGCTCCCACGTCCAGCCGTCGAGCCGGAGCAACGCGGAGGTGCCCATGACGAGACCGCCGCCCGGACGGGTGAGCGCGTGGGTGATGCCGTTGGCGCGGGTCACCGGGATTGCGGCGGCTTCACCATTCACCGCCACTTCGGCGCGGATGTTGGCGTTGAAGTCGCCCATCTCGCGCACGTCGCTGGCTTCATCGACGCTGCCGATCTCGGTCAGGCCGAGTTGGCTGTCGGAGGCGATCATGCCGGGATAGAGATGCTTGCCGGCCGCGTCGACGCGCGTCGCATCGCCCGGGATTCGCGTGTTCGAGCCGCCCACCGCGGTGATCTTGCCGTCTTCAATCACCACCACACCGCCGGCGATGTCGTCTCCGGTCACCGTGTGTACCGTAGCGCCGACGATGGCGACGGTGCCGGCGTCGGGCATCATGCTCGGCCGATAAGTGAGTTGCCGGGCGTCGGGGTTGCGGGTGATCGCAGTGTCGGTCGAATCCGCGGCTTCGGCTTCGGCTTCGGCTTCGGCTTCGGCGTCGGCATCGGCGCCGCGTCCTCGTCCGCCGCGTCCGCCGCTGTCATCGGCGCGCACGAGAGCGGTGAGGCGCTCGCGCTCGGCCGCCACGTTGGCCAGCATCTCGCGGTCGAGCTCGCGATCGAACATCTTGCGGCCGTCCACGAAGGTCAGGTCCGGACGCGAATACACCGACAGCGGGTGACCGTTCCAGATGACGAAGTCGGCATCCTTGCCGACCTCGAGCGAACCCATACGGTCGTCGAGGCCAAGCTGAATCGCCGGGTTGATGGTGACGAACTTGAGCGCCTCCTGCTCGTCGAGACCGCCGTATTTGACTGCCTTGGCGGCCTCGAGGTTCATGCGTCGCGCCAGGTCGCCGTTGTCGCTGTTGAACGACACGAC
>CAYSHI010000245.1:0-23562 GCA_964430745.1 uncultured Acidobacteriota bacterium | reverse complement strand
GGAGCCGGCTTTCGGGAGATGCCGAGGCCGCGACATCGTCTCGCTGCTGGTGCCTGAGCAGTTACTCCCTACTGGACCGGCCGGGCGGAGGTGTCGGCGGGCAGCGGGCGTTCAGCGGGTCAGAGAGGTAGCTTCCTGGCGCCAGGCACTCGCGCTCGGCCGCCTATGCTGCCCGCCGATACCTTCGGCGGACGGCGGTAGGTGGCACGTCCATCTCAGGGCATCAGGATCGGCGGTCCGGGTGCGCTTGGGCGGGGAGCCTCGTCTTGATGGGACCGATGCAGAGGGCGCGCGTAGGGCAGCGATGCCCTTGTCGCGTGTACTGCGCGCCATGAAAATCCGGCGAAGCCGCTCCCTTTCCCCGCGCACTTCACGCGAAAGGGTATCGCTGCCCCTAGCGTGCCCGCCTAGCACCCAGGCTCCCGGCTACGAACCCAGCCGTCCAAGCCACGCCCCCAACGACATCGCCGCCCGAAGCTGGCCCCGCCGGCACCAGCTTCCCCGGAAGGTCAATCCCGCGTCAGCGAAACCCGGACGAACTCGGCGGGGGCCATGAGCTTGTAGATCGGGAACGGGGAAGGGCGACCGAAGCTTCCGGCGAGATAGCGATCGAGGAAGTTCCATGCCACCAGGCCGTCATCACTCTCGGGCTCCAGCAGCGTCGCGGCCACCTTGCCGAGCGGCTGCGCTGTCGTCACATAAAGAGTCCCGGCGGGAAACTCCCTCTCGATCTCCTCGTAGGTACCCCGCGCGCTCCGCATGAAGTGCCCCTGAAATGCTCGTTCCTCGCGCGTGACGTCGCTCGGAACGAAGGCTACGACGTCCAGTGTGACCGGCTCGGTCAGCTTCTCCACGAGCAACCCGTGCTGCAGCAACTTCCTCTCGATTTCGGGAGCCGGAATCGGCACCAGGTAGCCACGCGGCAACGGCACCGATCGGGTGGCGTAGTAGTCGGCCAGGTAGGGGATCTCGTAGGTGACCTTGGTGTCGAAATCGACGACGGTGCGACCGCGGCCGCCGCGCCCGCCTTCGGCTCGCGTCATGGCGTAGCCGAGGACGGTGTGAGGCTCGCCGATCGACCGCACGTCGTGTTCGACACCGAACGTTGCAGCGGCGTCCGCACTCCTGCCCGCTTCGATGGTGCGGCGATCGGCCGCGGCCACGATGTCGCGCATCTCCTGTTTGTGCTCCGCGATGTATTCGAGGTACTCCCACGCCAGGGCGTAGCACCCTCGCACACGGGTCTCGAAGTCGACGTAGGGGTACTGCTCGTTGAGAATCGAGAACCGATTGCGGATGCCGATGTAGTTCGTGAGAAAGCGCGGCTCGGGCCCGGCGGGGATCCACCCCGCCTCGGGATCTTCGATATCGATGAAGTCGCCGTGCGGAACGGCGAGCACGCCATGGTCGTCGAGGAGCCTCCGCTCGATGGCCGGCGAGAGCGTGAGGGCGGCGTATTCGATAATTTCCCGGTCGGTGTTGTGGTTGAAGCCCCACGTGTACGTCACCGGCTCCTCGTGATACGAGCCGTTGTGCGTGTGCGCATCGAGAAAAAAGATCGGGTCCCAGCGCTCGAGCATGTTGGCGACCAACCCCCGAGCCTCGGGCGACTCGAGCTTCATGCCCTCCCGGTTCAGGTCGAGGTTCTGACCGTTGTGGCGCTCCCCGACGCCCTGCTCCGGACCGTCCTGGCTGCTTCGGTTCTCGGTGCTGATCTTCTCGTTGCCGTCGGGATTGAACATCGGCACGACAAGGATCACCAGATCGTCGAGGAAGGTCGGCGGCGCCTCCGCCATCACGATGTCGCGCGCCAGCATCTGCAGGGCTTCCTTGCCCTCGACTTCACCCGCGTGGATGTTTGCCTGCAGGTACACGACGGCGCGGCCGTCGTTGCGCAGCTCGAGCGGGGAAGCCGGCGGAGGGTTGCCGATCACCATCATCGGTAACTCCCTGCCCTCCGTGCTGACTGCCATGGTCTCCACGCGCAACCGGCCGGATCGACGCTGCAGCTCGCGAATGAAGTCCATCATCTCGGCGTGTCGTGTCGTGGCCTTGAATCCGCTCGCCTCCGCGGTGGTCAGAGGACCTCGAACGCCTTGCGGTGCCTGCAAACCTGCGACCTCGCCGACGCCTACGATGCCCGCCATCAGAGAAAAAAGAAGAACCACAACGGCGGCCCCTACCCGGTCCAGCAACGGATTGTGCATGGCTTCCTCGCTGTGCTCGTGCGTCTGCGTTGGTGCCTTTTCGCACCCTGGCCCGAAACGACGGCCCGGTCAAGACGCGGGAGACGGGATGCCGGTCGGCGATGAACAAGGCATTGTCCGTTCGCCGTGCGGCCGGATAGATTCCTTCCATGCCTTCCGGACGCCGTATCTCCGAGATCATCGCCAGCGGCCCGATCACCGCCGACCTGTTGCTGAGAATCGGCACCGGGATGGCCGAGGTCATCGCCGCGGCCCACGCTCGGGGAAAGGCGTTCGGCGGTCTCGGCACGGCTACGGTTCTCGTGTCCCCTGCGGGCTCGGTGCTCGTTCTGGACACCGCCGAAACATCCCTCTCCGCGCGCCGAGAGGACGACCTGCGGGCGCTCGGGACCTTGCTGTACGCCATGGCCACGGGGCTGACTCCCCACCAGGCGGCGGCCGCCGCACGTAGGGCCGCGGGTCCCCATACCGCGAGCGAGACCGCCGCAACCGGCGTCGCCAGCGAGCCCGCGGCAAGCGAGCCCGGCCTGGCCCCCTCCCCCGTCGAGTTGAACCCGCGTCTTCCCTCGGGGCTCGTGCGACTTATCCAGCGGAGCGTGCACCCGGATGCCCAGGAGCGCTTTCGCTCCGCCGTCGAGATCCGCGACGCCTTGCTCGAGGTGCAGCGCGCGCCCGGCAGCCTCGAATCACTCCTTCCCGCCGAGCACGTTTCGTCGAGCGCCGCGGTGACACCACCGCCGCGGCCGCCCGCCGATGAGCGCGGCGACGAAGAACCCGAGCCGTTAGAAGGCGACGAGCCGTTGGAAGGCAACGAGCCCCGCGGTCGGCTGCCGTTCCTCGATTAGCGGGGTGCTGAGAAACTCCCCCGGGGTGCCGTTACGGGCCCCATGGATAGTTTCTCAGCACCCTGTTAGGAGCGTCCGGAGAGGCGGTCGAGCGCCCGGCCGAGTTGCTCGATGCCACCGGCGAGGACCTCGGGATCGCCGCTGAACGCGATCCGCAGGTGAGCCGGGCAATCAAAGAACCGGCCCGGCACGACGGCGGTGTCGAAGTCGGCCAGCAGCGCCTCGATGAAGGGGCCGGCGTCGTCGTGGCCCCGCAGTCGAGGGAACCCGACCGTCCCCCCGGCCGGCAGTGCCCATTCCAGCTCTTCGCGGGAGTCTACGAAGGCCGCGAGGCGATCGAGCCCCGGAGCCAGAATCGACCGCGCCCGGGCTCGCAGCGTCTCGATACCGGAAAAGGCGGCGTGCGCCATCAACTCGCCGGGAAATGCCCCGATTGCCTCCACCGCGCCGCGAACGCGGCGAACGGCAGCCGTCACTTCGGGAGCCGCGATCACCCACCCCGCCCGCAGGCCGGCGAGGCCGTACGACTTCGTGAGGCTGCTGGTGGAAATGATCCTGTCCGAACGGTTGGCCGCCGGCGCCGGCTGTGGTGTGAGGGTGTCCAGGTAGACCTCGTCGATCAGCACGTACACGCCGTGCCGTTCGGCCAGCGCGGCGATGCGGTCGACGGCCGCACTGTCCAGGGCCACGCCACTGGGGTTGTGGGGATGTGTGAGGACGATCAACCGGGTCTTCGGCGTGATCGCCGCCTGGACTCGCTCGGGGTCGACGTCGAAGCCATCCTCGAAGCGCCGCTCGAAACGCGTAACCACGGCGCCGATCAACTCGGCGGCGCCGATCAGCGGGTCGTACGCCGGCCGTTCGATCACCACCTCGTCGCCCGGCGACAACAGCGCCGCCAGCACCAGGAAGTTGGCTCCCGATGCCCCGGAAGCGAGAGCGACACGCTCGCTGGTGGTGCCGTAGTAGCTCGCGATCGATTCGATCAGCGGCGCGTAGCCGTGGTCGTTGTCCCCGTTGGGCTCGACGGCCCGCCCGGTCTCCGGAAGGTCCTCGATGGTGCAGGGGGCAAGGTTGCTGCCGCACAGGTCGAAGCGCGGGCGCGGGTGGTCCTTCGCCCACTCCATGTACGGCGCCCACACCCGCGCCAGCCGCGGGTTCGCGGGAACGCTCATGGCTCGCGCCGCCGGCGGCTGATCGGGCTCGCGCTCTCCGAGCTCAGGTGTCTCACGACGGCTTCCTCGCTTCGTCCGCCGGCGTTTTCTTATGCCAGTACAGGAACGCCGGCACCCCCGTCACGAGCAGGATGATCCCCAGAAAGGATTGCACCGGGCTCGACCAGAGCACGCTGCCGATGATCAACAATGCCGCCGCCACCATTACGCCGGGGACAAGCGGATAGCCGATGGTGCGGTAGGTCCCCTCCGGACGCTCGCCCAGCGGAACCTTCCGGCGGAACACGAACAAGCTCGCCGCCGCCGCACCAAAGAAGATCCAGTCGGCGAACACGACGTAGTCCACCAGTTGGGCGTACGTTCCCGTCAGCGCCAGGCCGATGGCCCACGCGGACTGGATGACGATGGCCAGCGAGGGGGTCTGATACCGCGGGTGAAGGCGCGCGACGCTTTCGAAGAAGACACCGTCGCGCGCCATGGCGTAGTAAACGCGGGTCGGCGCCAACACGGTGAGGTCGAGGAAGCCGAACGTCGAGATGGCGATCGCCGCCGCGATGAAGCGGTCGCCGGAGGCGCCGAACACCTGACGCGCCGTGTCGGCGGCCGGCGTCACCGTGTTCGCCAAACCGGAGTGGCCGAGTGCCTGCAGGTATACGAAGTTGACGAACACGTAGGTGGTGACCACGATCGAGGTGCCCATGATGAGACTGCGCGGCACGTTGCGCTGCGGATCTTTGATCTCCTCGGCAACGTAGTTGGCGTTCTGCCAGCCGCCGTAGGAGAACATCACGGGGATGAGCGCCGCTCCGAAAGCGACGATGAACAACGGCGCGCCGCCGGAGCTTTCAGGAGGGGGCACGGCTTCCGCCTCGTCGGGCCCCGCGCTCGGCATCAGCAAGCCGGCGACGATCAGCACCGCCAGAGCGGCCACCTTGAGGACCACGGACACGTTGAGCAGCCGGCTGCCGGGCTTCACGCCGAAGTAGTTGACCACCGTGACGACGATAATTGCCGCGATCGCCAGCGGAATGGTCGCGGCGCCCTCGTTGCCCACCAATCGCAGCGCGTACTGCGCAAAGGTGATCGCCACCGCCGCGATGGCTCCGCTCTCGATGATCAACAGCAGCCCCCAGCCGTACATGAAGCCGGCGAGTGGGTGGTAGGCGTCGCGCAGATAGGCGTAGTGGCCGCCCGCTTCGGGCCGCAGCGAGCCGAGCTCGGCAAAAGTGAATGCGCCGCACAACGCGACCACGCCGCCGGCAATCCACGCCGCCAGAACGAGCGGACCGCTGTCCAGCCGCTGCGCGACGATGTACGGATTGATGAAGATTCCGGCGCCGATGATGCCGCCGACCACGACCATGGTGGCGTCAAAAGGCCCGAGGGCGCGCTTCAAGCTCATACCGGCGCGGATGCTATCACCCCATGGCCACGTCCGGCCCACGCGCGCAGCTTGCTTCCGCAGCCGTTCCTCCTTAAATTCGATGTCGATGACCGTTTTTGAACCGACGCGCCGCGTTTTCCTCGAGCTCTCTTCGCTGGCCCTCGCCGGTCTTGCCCTGCCGCGCGCGCCGCGGGCCGCCTGCCGCTTCGGTCTCGTCACCGACCCGCACTACGCCGACGCCGACATGCGCGACGGGCGCTTCTATCGCGAGTCCGTGCCCAAGATGCGCGAGTGCGTCGAGCTGATGAACGACGAAGGCGTCGACTTTCTCGTCGAGCTCGGCGACTTCAAGGACCAGGACGAGCCCGGTGTGGAAGAAGACACGCTGCGGTATCTCCGAGACATCGAGGCCGAGCTACAACGATTCGACGGCCCCACATACCACGTGCTCGGCAATCACGACGCGGACAGTATTTCCAAGCCGCAGTTCCTCGCCGCCATCACGAACACCGGGATCGAGCCCGAACGATCGTGGTACTCGTTCGATCAAGGAGGGGTGCACTTCGTCGTTCTCGACGCCAACTTCCGCGCCGACGGCGCCCCCTACGATCACGGCGACTTCGACTATCGCGACACCAACCTGCCGCCGGAACAGCTCGATTGGCTGGCCGCCGACCTCGCGGACAGTCCCGCACCGACGATCCTGTTCGTGCACCAGCGGCTCGACGGAGAGGGCCCATTGTTCGTGAACAACGCCGACGAAGTGCGCCTGTTGCTGCGCCGTCGCGGCAACGTCATCGCCGCCTTCCACGGCCATGACCACGCGGGTGGCTACAACCTCATCGACGGGATCCACTACTACACGCTGCGGGCGATGGTCGAAGGGACCGGACCCGACAACAGCAGCTACGCGATCGTCGATGTCGGCGAGCGTGGAATCGGCATCACGGGATACCGCCGCGCGCTCTCGCAACGCTTATCGCAAGCTCCGGCGCCGGTGGCGTCGGCAACACACGACGAAAGAAAGAACCGGGAGTCACCATGAGTAAACTTCGACTGCTGCTCGTTATTCTCTTGTTCGTTGGTGTCGGCGGCGCTGCCCCGAGCGGCTCGGCAGCCGGCAACGCGGCGGAAGCGGCGCTG
Organism: uncultured Acidobacteriota bacterium; assembly: GCA_964430745.1. Taxonomy (GTDB): domain Bacteria; phylum Acidobacteriota; class UBA890; order UBA890; family UBA890; genus CBDCGW01. The sequence goes on along the minus strand of CAYSHI010000245.1, from coordinate 16,808 downwards.
CAGGCGCGCGCGGCCTCGGCAGTCGAGCAATATCCCGAGGATCTGTTTCAGGAGATGCGCTGGCGCAATATCGGCCCGTTTCGCGGCGGCCGCACCAAGGCGGCGGTGGGCATCCCCTCGCGGCCCAACGTCTTCTTCATCGGCGTGGTAAACGGCGGCGTCTGGAAGACCACCGACTACGGACACACGTGGAAGCCGATCTTCGATGACCAACCGACCGGGTCGATCGGTGCGATCGCCATCGCCCCGTCGGCGCCGGACATCATGTACGTCGGCTCGGGAGAGGGCCTACAGCGCCCCGACCTCTCGGTGGGAAACGGCATCTACAAGTCCACGGACGGCGGTGAGGCCTGGGAGCATCTCGGACTGCGCGACGGCCAGCAGATCCCCCAGATCATCGTCGACCCCGACGATCCCGACCGTCTCTTCGTCGCGGTGCTCGGCCACCCCTACGGACCTAACGAAGAACGCGGCATCTTTCGCTCCACCGACGGCGCACGGACGTTCGAAAAGGTCCTCTACGTCGACGAGAACACCGGCGGCGTCGACGTCGCGTTCGATCCGAACGACGCTGAGACCGTCTATTCCGTGCTCTGGGAAGCACGCGAGGGCCCCTGGGAGAACGCGGCTTTCCGCGGCCCGGCGAGCGGCATCTTCAAGTCGACCGACGGCGGCGACAACTGGCAGCCCATCAATGAAGGCATCCCCACGTTCGAGCAGGACGGTCTGAGCCGCATCGGCATCACGGTGGCGCCGAGCCTGCCGAGCCGGCTGTTCGCCACCGTCGAAGCACGGCGCAACGGCGGCCTCTATCGCTCCGACAACGCGGGCGAGAGCTGGTACCGGGTGAACGACAACCCGCTGGTCACGCAACGTGGCTCGGATTTCGCCGAGGTCAAGGTGCACCCGACCGACCCCGACATCGTGTTCACGGGATCGATCGTGGTGTGGAAGTCGACCGACGGCGGCCACACCTTCACCACGCCGCGCGGGGCTCCGGGAGGCGACGACTACCAACGTATCTGGATCAACCCGGACAACCCCGACATCATCCTGATCGCCGCCGACCAGGGAGCCATCATCACCGTCAACGGCGGCGAGACCTGGAGCTCCTGGTACAACCAGCCGACGGCGCAGATGTATCACGTCACGGCGGACAACGATTTTCCCTACCGTGTCTGCAGCGGGCAGCAGGAGAGCGGCTCCGCCTGCGTGCGCTCCCGCGGCGACTACGGCGAGATCACCTACCGCGACTGGACGCCGGTGGGGGTAACCGAGTACGGCTACGTCGCCCCTGACCCTCTCGATCCCGACATCGTGTACGGCGGCCGTGTTACGCGCTTCGATCGCCGCACCATGCAGACGGAGGACATCACGCCTCGGCCCACCGACGACGTTCCGTATCGCGTCGTGCGCACCATGCCGATCCTGTTTTCGCCCGTCGATCCACATACGCTCTACTACGCGTCCAACACGCTGTGGAAGACCACCAACGGCGGCCGTAGCTGGGATCGCATCAGCCCTGATCTTTCGCGTGAGACCTGGGAAGTGCCCGAGGTGGTGGGCAAGTATCGCGGCACGCCCGCCGCGGCGCCCTCACGGCGCGGCGTCATCTACACCATCGCCCCGTCGTACCTCGACATCGAAACGATCTGGGTGGGAACCGATGACGGTCTCATCTGGCTCACGCGCGACGGCGGCGAATCCTGGACCGACGTGACCCCGCCGGAGCTCGGCCCCTGGGCGAAGGTGTCGCTGATGGACGCCTCGCACAGCGACGTCAACACGGCCTACGCCGCCATCAACACGCTGCGACTCGACGACCTGCGCCCCCACATCTACCGGACGCGGGACGGCGGGGTGACCTGGGCACGCATCACCGAAGGGATCCCGGACGGCACCACCGTCAACGTCGTGCGCGAGGACCCCCAGCGGCCCGGGCTGCTGTTCGCCGGCACCGAGGAGACGGTCTATACGTCGTTCGACAACGGCGAGAATTGGCAATCGTTGCGCCTCAATGCGCCGGCGACGTCGATCCGCGATCTCATCATCAAGGACGATGACATCGTGCTCGGCACGCACGGGCGCGGCTTCTGGATTCTCGACGACATCACGCCGCTGCGGCAGATCACGCCCGCGATCGTCGACGACGCCGCCCACCTGTTCGAGCCCCAGCAGGCCTGGCGCTTCCGTTGGAACAAATACACCGACACGCCGCCGCCGCCCGAGGAACCTTCGGGCGAGAACCCTCCGGACGGCGCCATCATCAACTACTTCCTCGGCCGTGATGCGGCCGGCCCCGTGACGCTCGAGATCTTCAGCGATCGCGGTGAATTGGTGCGCCGCTACGCCAGCGACGACGCACCCGAGCCTCCGCTCGAAGGTCAAAACGTGCCGGATTACTGGCCGCGGCCGCCACAGATGCTCTCGGCCGAGGCGGGAATGCACCGTTTCGTCTGGGATCTGCATTACCCGAACCCTGCCGTGCTGCGCTTCAGCTACCCGATCTCGGCGATCCCCTACAACACACCCGTGTCCCCACGCGGTCCGTGGGTATTGCCGGGGACCTACACGGTGCGTCTGACCGTCGACGGACAGGAGTCGGAGCAGCCGCTGGTGGTCAAGATGGACCCGCGGGTCACGACATCGATCGGCGAGCTGAACCGTCAACACGAGCTGTCGATGAAGCTTTACCGGCTCCTGCGGCAGGATTTCGACGCACTTTCGGCTGTACAGACGTTCCGCGCCGACAGCGGAAACGCGGCCAAGGACAGCGAGGCCGCTGCCCTCGAGGCGACCTTCCGTGGCCTCAACGGCAATCTCGGCTCGCTATTCCGGATCGTCGGACGCGCCGATGTCGGTCCGACGACGCAGGCCGTCGCGGCCGCCGGCGAGGCCGAGCGCGCCTTGCGCGAGGCTTTGGCCCAGTGGGAGGCGCTTCAGGAACGCTAGCCCCGGGGGGGCGGACGACCCGTCAACCACCGAGCCCGGATCGTCGACCGTCGGCATCGAGGGCGGAAACCTCGCGTCCGCGGGAACCTCGATGGCGTCACTCCTCCAACGCCCTCCGCGCGCGCTCGAAGTACGTATTCCTGTCCCGCAGAAACCGCCGCACGGTCTCCCGGCACCCTTCCGTGTTGATACTGCCGGTCAGCAGCCCGGGCGGAGCAGGCACGATGTTGCAAAAATAGCAGGAGGGCTTCGAGGCGCCGTCAAAATGAAACCAATAGTCGCCCCCATAGTGCGAGCAGACATTGCCGACAGCTTCTTTCTTCCTTTCAAGCTCGCAGATCAATCCTTCGGCCATCTGCGCGGCTCGCTGGTCGAGATCCTCCTCAGGTACGACAAACGTCTCGCAGAGCAGCTCCGCCTGCTCTCTGGATCCGATCTCGATCGTCACTGTCGGCGGCCTTCCCGTTCGGCTAGACGCCTGGGACAGCGTGCGCTAAGGCCTTCCCCACATACGCGTTGTGGAACTCGACCCAAGGCGGCAGCACTTCCTCGAGGGTCTCTTTCGGCGGTAGAAACGCGACTCTCAGATGATGGGTGCCCTCGCGCTGGCCGAAGCCCGAACCGTTGACCGTGCACAATCCCGTGGTCTCCAGAAGAGCCATGCAATAGTCGAAGTCCGTTGTCCCTTCCGGCAGGCTCTCGATCCTCGGAAACAGGTACATCGCGCCGATGCGACCGAAACATTCGAGGCCGTCCATCTCCTCGAAAGCGGCCCTCATCAGCGTCGCCTTGTCGTAGAGATCGCCGAGGATCGTGCTTTTCTCGTCTTGAAAGCGCTCGTAGGGCTCGCTTCCCTCTTCCGGCGACGAGGCCAGTAGATACGTGAGCACCTGGCCAACGGTGTTGGAACAGAGGCGCACGGAAGCCTGCTTCAGCAAGACGTCCGTGAAGCTCATGCCGGCTCCGGCGATCATCGGCGCGTTTCTCACCTCGAGATAGCCGCCGCGGTGGCCGCACTCACCGTAAAAACCCTTGGAAATGCTGTGCAGGCTGAAGAGCGAAGTGGGGCCTTTGTCCAGCACCTTGGCGAAGGAGACGAACTCCTCTCCGTAGGTGTTCTCTTGATAGACCTCATCGGCAATGATGACGAGCCCGTGTTCTTCCGAGAAATCAATGACCTCTCGGATGTGCTCCTCGTCGAGGATCGCTCCGGTGGGGTTGCCGGGGTTGATGACGACGATCGCTTTTACCTTTACGCCTTCGCTCTGTGCCCTTTCGAAGGACTCCTCGAGGATCGATCGATCCAGACTCCAGCCGCTGTCTTCTTCGGGGTAGTAATTGACCTGTGTCCCGCCCCACTTCTTGAGAGTGGCCGAGTAGAGGGGGTATTGGGGCGTGGGGATCATCACCCCGTCACTGCTGTCGGCGATCAGCACGGCGAGAATGTAGCGGGCGGCCTCACTGGCTCCATTGATCAGGAAGATGTCGTGCGGATCCGCGGGAACACCGTTCGACGAATCGGCCCCATCTCTCGTGTCGATGTAGCGAGCTATGGCTTCCCTGATGAAGAGAGGCCCCTTGCTCTCCGTGTAGGCGCCCATTCCCGTGCCGAGCTGCGTGAGGATGTCCTCGCTCACGTCGAGGACGTAGTCCGAGAGAGGCTCCCATTCGGGAAACGCCTCGCCCATCGAAGAGTCAGAGATCAGGCGGTTCAGCCTCCTCTCTCGCTCGATACGGGAGGGGTCTTCGACCAGGCTCACGATCTGCCTGTAATAGGAGATGGGCCGCTGGCCGAGCGCCTGGGGGTTGCCGATGTTGCACGAGATGATTCGCTTGCCCTGCCGCTTGAGCTCTGCCGCCCGTTGGGGAATGGCCCCTCGGACGGCGTATTCCATTTCGAGGATGTTGCGATTCGCTCGTAGCGTTAGAGACATTTCGGAGTACCTCGCGCGGGGCTCGTGAGACGCGTATAAGACGAATTTCAGAGTCTCATATCGTGTTTAAGCTGGCAAGTCCCATGTCCGCTACCGGATCGTCAAGCGTCGGCATCGAGGGCGCGAAACCTCGCGTCCGCGGGAACCTCGATGTCGAAGGTGTCCGCGAGGACGGTCGTCAATTCGGCGCGGGGGATCTCCCGCGTGGTGTCCGTGCGGGGGGCGGCCGCGGGAGTCGAATACGAATACGTCAGGTTGTGGAGCACGTGGCGTCCTTCCGGTGTCACACGCTGCGCCGTCAAGGCGCGCACGAAACGACTCTCCGGGTGCGTGCTCGTGAACCAGTTGGCCACCTCGAAATCGACCGGGTAGCGAGGCTCCGGTACGAACGCGTAGAGGTCGCGCCAACCGCTCGCGTCTCGTGTCTGCAGAACGAGGGACGTGTCCCCGCGGACGATCCGATAGGCCCACCCGAACTGCTCGAGTGGCTGATCGCTCAACGGCACGGGTTCGAGCGGGCCGCTGACACCGAAACCGACGTCGACGAGCCACTCGACGTCATCGACGTAGGCGATGAGGACCATGTGGGTGCGCGGCGTGATGGCGCTGCGGCCCGGAGGGCGCACGCGTGCTTCGCACGGCTCGACATGAAAGCCGAGGGCCCGCAGTACGGTAAGAAACAGCGTGTTCTGCTCGAAGCAGTAGCCGCCCCGACGCGAGGCGACCAGCTTCGCCTGCAGCGCGCCGATGTCGAGCTCGATCGGCCGGCCGAGCTGGATGTCGAGGTTCTCGAACGGGATCGCCACCCGGTGCGCCAGGTGCAGCGAGCGGAGGCCCGCCACGGTGTCGGTTTCCGGCTCCCGGATGCCGACACGTTCCAGGTATGCGCCGATCGAGAACTCCGGGTTGCTCATGCGCGCACACTAGCATCGGAGCAACGCGTCGCGGCGGTCGTGGCGGCCGTCAGGAATCTGCCCACACCTCGCAATAGTGTCGATACGCTTCCTCCGCCCTCTCGAGCACGAACGGAGGTAGCTCGTCATCGTTTCGCACGGCCGGACGAAGAATCCGTCCGGCACGAATCGTCTCCGATGGATCGCCGCGCGTGCCGGTGAATCGGTGCGATCTGTATTCCTCGCGGAGCGGGGTGGTGAGATCGAGGAAGGCCTCGAGCTCGCTCAGAGCCGGGCCGGGTTCCCGTACCAGGCTTTCGTAGCGCAACGCCATCGATCGGCCGCCGGGGCGGGACCGGCGGGCGTGCTCGGCGAGCGTGCGAAGCCTCTTGCAGTAGTAGTCAGCCGCTTGCTCGAGCTTTGTTGCTCCGCCGTAGAAACTGCGCGACAACTCGAGAATGCTGCGCAAGGTCGGCGCGGGTTCGCGGCTCAGGAAGACCAACCGCACACGTGAGTCCTCCAGAAGGTCGCGGTTCGGGGTGAGCTGGTCGTGATTGATCTGATCGACCGCGTATCGGACCCGTCGCAACGGGGCCCGCTGCGCCAACCGCGACTGGATCACCAGCTTGTCGAGATCCACGGGCGAAGCGTAGGCCGCGTTGCGTTCGCCGCAGCCGATCAGCTCCGCGTTGTCGACGAGGATGTGGAGCAGCAACGTCGAACCGCTGCGCATGTGTCCCATGATCAGCAGCGCCGGTACCGGTGGTCCGAGCGCGTACACTCGGCGCGCGAGACGGAACAACAGTTGCCGGCCCGTCATTGCGGAAACCGTGCCTCGCGCGTCGCCTCGCTCACGTCAGCCGTGTCCTCGCCCCGTTTTCATGATTACTGACGACAGTATGGATCTCTTCGAGCTCCTCGGGTCCAGAGGCCGCCGCTCGGGAGCTACCAGCGCTCCTCTTCGACCCGGGCCAGCACCGCGTTGCGCGGGTTGAGCACGACGTCCTGAGGGTCCATGCCCCCCGGGAGGTTGAAGCTGAACTCCTCGTAGGCCTCATCGACCAGCACGCGGAGCACGGCATAGCGCTCGTCGTCGAGGTCGACGCGTATCGGCACGAACATCCGGAAGGGCACATCGGGCTCGACCGACTGGCGCACGCGCACGCGCAGCGAGCGCTGGCCGTCGATCGCCGTCTCCAGTTTCCAGGCGTAGCGGTAGGTCGGCACCGCGGTGCCATATACCCATTGCTCGAAGAACCACCCCATGTCCTTGCCGACGTGCTTCTCGACCACGGCGCGAAAACTCTCGGTCGTGGCTTCGCCGCCGGCGTGGCCGGCAACGAAATCCCGCATCATGACGCGCCAGCCCTCGTCGGACCGCTCCGCCCAGTCGTACATCCCCATGCGTAGCATGTGCAGCACGTAGGCGCCCTTTTCGTAGGCGAGCATGGCGTAGTCGGCCGGCGTTTCGCTCGACGACAGCCGCGTACCCAAGGTGATGGGCCCGGACCAGCTGCCTTCCGAGTGCCGCTGCATGACGTCCGACGCCATACCGAAGCTGCGAAAGCCGGCGTTGCCGATCTTGAACACGTCGTTGCGCCACGCCTCGGTCATCTTGTCGAGGATCTCCGGGTCATCGCGGTATACCTCGGCGTACAGGGCTCCGGAATACTCGGCGAAACCCTCCGAGATCCACTGGTCGCGGTAGCTCTTCCAGCCGACGATGTGCCCCCACCACTGATGCGCCGTCTCGTGCCCGCGAAACGCTTCCGAATGGCCCGGGACCTCGCTGCCGAAGGTTCCCGCCGCCAGGTGCAACAGGCCGGGGAAGCCCTGCCCGTGCGGGAACGGGATGCGCGTCGCCGACATGTAGTCGAACGGGTAGTCGCCGTACAGCAAGGAGAAATACCGCAGGCTGTTGCCGACATCGGCACCGACGTTTCCGAGGGCGTCTCCTCCCACCCCGCGTATCGCCCGGCCGAACACCGTGATCGGCGGCGCGCCCTCCATCTCGATGACGCGGGTCTCCATGGAGCCGTAGTTGAACGACACGAACGCTACCGGAAGGTCCTGTTCGAACCGCACCACGCGCCGGTCGTCTTCGATCTCGTCGGAGATCTTGCGAGCGGAGGCGAACACTTCGTCGCCCTTGTCGACGCGGAACGTCATGTCATAGGTGGCGCGCTGCATGTAGCCGATCATCGGATACCAGCCGATGGTGACCTTGAGCGCGTACTCGCCACCGCCGGTCATGGTATCGATGATGTCGCCCTCATACACGAAGGTCACGGTGGACTCCCCGCCGGGGGCCAGCGCCTGCGGAAACACCACGGTGATCATGCCCTCGTAGGTGTCTTTGGACTCCTCGCGAACGAACAACAGCGGCTCGCCGGCGGCATCGAGCACCTGATGCACCTCCACCAGCGGGTCCGCCTCGAAACGAAGCACGCGGGTCGCGCGTGTGGCAACGAAGCGCAGCGTGGCGCGGGATTCCTCCAGGTCGTCGCCATCGAGGTTGATATCGAGGCTGTAGTGCAGCGGGCGCGCCGCCGCCTCCTGAGTGCCGCCGAACCCACCCCACTGGTCGAACACATCGTAGCGGTCTACCCAGCCACGCAGCGCGAAGTAGTCCCGCGCCTCGACGTCTTGCGTGAAGTTGAGCGGTCCGTCATCGCGGGTGTCGATCCAGGCGGTGAAGAAGCTCTGCTTACCATCAACCAGTTCGGCCAACAGCCGTGCCTCGATGTTGACGCTCTCTTCCTCGAGAAAGTGCTCACGCACGGCGGCGTGCAACTCGGCGGCATCCTCGAGCAACCCGCGATCGGCGGCCCGCACCAGGACGCTGGTTCGCGTCGGAGACTCGTCGGCGACCGTAGTTCCGTCGCCGGCAAGCGCCGCCGCCGTAGCGTCGGAGAAGCGTAGGTAGAGGCCCTCGAACTCCTCTTCGAGAGACCGCTCGTCGGTGAACTTTTCAAGCTGATCCTGCTCTACACCGGAGGGCGGCGAATAGAGGACCGTGCCCGAACCGAGGAAGACGCCGCCGGTGACAACGCCTGCTACTTCCTGCAAGGGAATCCACGTGCCGCTTTGCACCGCGAACGTCGCCGGTCCGCGGGTCAGCTCGACGTTGTCGACCTGCCGGGCGGCGTCGGCATCGAAGCCGATGTCGAGCAGGGCCGCGTAGAGGTCGGCTTCACGGGGCGACGTCGGCGTCTGCACAGCGGCTTCCTGCGGCGCGACCGCGACACTCATCGCGACGAACGCCAGAAGAACAGTACGCATAACGCCTTCAGTTTGGTCGCCGCTGCACGAGGCTACAAGGGGGTCAGCCGCACTTGCGAAAATCCGCTGCTTCGTTACGAGGGAGTCGGCTCGCCCAGGGCCGGCCCCCTCCGTAACCGGCGACCCGCCGGCAGGTCAAGGCCGCCGCTCCTGCGCTCAACGAGGCTTCGGAAGAGCCTGGCGAACACTCACACTTTGGCCGCCGCACGCCGACGATTGCCGGGGAACATCTGCTCCCAGTCGACCTTCGCGGTCAGCTGCATGAGCGCAAAGAGCGTCACCACCGCGCCGACGGTGATGGTCAGGCCGGTAAATCCCTGGAAGAAGAAGGCGTAGTTGAACAGCACCAGGTATACGAGCTGCGCCAATCCCGCCTGCGAAACGGCGAACCGGGTCCCGCCCACGACGCGCAGATAGGAGATCACCAAGAACATGCTCACGACGGCGGAAACGAGAAACGCCAGGTGAATCGAGACATGGTCAACCAGGTACGCGAGCAGCAGATGGAAGGAGAAGAACGCCGCGGAGAGAAAGAAGTAGTGCATCGGATGCAGGCTGCGACCCTGCGTGATCCCCAGAATCACCATGACGGTGAGGAAAAACAGCAGCGACACGGGGGCGAAGAAGGTCACCCGCTGGGTCAGCGGCCCGGGATTGAGCTTGTTCGGCAGGTCAACGCCGATCCGCTTGCCCGTAACGAGGCTGTCGAAGGCCCAGGTGAGCACCTCTCCCGCGTCGCCGCCGCCGTCGGAGCGGGCCACGCGGCCCGTCGGCGACAACGTGCCGGGCGGGAAGTCGACGCCGGCAAAATCCGTCGCCATCGTGAGCTCGAACTCCCTGACCTGGCCGACGCCCTGGTCCCGGAAGGCGTAGGTCCAGGTATCGAGACCGCGCGACCGATAGGCGACGTCGATGGGAATCACGCCTCCGGGAGGCACCTCTTCGAGCGTCACCAGGACGGCGCTCTGCAGATCATCGGCGTTGCCTTCCTGCCCCGCGACCGAGAGTGTGAACCCGTCGTAGATCGACTCCGGGGCGGGAAAGCGAAACGACACCCGCAGCGGCCCTTCGACGACCTCCGGCGCGACGACCGTGTAGCGGCCCGTGAACTCGACTGCGTACAGGTCGTACCAGAGCAACCCTTTGCGCCGATGTTCGAGCTCGAGCTCGACATGGACCTCGGTCGACGCGAGTGTCAGCGGGCGCCAGGTCTCGACCTCTTTGGTGACATGTCGGGTTACCGTCTCGCCCTCTTCGTTCTCTTCCTCGATGGTCTCGGAACGCTCCTCGATCTCCCGCGCCCACACCTGCGGCGCCCCCTGCACATGACGACCGCCCCACAGCATCATGACCTCCGTCTCGAGCGCGTGGTCGTAGGTACCCGTGCGCTGCGCTACCGAGACTCCGAGGATGAACCACGCAATCGTGCTACAGCAGAAGATGAACAGTACGGCGATCAACCGGGGGACAGTCATCGGATGCTCCTTCTCGCGCCGGCGAACAGGTCCGTCGGCGCGTTGTTTCGCTGTCGGGTCGCCCGAGGGGGCGAGACCAACGTCGCCTCTCTTCTTGCGGCGATTCTCTGTTAATGTGAAGTACTTTATAATATAAAGCTCGAAAAGTGACAAGCCCCTTTTTCGCCGCTTCTCGGTTCTTTGCAGCCGGCCGCCTACGGGGAGCTGTTTGCTCCGACGACCCGTTTCAACTCCGCGGTGCCGGGCACCGGGCCCTTCCACACGCGCTCGACACGCCCCCGCTTCAGGTAGACGAACTGGGGAACCGAACCGTCACCCGTGATCTGCAGGAAGCTCGGCAACGAGAACTCATACGCGTTGATATCGGCCCCGGCGTGCTGCAGGTAGTAGTTGATCTCGCCGGGATCGACGTCGTGCGTGATGCCGATGACCTCGGGCAAATCGGGATCCGAGGCGACGCGCGCCATGTTCGGCCCGTTCTCGACGCAGTGGGGACAATCCGGGTGGAAGAGATAGAGGAAAACGTCGCGGTTGCCGAGATCGAGAGCCTCGAGACTCGGCGCGGCTGTACCGACGTCGTACTCGGCGGCCATGATGCGATCCTCGAGGGTGCCCGGATCGGCGCTCAAGGTGCCGCCGATGACCGCGACACAGGCGACCAACACCGTGGCCAGCGTGCCGAGACGCATGCGACTGAACGGCGCTCTATCGATGGGCGCCCACATGATGCCGAGCACCGCGAGAGCGACGAAGCCGACGTCCTGGGCAAGCGCCACCGGCGGCGTTCGCTTGAGCATCGGACCGAAGCACCCGCACTCCTGCAGTGTTCCCATGGACCAGCCGTAGGCGATGACGGCGCCGAAGGCCAGCAACACGCCCGCTGCCGCGGTCGCCGCGGCGCGTGTCCGCCAGCCGATGATCAACATGACGCCGAGAACCACCTCGATCGTCGGCATGAGCACGGTCACCGGCAGCCTCAAGGCCGACGGCACACCGTATGCGGGCAACGAGCCGAGAAAGCTCCACGGGTCGCCGACCTTGAGTGTGCCCGCGAAGATGAAGATCGAGCCCAGAGCGATCGCCGCGATGCGCCCGATTCGCTGCTGCGTCTCCGAGACGTTGGCCGGCCTGGCAGCCTTGGTAGACGTTTTGCCCGGAGACTTCCCGGCGGCCTTTCCGCCGGGGCTCGAGGGGCTGCTCACTTGGCGCTTCTGGCGCTTCTTCTTGCTCTTTCTTCCCATTGTCTCAGCGTGTCACGGTTCGACCGGAGCCATGGCGGGCCGATGCGCGTCCCGCGTCGGGGAAGGTCCCGGTCAGGTGCAAGGAATCAGCGAATGCGGATGCAACCGTAACACGATGCTCAGAACCTGAGCACGACCAGCGCCCCGCGTCTTGTGACGGAGATTACCGGAACAATCTGCCAAGCGGCTGCCTGCGTCGCCGGGCTGACGAAGACCAAGCGCTCGGTCTTGACCGCCGCATCGATACCGACACCGATGCCGGCGCCGATACCGCCCATCACCGCCGCGGCCGCGAACGTCTCGCTCGCGGCGTGACAATCGTTCACCAACGCGCAGGCAATCCCGGCCACCACGAAGATACCGCTGCCCGCGATCGCTCCGATGACCGCCCCGTTTGTCAGCGAGTCGCCGTAGCGCAGATCCAGCTGGCGCAGCTCGCTCTCGGTGAGGCCGAAAGAAGTGCCGTCGGCGGTCAGGAACAAGGTGGAGAGGTCGGCGTCGAACCCTTGCACCTCGGCGCGCGTACGCTCACCGGCATCACGGGTAACGTAGACCGTATCGCCGGGCTCGATTCTTCCCACGAGCTCGGCGAACGAGCGCGCTACGGGCACGCCTTCGTCGACCGCCTGCGGCGCCGCGGTGGCGGCCGGAGGGTCAGGCGGCGTCGCAGCCGCCTGAGCCGCGGCGGCGCCCGCCAACGACAGCACCGTGGCGGCTACCAGGAAACGAACGGCGAATCTCATCCGCAAGGTCTGCACCGGACACTCTCCTCCCCCTGACGTGCGGGCCGGGGGCGTTACCAAGGGACCTCGCCCGAGAAAACCGGATTCGTTCGTCTTGTTTACTACTTTACGCGATCCGCGATCGCTTTGTTTCGCTGCGCGCTCGACGGGTAATCGTCGCGAGCACGGCCGCCGCTTTCACGACGCTGGTCGAGGCGGCAGAATGGACCGATGCGGAGACAACCAACGAGCACACAGACAGAGAGGCGGCGCCGGCGGGCGGCGGGCGGCCTTAGCGGCCTTAGAGGATTCCCCGCGGCCCTCGTTATCTTCGCCATGGCGGCGGGCGCGCCGGCAGCAACCGGCGGCGCCACGGAACGCGAGACACGGGGCCCAACGGAACTCGAGATACCCGACGCGACGACCCACGAAACGCAAGGCGGCACGGCATCGATCGAGTACATCGCACACGCCGCCTTTATCATCCGCTCCCCCGGCGGCGCGGAGTTGCTGATTGATCCCTACGCCGGCGCCGTCTGGCTCGGCTACGACTTCCCGCCCGATCTCACGCCGGACGCGATCGTCATCACCCACCCGCACTATGATCACGACGGTGGGCGTTTTCGCGGCCAGCAGACGTGGTGGGACGAGGACGTGACGATCATCGATGCGCCCGGCCGCCACGAGGTCGCCGACATCACGGTGCTCGGCATCGAGGGAAAGCACGCCGATCCCTACGGCATGGAATTCGGCCAGCGCAACACGATCATGATCGTCGACGTCGCCGGGATGCGCCTGGCGCACATCGGCGACAACGGCCCGCTCACGACCGAGATCGTCCGCGAAATGGGGCAGGTGGATGTGCTCATGCTGCCGATCGACGGCGATGAGCACATCCTCTCGAACGAAGCAGTCGAGGCCGCCATCGCCGCCGTCCGACCTCGGATTCTGGTGCCCATGCACTACCGGATACCCGAGTTGGAGTCCTCGCCCGACAGCCCGAGCGATCTCGGTGAGATCGAACCGTGGCTCGAGGGCCGCGACAACGTCATGCGCCTCGACACGAATCAAATTGTCCTCTCGCGCGAGACCCTACCCCCCGAGCCCACGATCATGACGTTTCGCCATTCACCCGCCGTGCAGCCCGCGAGAGCCCGACAACACCCGTAGCGTTGTCGGAGGGCGCCGAGCGCAAGGCGCGCACAGCGCAGAGAGACGCAAGCGTACATCCGTACGCTGGAGTCGAACGAGCACGCGCAACGCCGCGATCGGCGCCCTCCGACGACGCTACCGCTAGGTGAGTAGCTTTACCCACCCACAGCCCTCGTGGATGTTCTCGTAGAGCTCGCGATCGGCGGTAATGAGGTCGGCGGCCACGTCGCGTGCCAGCAAGACGAACGTTGCGTCGGACGGCGAAATTCCTCTGCGGAACGCCAGCCCCAACGCCCGGGGCAGCAGCTGCTCCCAGCTCACCACGGTGAGTGGGAGAGCGCGCAACCCTGCCCACAGGCTTCGTGCTTCCGTATCTCCCAAGCCGTGCTCGCGCTGCTCCCAGAAGACGGCGGCGAGCTCGTAGTACATCAATGACGGAACCACGATGCGGATGTATCCATCCGTGAGCTCGTCCAGGTAGCGATCCGCCTTGTCACTCCCCTCTTCCTGGAGAAACCACTTCGCCACCACGCTGGTATCGAGGACCCGCGTTACCACCGCCGGTCACGTGACTTGCGCACCACCCTGGTGGAGTCGGGCAGCGGACCGACGACCTCGCGCATGCGGCGTATGCGACTCACGGCGTCGACGGGGCTCTCCTTGATTCCGAGGGCCGTTCGGAGCAGCCGGCGCACGAGGTGAGACACGCTGACGTTCTGACTGCGTGCCTCGAGCTTGAGCCTCTCGTGCAGATCCTCGTGGATCATCAAGTTAACGCGCTTCAGTTGAACCGGCACCGCGTCCGCGCCTCCAGCGCCCTGGATCGGCGGTTACACACGTTACACACCCGGATTCCAAATGAGCTTGCCGCCGACGCCTAAAGACGATACAAGAGTTGGAATATCAGCGTATCACAACAATAATCCGCGCGAGCGGGCCCGGCAGTCACCGATCTCACTGGGCGAATCCCATCGAGCCCAGCGTGCTGCCGATCAGCGAAGAAGGAGGCTGCTATGAGCAGCGCCCAGCCCATCGTCAACGATGAGGCCCGCTGGGAACGAATCGTTGGGCTCACGGGTGGCGCGGCGGACGTGTGTCGCAGTTGCGGCAACTGCACGGTTTCGTGTCGTTGGGGGCTCTTCGAGTCAGAAGGACCCGACATGTGGGAGCTGCTGCAGAACGCCCAACGCGGACCGGATGCCGATCCCGAGCTGGAGTCGGCGCTCTGGCACTGCGCCACGTGCGCATCGTGCGCAACGGTCTGCCCGCAGGGAGTTCAGACCGCCGACCTGATCGTCGGCCTGCGCACCCTCGCCTACGACGAGGGACGCAATCCGCCCGTCCTCAACGAGATCGTCGAGAACTTGCAGCTCGACGGCAACCCCGACGGCGTGCCGGTTTCGCTGCGCCGCCGGTGGGCCAAGGAGCTCGAGGCCAAGCCTGTCGGCTCGAAGGAATGCTGCCTGGTGTACTTCGGCTCCGCCACGTCATTTTCGCAGCGGCTGCAGCGCATCGGACGCGCCTTTGCTTGCGTCCTGGACGGCTGCGACATCCGCTTCGCGGTTTTTGACGAGGAACCCGATTCCGGCGCCGTCGCACGCATGCTCGGGGCCGAGCCGTATCTGGAGAAGCTCGTCGAGGGCAATCTCGACACGCTGCACAAGTGCGGCATTCGCGAGATTGTTGCCACGAGCCCCTTCGACTACGACGTGTTCGAGCGGATCTACCCGAAGTACG
Organism: uncultured Acidobacteriota bacterium; assembly: GCA_964430745.1. GTDB lineage: Bacteria > Acidobacteriota > UBA890 > UBA890 > UBA890 > CBDCGW01. The sequence goes on along the minus strand of CAYSHI010000245.1, from coordinate 1,420 downwards.
GAGATTCCTTCCGCGTTTTCCACGCCACCGAGTTCCTCGACCAGCTTCTCCAATACGACCGCCTGCGGTTCGAACGCGACCCCACCGAAAAACGCCGTGTCGTGTATCACGATCCGTGTTACATCGGCCGGCACCACGCTTTGTATGACGCCCCTCGTCGGGTATTGGGAGCGATGAAGGGCCTCGAATTGATGGAGTTCGAGGAATCGCGCGAAGAGGCGGTGTGCTGCGGCGGCGGTGGAGCGCGTACCTGGCTCGAGGAGGATCCGGGCAAGGGTTTCGCCGACGAGCGCGTCATCGAGGCGATGAAGCTCGGTGCCCAGGTCATCGCCACGCCGTGCCCCTATTGCATCCAGACATTCGAAGAAAGCATCGACAAGCTCGATGCGCCGGGAATCGAAGTTCGTGACGTCGTCGAACTGGCCGCCGCGTGGTGGCCCTACGCACCCGAGGAGGAGGACCAGACCTTCGGAACACACGGCACCGCATGAGCCTCTGACTCACGACGTCGTATTGCGCTGCTGTTCGCTGTCGCTCGAAGGCACGGGCAGCGCGGAGAAATCACGGAGCATCCGAATGGACCTTTGGCGAAGACCACTTGATGCAGACAAGGTCGACGTCCCGCGCGGGCAGGTCTTCATTGTTGCCGACCGCTGCAAGGGATGTGGCTTTTGCACGGATTTTTGCCCCACGGACATCCTCGAGATGTCCGAAGAGTTCAACGTCAAGGGCTACCACTACCCCGCTGTAGTGGAAGGCGCCGAGTGCGTCAACTGCAAGCTCTGTGAGCTGCTGTGCCCCGAGTTCTCGATCTACTCCCTGGACATTGTGGAGCTCGCTCGGGCGCGCGAGCTTCCGGTCGCGGAGGTGCGCGCATGAGAGAGCGCCGCCCGAGAGTCCTGACCGGGGAGCACTTCATGAACGGCGACATTGCAGCCGCGGAGGGCGCGCTGGCCGCCGGCTGCACCTTTTTCGGCGGTTACCCGATCACGCCGGCCACCGAGGTGGCCGAGCGGATGGCCGAGCGGCTTCCGGAGGTGGGCGGCGTGTACATCCAGATGGAAGACGAGCTCGCCTCGATGAACGCCATCCTGGGGGCATCGTGGGCCGGTGCCAAGTCGATGTCCTCGACCTCAGGGCCGGGCTTCAGCCTGATGATGGAAAACTTCGGTCTCGGCGTCATGCTCGAGACTCCCTGCGTGCTGGTCAACGTGCAGCGTGGCGGACCCTCGACCGGGCTGCCGACGCTGACCGGGCAGGCCGACATGATGCAGGCACGCTGGGGGTCGCACGGCGACTACGAGATCATCGCTCTCTGCCCTGCCTCACCGCAGGATTGCTTCGATCTGACCGTAACCGCGTTCAACCTGTCGGAAAAGTACCGGGTCCCGGTGCTTCTGATGTCCGACGAGGTGAGCGG
>CAYSHI010000244.1:0-37683 GCA_964430745.1 uncultured Acidobacteriota bacterium | reverse complement strand
AGTGCATGAAGCAAGGCAGGACCCGTGCAGACACGCTGAACGCGCGGGCACCGGAGAATTCTCCCCCGAGCCGGAAGACGGCGGGAGCCGGCTGTCGGGGGATGCCGAGGCCTCGACATCGTCTCGCTGCCGGTGCCTGAGCGGTTACTCCGTACTCATTCGGCCGGGCCGGAGGTGTCGGCGGGCAGCGGGCGTTCAGCGGGTCACAGAAGCGGCTGCCTGGCGCCAGGCGCTCGCGCTCGGCCGCCTATGCTGCCCGCCGATACCTCCGGCGGACGGCGGTAGGTGGCATGGCTATCTCAGGGCAGCAGGGTCGTCGGGTTGGTGCGTTTGGGCAGGGAGCTCCGTCTTGGCGGAACCTTGCAGAGGGTCGGGTGGGGGCAGTGATGTCCTGTAGCGTGTACTGCGAACCACAGACGCGGCGAAGCCGCTCGAGAGCCCGCACCTCACGCCTAAGGGCATCGCTGCACCGCCCCGACCCGCCTCGCAACAAAGCTCCCGTCCACACGACACGAAGCTCCTGCCACAACCCTCGCACCCGCCGCAAATCCCGAGCCCCCGAACCCCGCGACAAAGGCCCGTTTGAGGGGCCTTCGGCTTGCTTGCTCAGTCTTCGGGGTGACTGATAGAATCCGTCGGTGGCGCGGCGACACAAGCGCAGATCGTCGATCGATTCACCGAGGCTCTCGCCGGTTTTTAAGTAGCGTCGTCGAGACATACAACCGGAAAAGCGCCAACGCGAAAACCGGACCTTCCGCCGTCACCTACTCCTACCTTCAAGACCATTCGGTTCTGACACGCTCCGTGCGGTTCCCACCCTCCACGCCGACCACGACCTGATTCGCCATGGAGAATTTTCCTCACTTACCCACGATTCTGTCCGTTGCATCCGCGGTGATCGTGCTGACGCTTGTCCTGAACCAGTTTCTCTTCAAACCGTTGCGCGGCATCATCGATGAGCGCGCGCGACGCACGAAGGAAGCGAAGGACGAGCTCGACGAAGCCCGCGCGGTGCAGGAACGACGCCTCGACGAGATCGAGCAGCGGCTCAAAGACGCCAGGCGGGAAGCGTTCGAGATACGCGATGCTTCGGCGAGAGCCGGCCGCGCGCAGCGCGACGCCCTGATGACCGAAGCCCGCCAGCAGGCGCATGAGGTTGTCGACAAGGCTCGCGAAGAAATTGCCGCCGACGTCGAGACGGCGCGCGGCGACCTCGAGGCCGAGGCCGAGCGCCTTTCCAAGATGATTGCCGACCGCGTCCTCGGGAAAGCGGTCAGCAGCGACGGAGGCGATGCCTGATGCGTGCCCACTCTTTCGCGCTCCGACTGCTCGGTGTCGCCCTTGCGGCCGCCTTCCTGATCGTTCTTGTTCCCATCGACGGCGCCCAAGCCGGCGTTCCGGCTCTGGTGCAGGAGCCCGAGCAGGAGCACGCGACTTCACAAGAGGGCGAAGAGCAGGTGGCCCCGCAAGAGGGTGAGGACCATGCCGCCGCCGACCAGCACGCTGAAGAGGAGGAGCACGCCGCCGAGCCCAAGGCCTGGTATTACTGGCCGGCCAAGTGGATCAACTTCATTATGCTCTCCGGCCTGCTCTACTGGATGCTGGTGATCCCGCCGCCGGCCGTACAGGACATCTTCTCGTTCCCCGGTTTGCAGACGATCTTCGTGCAGCGCGCCGCCGGCATCATCGAGGCGCGCGACCTGGCAGCGGAACAGAAGCAGGAAGCGGCGCAGATGCTCGTCGATTCCGAGCAGCGATTAGCCAAGATCTCCGAAGAAGTGGCCGCGCTCGCTGCCGATGCCCGAACCGATGCGGAACGTGAAACGATTCGTTCTCTGGACGATGGCAAGGCGCAGACGGCGAAGGTCCTCGAAGTGGCGCGGCGTGAAGTCAATCAAGAGCGCGTCACCGCGCAGAGACAGCTTCGGGCGTTCGTTGCCGACCTGGCGATCAGCCTGGCGGAGAAGAACCTCGCCGAGCACCTCACCGCGGACGACCAGGATCGCCTGATTCGCGAGTACCTCTCGCGACTCGGCCCGAGCATGGCTTGAGGGAGGACGCGAGATGCTGAGTCACACAGTCGCCCGCCGATACGCCAAGGGCCACCTCGAAGCTGTCGGCGAGCTCGCGCCGGGCAAGGAACGAGAGGTCGGCGAGCAGCTCGCGGCGCTGGCCGAGCTCATCGACGGCCACAACGGCCTGAAGCTGTTGATCGTCAATCCAGCGATCCCGGCATCGGAAAAAGCGGCAGTATTAGGGAGAATATCGGAAACCATAGGTCTCGACGCGGTGACGCGACGCTTCGTTGACCTACTCGCCGAGAAGCAGCGTCTCGACCATATCTCGCTCATCGCGAAGGTCTACGGCGAGCTTGTCGACGAGCACCTGGGCGTGGTCACCGCACAGATCACCACGTCGGTGCCGCTGAACCCCGGGCAAGTGGCCGAGCTCGAAACCAGTCTGCGTCAGGCGTGCGGCGGGGAAGTGCGTCTTTCCCGCCATACCGACCCGGAGCTGTTGGGCGGAGTCGTGACCCGAATCGGCGACACCGTGTATGACGGCAGTGTGAAGGGCTATCTCGAACGGATGCGCGAGCGGTTGGGCTCATCCTAAAAACAGCACAAGGAACCGATTAGATGCAGATCAAGGCCGAAGAAATCTCGAGCATCATCCGGCAACAGATCGCCGGCTTTGAAACCGAGATCGACGTCCAGGAAGTCGGCACGGTCATCTCCGTGGGCGACGGTGTCGCCCGCATTTACGGCCTCGAGCGGTGCATGGCGCTCGAGCTCGTCGAGTTTCCGGGCGGGGTCTTCGGCGTGGCGCTCAACCTCGATGAGGACAACGTCGGCGCCGTGTTGCTGAGCGAGGCGACAGCCGTCAAGCAGGGCGATACCGTCAAGCGCACCGGCCGTGTTGTCCAGGTGCCGATCGGGGAGTCGCTCCTGGGCCGCGTCGTCACGCCTCTGGGAGAGCCGATCGACGGATTGGGTCCGATCGAGGCCACCGAGTTCGGCGCCACCGAGCGCATCGCGCCGGGCGTCGTCGCGCGGCAGCCTGTTTCGGAGCCTCTGCAAACCGGTATCAAGTCGATCGACTCGATGATTCCCATCGGCCGCGGTCAGCGCGAGCTCATCATCGGCGACCGGCAGACCGGCAAGACGGCGGTCGCGCTCGATGCGATCATCAATCAGAAGAACACCGACGTCTATTGCATCTACGTCGCCATCGGGCAAAAGGAATCGACCGTCGCTCGCGCCGTCGAGGAGCTCAAGAACGCCGGCGCGCTCGACTACACCATCGTCGTGGATGCCGCCGCTTCCACCCCCGCGGCGGTGCAGTGGTTGGCACCGTTCGCCGGTTGCGCGATGGGCGAGTGGTTCCGCGACAACGGCAAGCACGCGCTGGTCATTTACGACGACCTCTCCAAACACGCCAACGCCTACCGCGAGATGTCGCTCCTGCTGAGGCGCCCGCCCGGCCGCGAGGCCTACCCGGGCGACGTCTTTTTCCTGCACTCGCGCTTGCTGGAGCGTGCCGCCAAGGTGAACGACGAGCTCGGCGCCGGTTCGCTCACGGCCCTTCCGGTCATCGAAACCAAGGCGGGCGACGTTTCGGCGTATATCCCGACCAACGTCATCTCGATCACCGACGGTCAGATCTACCTCGAGACGGACCTGTTTCATCAGGGCGTGCGGCCGGCGGTGAACGCCGGACTCTCGGTCTCGCGTGTCGGTGGCGCGGCGCAGATCAAGGCGATGAAGCAGGTCGCCGGTTCCCTGCGACTCGAGCTGGCGCAGTTTCGCGAGCTCGCCGCCTTCGCTCAGTTCGGCTCCGACCTCGACGTTTCCACGCAGAAGCAACTCGCGCGCGGCGAGCGCCTGACCGAGATCCTCAAGCAGGATCAGTTCCAGCCGCTGCGCGTCGCCAAGCAGATCGTCATCATCTTTGCCGGCACCAGTGGATTTCTCGACGATGTCGCGGTCGCTTCGGTGGGCGATTTCGAGGTAGGCCTGTACGGCTTCATCGACGTCAACGATCCGCCGCTTTGGGACGACATCGAGGCTGCCGGCAAGGTCGACGAAGCTCTCGAGGCTCGCGTGCGCAAGGTAATCGACGAATTCAAGGCTCAGGCCGATCTGACGGCTGGATCGGAAGCGGCCGAGGAGATGACGGCCGCCGAGGATGCCGCCGCCGTGGCAGCCGTCGAGGACAAGGTGTAAGCGTTCGACACCGCATCGCTCTAACCCATTGAGGGCCAGGGAATGGCAACACTACTCGACCTGAGACGCCGCGTTCGCTCGGTAAAGAACATCCGGCAGATCACCCGCGCCATGCGCATGGTGGCCGCGGCGAAGCTGCGCCGCACGCAGGAGCGGATCATCAACTCGCGACCGTTCAGCGACAAGGCGTGGGAGGTCATCAACGGTCTCGCCGAGCGCACCGAGAATCGCAACCATCCGCTGTTTCGCCAGGCCGAGCGCGAGCAGCACGTCACCGTTCTCGTGCTGACCTCCGACAAGGGCTTGTGCGGCTCGTTCAACGCCAACATCGCGCGTCGCGCCGACACCGCGCTGCACAGCTGGCAGGACCAGGCCGTACAACTGGCTCTGGTCGGTCGCAAGGGCTACGACTTCTACCGCAAGCAGGACTGGACGATCGGCCAGTACTGGGTCGATTACCTCGACAACGTGACCTTCGCCGACGCGGCCGTGGTGGCCGATTACCTCATCGAGGAGTTCACCAGCGAGCGCACCGACGCCGTCTACGTCATCTACAACGAATTCAAGTCCGTGATCCGCCAGCAAGTCGTCGTTGAACCCCTGCTGCCCATCGTCGGGCTGCACCTTCCGGACAACAAGCTCACGGCGCGCGAGGCCGCGCGCATCGTTGCCGAGCAACAGACGGGCGGCGACCTGAAGTTCCTCGAGGGTATCGAAGGCTTCAGTGGGCTGGGCACACGTAGCAGCGCCTGGAGCGAAGGGAAGCAGGCAGCGGAAGAAGCCGCCAGCCTCGAGCCCGTCGAGCTGGTCGACTACATCTATGACCCCGATCCGGAAACACTGCTCGGGAGAGCGCTCCCCGGCCACCCGCGTGTGCAGGTGTTCCGCGCCATGCTGGAGTCGATTGCGGCCGAGCACGCCGCTCGCATGACGGCGATGGAGAACGCCTCCCGCAACGCCGACGATCTGATCGAAGACCTCACTTTGACCATGAACAAGATCCGCCAGGAGGAGATCACCACCGAGATCCTCGAAGTCGTCGGCGGAGCCGAAGCGCAGAAGTAGGAGAAGAACTATGTCGAACGCTGAGCAAACGAGCGCCACGCAACTAGTCGGCAAGGTGCTGACGGTCGTCGGCCCGGTGGTCGACGTCGAGTTTCCCTCGAAAGACCTGCCGCCGATCTACCAGGCCCTGCAAATCAAAGACGACGCCGTGCTGTCGTCGGACAAGATCGACATCATCGTCGAGGTCGCGCAGCACCTCGGTGAGAATCGGGTGCGTTGCGTGTCGATGCATACAACAGACGGTTTGGTGCGCGGCATGGATGCGGTCGATACCGGTGGCCCGATCTCCACGCCGGTGGGCGACGGAACGCTCGGACGCGTTCTCAACGTGGTCGGCGAGCCGGTCGACGGCCTCGGCCCGGTCGAAGCCGCCGAGCGCTGGCCGATCCATCGCCACGCGCCGTCGTTCGCCGAGCAGGCCACCGAGACGGTGCAGTTCGAGACCGGCATCAAGGTCGTCGACCTGTTGGTGCCGTTCAAGAAGGGCGGCAAGATCGGTTTCTTCGGTGGCGCGGGTGTCGGCAAGACCGTGCTCATCATGGAGCTGATCAATAACGTTGCCAAGCAGCATGGCGGCTACTCGGTCTTCGCCGGCGTCGGCGAGCGCACGCGCGAGGGCAACGACCTGTGGCTCGAGATGAAGGAGTCCGGCGTTATCAGCCAGACGGCGCTCATCTACGGGCAGATGACGGAGCCTCCCGGCGCCCGCTTGCGCGTGGCGCTGACCGGCGTCACGGTGGCGGAGTACTTCCGCGACCAGGGTGGCCAGGACGTGCTGCTGTTCATCGACAACATCTTCCGGTTCACCCAGGCGGGCTCGGAAGTCTCGGCGCTCCTCGGACGCATGCCCTCGGCGGTCGGCTATCAGCCCAACCTGGCCACCGAGCTCGGCGAGCTGCAAGAGCGCATCACGGCGACGAAAACCGGATCGGTTACCTCGATCCAGGCCATCTACGTGCCGGCGGACGACTTCACGGATCCCGCCCCGGCGACGACATTCGCCCACCTGGACGCCAACGTGAACCTGGCGCGTGCGCTTACGGAGATCGGCATCTACCCCGCGGTCGATCCCCTCGACTCGACCTCGCAGCTCATCGACCCGCGCGTCATCAGCGCGGAGCACTACCAGGTGGCGCGCGAGGTGCGACGCATCCTGCAGCGTTACAAGGACCTGCAGGACATCATCGCCATTCTCGGCATGGAGGAGCTCTCCGACGAAGACAAGCTCACCGTCAATCGCGCCCGGCGCGTGCAGCGCTTCCTGTCGCAGCCGTTTTTCGTGGCGGAAAACTTCACCGGCATGTCCGGAAGGTACGTCAGCCTCGAGGACACCATCCGCAGCTTCCAGGAGATTATCGACGGCAAGCACGACGATCTTCCCGAGCAAGCGTTCCTCATGGTGGGTAGTATTGAGGAGGCACGAGAGAAGGCCGAGAAGATGGCCGACGCGGCGGGTCAGACCGCAGAGGTGCGTGAGGCCATTGCCGAGGCGGGCGCCGTCGCCGAAAGCGGCGAGGTCGCCACAACCGAACACGCGGTCGAAGCGGAGTAATAGACATGGCCGAAACCGGTCACGACAGCGGCATTGCGTCCGACTTCCTCCTCGAGATCGTCACGCCCGAAAAGCAACTCGTATCGGAAACGGTTGACAGCGTTCGTGCCCCCGGCGTCGACGGCGAGTTCGGCGTGCTGCCGAGCCACGTTCGCATGATCGCCGGCGTCGGCACCGGCGTTTTGCGCTACCGTGTCGCCGGTAGCGGTGAGTGGTCCGAGCTCTCCGTTTCGGAAGGGCTGGTCGAGGTACTTCCCGACCGGGTCATCGTGCTCGCGCAAACGGCCGAGGCGTCACAGGAAATCGACGTGAAACGAGCGCAGGCGGCGTTCGATCGCTCGCGAGAGCGCCTCGAGCACCCCGACGACGACACCGACATCGAGGAAACACTCGAAGCATTACGACGTTCCACGGTGCGCTTGCAAGCCGCCAGAGGAGAGACAACCGAAAACTGACCGGTTGTCCTCGAGAGGGAGGAAGAGAGCCATGAAGATGCGCGGTCGCTGGGCCGTCCTGTTGATCGCCGCGGCAGCCATGGTCGGCTGCAGTGGGCCGTCGGAAGTGCAGCTGGGTGCGATCATCTCGCTCCAGGGCTCTGCCGCGTCGTATGGCGAGTCGATCCAGAAGGGAATCCAGGTGGCCGTCGACGAGGTGAACGCCGCCGGCGGCGTCGACGTCGGCGGCGCCGGCACACAGGTTCCGCTGAGCGTCGAGATCCGAGACGCCCAGAGCGACCCGCAAGTCGGCCTGCAGGAAGCGCAAGCGCTCATCGGCATGGGGATCCCGGCCGTGATCGGCTCCGACAGCAGCGACGTGACGCTGGCGATCGCAGATCTCTTCCAGCAGTCGGAGGTCGTGCTGATCTCGCCGTCGTCGTCGACACCCCAGCTCAGCGACAAGGGAAGCTTCATCTATCGCAACTTCCCCAGCGACGAGCTCGAGGCCATCAACATGGCCAACCACATCTACAACGTGGCCGGCCTGCACGAGGTCGACATCATCTCCAGCCAGAGCGAGTTCGGCCTCGGCATCAAGCGCGCCTTCATCGAGCGTTTCCGCATGCTCGGCGGGCGCCTGGGAGTGCAGGTGTCGTTTCCCGCGGAAGCGGCCGACGTGAGCGCCAACGTGCATGAGATGGTCGACACCGAAGCCGAAGGCATCTACATCGCGGGGTACTCGTCGGAGACCGCGCGGGCCGCCCAGGCCATCCGTGCCGCCGGGATCGAGCTTCCGCTGTTCGGCACCGGAGCGATCCTGCCGGAAGAGCTGGTCGCGGATGGCGCGGAGGCGGTCGAGGGTTTGGTGTTCCCGACTCCGGCGTTCGACCCGGAGGGCGACAGCGAGAACGTACGGGCGTTCATCCAGGGTTTCCGTTCGAAGTTCGGCGAGGGTTTCGACGTCTACGCCGCCCACGGCTACGACGCGGTGATGATTCTGGTTCAGGCGATCGAGCAGGAGGGCTATCGGGCTGACGGCATCTCCTTCTACTTGAACGCCATGAACCCGTTTCCCGGAGCGGCCGGCGAGACCACGTTCGATGAGGACGGCAACGCCCGCAAGTTCCACCGCATGATCGAGATCCGGAACGGCCAGGGGATTCCGTTCGTCGTCGAAGCCAACGTTCCCGTCGGCGATCAATAGGCTCCGCCGGACTCACACCGGTCCGCCGGAGCCACCGGGCTCGGGCACCGATCGCCGGGGATCTTCGGGGGGGCGAACGCCGCTTTGCACAGCGATTCCACAGCCCGCGCGCCCGCGTGCACACTTCGCCCACGCTCTTTGCACAACGGCGCCGCGAGTTTTGCACGCGATCTACACAGGGTTGTTGCCGAAGCCGGACCCGTGAGGCTGGGTTTGTACGGGTTTTGCACAGCCAGCAGGCGGTTTTCCACCGCGCACGGACGGTTTTCGGTCGGAAATCCACATGATTTCTTCGCTCCGCAGCACGTTTTCAACCGTTGATGAACAGGCTTATCCGCGTATGATCGACAGTTTTCCCACGCCGGATGCACAGGGTTATGCGACCCTTTTGCACCGACCTTCCCACCGGTAATCCACAGTAATATCCACAGATGCACCATGGCCTCAGCAATATCTTCCGGCACCGCGTACTGATCCAGAGTCTGGTCCTGCGCGAGCTCAAGGCTCGCTACCGCGGGTCCGTAGGCGGGTACCTGTGGTCGTTTCTGAATCCGCTGCTGCTGCTGACGGTGTACACGATCGTGTTCACCACGATCTTCGAGCCGTCCCAGGCCGCGGATGTGCAGCCCTATGCCCTGTTCTTGTTCTGCGGCCTGCTGCCGTGGACGTGGTTCGCTGCGTCGCTGACGGACGCCACCAACTCGCTCATCGCCGGCGGCAACCTGATCAAGAAGCTGATTTTCCCGGCCGAGGTGCTTCCGATCGTCAGCGTGCTGGCCAACGGCGTCCACTACTTACTCGGGCTTCCCATCTACTTGGCGTTCTGGCTCATGTTCAAGCCCGAAGGGCTGAGCGTGCACTTCCTGTGGCTGCCGTTGGTGATTTTCACCCAGCTGATTCTGTCGCTCGGACTGGGGCTGATTCTGGCGGCGCTGGCGGTCCACTTCCGGGACATTCGTGACATCCTCGCCAATGCCCTCACCTTGTGGTTCTTCTTGACGCCGATCATCTATTCCCGCACGTTTCTCCAGGGATTGGCCGCGGCCGAGGACGCCGGACGGGTGAGCAAGGCGGTCGCCGCATTTCTCGACCTCAACCCCATGACCCACATCATGGACGGCTACCACCTGTCGATCTTCGAGGGGACACTGGTCAACTGGAAACGACTACCCGTGACACTCGCCGTGGCGTTCGTGATCCTCTGGGTGGGCTACTGGTTCTTCGATCGCCTGCGCGACTCCTTCCCGGAGGAAGTGTGATGGGCAGGCGATCAGACGCAGCCGGGGCAGCGGTCGTACGCGTCCAGAACGTCAGCAAGCAATACCGCAAGGCGGCCCACGCGCACCGGTTCCTGACGCTCAAGAGCGCCATCCTCGGCGGCGACCTGTTCAAGGCCCTGTCGCCCAGCGACGTTTTCACCGCGCTCAACGACGTCAACCTCGAGATCAGACGCGGCGAGACCCTCGGCGTCATTGGCTCCAACGGCGCCGGCAAGAGCACGCTCCTGAAGATCATCGCCGGCACCACCAAGCCGACGACGGGAAGAGTTGCCGTCGACGGCAAGATCTCGGCGCTCATCGAGCTCGGCGCCGGCTTCCATCCGGAGATCTCCGGTCGGGAGAACGTCTTCATCAACGGCATCATGCTGGGGCTATCGCGCCGCGAGGTGGCCGAGCGCTTCGACGATATCGTCGAGTTCGCCGAGCTCGAGGATTTCATCGAGGCGCCGGTGAAGAACTACTCGTCGGGCATGTACATGCGCCTGGGCTTCTCCATCGCGATTCACATCGACCCCGATGTGTTACTCATCGACGAGGTGCTGGCGGTGGGCGACGAGGCGTTCGTCCACAAGTGCCTGGACAAGATCGCGGCATTCAAGCGGCGCGGAAAGACGATTCTGCTGGTGAGCCACGGGCTCGAGTCGGTGCGGCGCCTGTGCGACCGCGCGGTGTGGATGAAGGACGGCGCGGTGGAGGCCGCGGGCGATCCGCCCCGCGTTATCGATTCATATCTGCAGTGGGTAGCCCACAAGGAGGAGGGCGAGCTCGCCGCCGGACACGAGCGCCGTATCGCCGAGACGCCGAGCGCCGAAGCGGAAGCCGAACCGCCGGCGTCGTCAATCGCCGCGCCGGAAGGTGCCGAGGCGGATCGCGATGACACCAACGGCGACGCGCCCTACGACGTCGGCCGCTGGGGGAGCCATGAGGTCGTCATCGCCGGCGTGCGATTGCTCGACGCCGAGGGCGAACAGCGCTACGTCTTCACCTGCGGCGCGCCGATGAGGTTGGAGTTGTCGCTGCAGGCGACGAAACCGGTCGATGACTTCGCCGTGGGCATCGGCATCTTCAACACCGACGGGGTTTGCTGCTACGGCACCAACACCGACATCGAACGCTTCGAAGCGGCCCGACTCGAGGGCGAGGCCGAGGTCCTCATCGACATCGCCGAGCTCAACCTGATCGAGGGCACCTATTACCTCGACCTCGCCGTGCACCGCATCGACGGCCACCCCTACGATTACCAGCGAGGCCTCGTGCGCTTCCGCACCACCTCGGCCATCGGCGATACCGGCGTGGCACGCCTGCCGCATAGCTGGAGCTTCGTCGGCGGTATCAGTTGGAAGAAAATCGGCGGCACCGACGCCGGCTGAGGTCATGCTTGATTTCGTCAGGGAGATCGTCTCGCAGCACCCCGGTTTTGCGGCCTCGGTGCGTTCGCTCGGGGAACGAGAGACCGTCGTCATCGAGGGCCCCACGGATAGCTACCGCGCGGCCCTGCTCTCGCAGCTCCAGCAGGCGGTTGGTCGCCCCCTCGCGGTGGTGCTTCCCCAGGGCGTCGACCGCGAGGCCATGTTGCTCGACCTGCGCGCCTTTCATCCCGTGCGAGACGGTCATGCCGGCGTGGTGGCGTTTCCACCGCTGGGAGTCGACCCTTACGGCACGCTGACCCCCCATCCGGATCACATCCGCGAGCGAATCCAGACGCTGGATCGTTGCGCCGGCGGCCGCGTCGACATCGTTCTCGCGCCGATGCTCTCCTGGCTCGAGAGGCTGCAGCCGCGCGACCGGTTTCTCGGCAGCACCCTGAGGGTGGCGCCGGGCGACGAGCTGCCGCCGGCCGAGCTCGTGGCCGCGTTGGTTGCGGCCGGTTATCGGCGGCACTCACTGGTCGAATCGCTCGGTGAGATCGCCGTGCGAGGCGGCATCGTGGACGTGTTTCCACCGACCCGAGAGCACCCCATCCGCATCGAGTATTTCGGCGACGAGGTGGAATCGGTGCGCGAGTTCAATCCCCGCGATCAGCGCTCAATGCGGGCGGTGGATTCGGTCGAGTTGCCGCCGGCGCGCGAGCATTTCGATCTCGCCGCCTCGATCGCCGGCGAGATCGCCGAACCGGTTGACCTACCGCCCACGGACGCCGAAGCTGCGGCGAGCGACCCGCGCGACCGACGGCGTGATGCCACGCTGGCGAATTACCTCGACGATCCCCTCTGGGTGGAGATCGAGCCCGAATCCTTCGCCGCCGAAGAGGCAACGTGGTCGGAGCACCTCGACGAGCACTACCATCGGGCGCTGGCCGACGGCCGCGACGCTGGGATTCCCGAAGACCTCTATTGCCCGCTCGACGACGGCCTTCACCGAGGCGCAGCTTCCGGCGGCCGCTTGCTGATGCGGGAGCTGGCGACCACCACCGATGTGGAAGCCGTCGCCGAGCCGATCACGTCGGCCGCCGACGGCGCCCTCCGCATCATGGCGCAACCGTCCCCCACCTTTCAGGGCCGCATGGCCGACCTTGCGGACGTGGTCGCGAAGTCGATGGCGGCCGGCGAGCGCGTGTGCCTGGCGATGAGCCGCCCGGGGTCGGCGCAGCGGCTCGCCGAGGTGCTGGAGGAGTACGACATTCCCGTCGCCCTCTCGTTGGAGGGATCGGTCACCGACGAGGCGGTGTCCCCGCGGGAGGAGATGGCACCCGGCACGTGCTGGGTCATCTGCGCCGACCTCTCGGCCGGCTTTCGGTTGCCCGATCAGAACCTCTGGCTGGGTACCGACAGCGAAGTATTCGGGCGCACGCGCGTGCGTGGCCGCAGGCGGCGTTTTCATGGGGATGCGTTCCGCGCCGACTTCCGCAACCTCGCGCCCGGCGACGCGGTGGTGCACGTCGAGCACGGCGTCGGCAAGTTCATTGCCGTACGCACGCTCGACATCAGCGGCGAGTCGCGCGAGCTCATGGAGATCCACTATCGAGGCGAGGCGAGGCTCTATCTGCCGATGGAGCAGCTTCACCTGGTGCAGCGCTACCACGGTGTGGAGGGCAGCGAGCCCAAGCTCGACAAGCTCGGCGGCACCGCGTGGGGCAACGTCAAGGATCGCGTCAAGAAAGAGCTGCGCGAGATGGCGAGCGAGCTCCTCGAGCTGTACGCGGCGCGCAAGAGCATCAAGGGCCACGTGTACGGCGAAGACACTCCCTGGCAGCATGAGATGGAGGACGCCTTCGAGTTCGAGGAGACGCCCGATCAACTCACGGCCATCGCCGAGATCAAGGCCGACATGGAAGCGCCCAAGCCCATGGACCGGCTGCTGTGCGGCGACGTCGGCTACGGCAAGACCGAGGTCGCCATGCGGGCGGCCTTCAAGGCGGTGATGGACGGCAAGCAGGTTGCGGTGCTGGCGCCCACGACGGTGCTTGCGCACCAGCACTCGATCACCTTCGGCGAGCGCCTCGAGGCCTTTCCGGTGAAGATCGAGCTGTTGTCTCGCTTCCGCACCGACACGGAGCAAAAGGAGGTCCTGACGGGCGCCGCCGACGGCAGCGTCGACATTGTCGTCGGCACGCATCGGATCCTTTCGAAGGATGTGCAGTTCAAGGATCTCGGGCTGCTGGTCGTCGACGAGGAACAGCGCTTCGGCGTGCAGCACAAGGAGCGACTCAAACAGCTCAAGCGCCACGTCGATGTCCTGTCGATGACGGCGACGCCGATTCCACGCACGTTGCAGATGTCGCTGATCGGCGTGCGCGACCTCAGCGTCATCGAGAGCCCGCCGCGAGATCGTTTTGCCGTGGCCACGCACGTGATGGTGTACGACCCGGAGGTCATCGCCTCGGCCATTCGTGCCGAGCTCTCCCGCGACGGCCAAATCTACTTCGTCCACAACCGTGTCGAGACCATCCATTCGATGGTCGAGTCGCTGCGCGCGCTAGTGCCGGAGGCGCGCTTCCGGGTAGGTCACGGCCAGCTCCCCGAGCACGAGCTCGAGCGCGTCATGCTCGCCTTCGTTCGCCACGAAGCCGACGTGCTGGTGAGCACGACGATCATCGAAAACGGGCTCGACATCCCTCTGGCCAACACCATGATCATCAACCGGGCGGACAAGTTCGGCCTGGCGCAGCTCTATCAGCTTCGCGGCCGCATCGGCCGCTCCGATCGGCGCGCCAGTGCCTACCTGATGATTCCGCCGCCGGACACGCTCTCGGATGTAGCGCGCAAGCGCCTGCGGGCGATCCAGGAGTTCGCCGACCTGGGCTCCGGCTTCCGCCTCGCGGCGCTCGACCTGGAGATCCGCGGCGCCGGCTCGCTGCTGGGAGAGCGCCAGCACGGCCATATGGCCGCTGTCGGGTTCGAGATGTACGCGCGCCTGCTCGAAGAAGCCGTGCACGAGCTGGAAGGGCAGCCGACTCCTTCCGAGGCGCGCGCGCAGCTCAATCTGGGCGTGGGCTTCGCCATCCCCGTCGACTACGTCGAGGATCCGCTGCAGCGCCTTATGGTGGCCAAGCGATTGGCTTCGGTGCGCGACCGCGCCCAGCTCGAGGCCCTTCGCGAGGAAGTGCGCGACCGTTACGGCGCGCAGCCGCGGGCCGTGGAAGAGCTCTTCGCCTACGCCGAGCTGCGCCTCGAGGCCGAGGCGTTGGGCATCCTCTCGGCCGATCGCGTCGGCCGCAGCTTCGAGCTGCGCATCGGCAAGGAAGCATCGCTGGACCTGGGCGCCCTGATGGCCCGTATCAAAGACGAGGAGGGCTGGAGCATTCGTCCCCCCGATCGTCTGGTCGTGCGGGCCGCCGCCGATGACCTGCCGCCCGTCACGGCGCTACGGACGGTTCTCGACAGCTTGCCGCAGGTGCAGGCGCCCTCACCCCCGTGATAACCTCAATTTTGCTGTTTTGCGCCTTCCCAGCAGCCCTGGCCGTCTCATGAAGGCGACGGCGCACATCCCCACCCACGCGCAAGGTATCTCGAATGAAGCCGGTTGAATTGCTTCGCCAAAACTTGCCCCGTGCCATTGGCGCGGCGCTCATCCTCGTGCTCGGACTGACCGCCCTCGTGCCGCCGGCTTCGGCGGCCCCGCAAGCGTCGTTCCGGCAGACTGCTACCGCCCCGCAGGCATCATCCCAGCAGACCGCGGCGGCACCTCAGCCGGAGTTGCCGGACCCCAACCGTGGTGTCATCGATCGCGTCCTGCTGCGGGTGAGTGGCCAGGCGATTCTCTTCAGCGAGTTCGAGGCGCGGCTGGCGGAGCAGCTCAGTTTGGTTGCCGGTCAGATCCCGCAGGAGCAGATCGAGGCGCAGCTACCGATGATCCGCATGGGGCTGATGAAGGGCATGGTCGAAGAGGTCATGATGGAGCAACGGGCCGAGGAGCTCGGCATCGTCGCCGACCCCAACCAGGTCGACCGCGCCATCATGCGCATTCGTGAGGAGAACGACCTGCTCGACGACAACGCCTGGCGCCAGGCGCTGGCGCAGAGTGGCCTCACCGAGGCGATGATGCGCGAGCAGGCGGAGAGCAGCCTGGTGCAGCAGCAGATGATGTTCCAGGAGATTTCGCGTCAGGTATTCGTGGGGCAGCGAGAGGTCGCCGCCTACTACGAGGCCAACCAGGATCAGTTCACCGAGCCCGAGCAGGTGCTGTTCCAGCAGATTGTCTTCGTGTTCGGCGCCGGCGACCGCCAGGCGGAACGCGACCTCGCCGACAACGCCCTCACCGAGCTGCGCGCAGGCGTCGGGATTACGGCGGTCGGCAACAAGTACCGGCGACCGCAGGATCTCGTGCAGGACGCGGCGGCGGCGAGCTGGGTCTCGCCGGACGACATTCAGCCCGAGGTGCGGGCGGTCATCGAGACGCTCACGCCGTTGAGCTACTCGGATGTCATCGAAGGGCGCTTCGGTTACCACATCATCCAGCTCATGGACCGCAAGGAAGGTCGGACCCCGCCGCTCGAAGAGGTTGCTGCCGGGATCGACAATCTTCTGAACAACCAGAAGATGAGCGAGAAGCTCGACGAGTACACCGGCGACCTGATCAAGACCGCCGGCCTGGAGGTCTATGCCGACGAGTTCGACGATCTCCTTAGCCTGTGGGATGAGGAGCCACCGGTTGGACCAGCCCGTACTCCCCGGTAGCGACGCCAAGCGCTTCGTCGTCGAGCTACGCGCCGGCGAGCGTCTCGACAGCAACTTCCTGCTGCGTCGGTGCGACCTGCGCACCCGCCAGAACGGCGAGCCCTACCTGGCGCTGGAGTTCTCCGACAAGAGCGGCACGATTTCGGCGCGCATGTGGGACGGCGCCGACGATACAGCGCGCACGGTCAAGGAGGGCGACTACGTCCGCGTTGTCGGCTCCGTGGAAACCTGGCAGGGTCGGCTCCAGATCAAGGCCGATCGCATCGAACCGGTGGACGCTCGGCGGGTCGATCCCTCCGACTACCTGCCCGCGTCGGGGCGTGACCTCGACGAAATGTTCGCCGAGCTCATCGGTATCGTCGACGGTGTCGACAACGACCATCTCCGCGCGCTGTTGAAGGCGACCTTCGGCGATCCCGACGTGGCCTTGAAGTTTCGCCGCGCGCCCGGAGGCGTGGTGCTGCACCACGCCTACGTCGGCGGCCTGCTCGAGCACACGTTGTCGGTGGTGAACCTGGCGAGGCGGATTGCCGACAACTACGCCTCGCTCGATCGCGACCTGCTGATTACCGGCGCGTGCCTCCACGACCTGGGCAAGATCTGGGAGCTCTCCTACGATCAAGCGTTCGAATACACCGAAGAAGGGCGGCTGGTCGGCCATCTGCTTCTCGAGAGCAACTGGCTGGCGGCGCGAATGGAAGAGATCGATGGTTTCCCGGCGCCGCTCAAGCACCATGTGCTGCACCTGCTCGCCAGCCATCACGGACTTCACGAGCACGGGGCGCCCGTGCGGCCGGCAACGCGCGAGGCGCTGGCGCTGCACTACGCCGACGATCTGGATTCGAAAATGGGCGCGATGGACGTCGCGATCGAAGAAGCGGAGGCAACCGGCGCCGACACGGCATATAGTCGGTCACTCGGCCGCCGAATCCTGAGGCGAAGTTGGAAAGAGGTGGATGACTGATGCGAAGTGACGTAGGCCATAGCCCGACCTGTGGACCGAAGCTCGACATGTTTCGTTGCTCGAGCGGACGCCTGAGCAGCGGCTCGACCCGTGGATGGGCGCGGGCTCTCGCACCGTTGATCGTCCTCGTGCTCGTCCTCGTGGCGACCGGCTGCGGCGGGCCCTCGGCGGACGACGCCGATTCCGCGACCGCCGCCGGTTCTTCCGCCGCGGCCGCGGCCGATTCCGGCGCAAGCGGCGCCGCACCCGAAGACGCCGCCAGCGCCGCGGGCAGCGCCACCGCGCCGGTGGCTGCGAATCCTCCCGCCGCGACCCCGCAGAAGCAGTTCCCGCCCCGCGACCACCTTAACAAGATCGTCGCCGCCTACACCGTCGCGAACGAGCGTCCCGAGCTGCTTACCGGCCTGCCGTGCTATTGCCCCTGCGAGCTCTACGGCCATGGGGGCGTCATCGACTGCCACCGTTCGCAGCACTCCGCCATGTGCAACATCTGCATGGACGAGGCCGTAGAGGCCAACCAGCTCTACGAAGGTCAGCTTTCTCGCGGGGAGACCCCCGACATCGCCGCCGTGCAGGCGCAGGTCAAGGACCGCTACCGCCGTGCGCTCGTGGCCCAGTCGGCGCAGCAATTGCCGATGATGAATACACAGCAGGGGAGGGCCTACCTGCAGGCGTGCTCCGATTGTCACCAACCTCCCCAACCCTGGATACACGCCGCCGGTGACTGGGATGCGACGCTGGCACGCATGGAGCAATATGCTCGCGAGCGCAACGCCTTGCCGCCCGACGAGCTCTGGGAGTCGGCGATCGGCTATGTCAAGACGGTGGCGGCGCAGGTACCGCCCGCCAACATCGCCCAGATGCGCCAGAGCCTGGCCACCACGGTCGATCACCTCAAGGAAACAGAGGGCAACGCGGCGTACTACCCGAGCGTGCGCGACGATGTCCTGGACCCGGCCTGGGCGGAGCGCATGGCGGCGGCCTACAACGCCGCACGGCAGATGCCGAACGAGCTGCTCGCCGCAACGCCGACGACCTGTCAGCCCTGCGCTGAAGCGGGCAATACCGACCTCCTGGCGTGCCTGAACTCGTGGCAGGCGATCACGTGTGAGGAGGCGGTGCAGGACATCGAACACTTGGTCGAAGGCGAAGGCGGGCGCTGAGCCGGGCGAATACTGCGTTGCGCTTGTTCGCTCGACCTTCGACGTACGCGGGGTACGACTCCGGTCGCGCTCTCTGCGCGCGCCTTGTCTTCGCCCGGCTCAGCGCCCGCCTGGCTCCGTTCGGCTCCGTGCCCGCCGGGGCTCTGTGCCCGCTGGGGGCTTGTTCGGCTGAGTTGCCGCCGAGGTGGGCCCGGGACCGGCTGCTCGGGTGCCGTGGTTGGTCGGTTTGGCTTAGTCGAGTTTTGCCACAAGGTGGCCGGGAGTGACGATGTGCACGCCCTCGATGGAGGCGATGGCCAGAAGGTCGGCGTCGCCGGTCACGAGATAGGCGGCGTCGCCATCGACCGCGGCTTCGAGGAAGATGTCGTCGCGAGCATCGCGACAGCGACGGATCTCCGAGGTTGGCTCGACGAGTTCCGCGCGGAGGGCGAGAAGACGTAGGAAGTCGCGAACGTCGTCGCTCTCGAGGCCGTATTTGGCTTGAAGCCATGGGCGAGCGAGCGTCGCGGCGAGCTCCTCGAGCATAGGCGCGGACACGATAGCGATGAATCGGCGATCGCGCAGAGCCCGGATGATCGCACCGGGTTTTCCCCGAGGGCGGATCAAGCCGCTGATAATCACGTTGGTGTCGACGACGACCCGCATCGATCCGCTCGGCGTTAGTGTCCCACGTCGTAAATAGGGTGCCATCCCTTGGACAGGCGGGATTCACCCGCGATCGCAGCGTTGCGCCTCGTCGACGATACCCAAGGCATCGCCTCCTCGCCGCGCCTTGCGCTCACCCGTGACTCCCGCCTGGCGAACGTCACCCTATTTACGAAGTGGGACACTAGCGCCCGCGGGCCTCGGCGCGGGCCCGGCTCACATCTTCCGCTACTTCTTCGCTGGACAGATCCTCGTTACGCGCCCGCATCCTGTCGAGCAACCGGTCGAAGCGGAAAACCACCTCCTTCTCGTCCAGTTGCTCCAGGCGCACGTACTCGTCGTACGGCAAGATGACGGCTTCGGGCCGGCTGCCGCGCGTGAGCACGTAGGGGACTCGTTCTTCGCGCACCTCGTCGATCACGGCCTTGAAGTGCCGCTGCAGGTCGGTCACGCCGATGATCTTTTGAGCCATGATTAGTAGCTTACTACATACTTGAGTATGTAGACACGTCCGATGATCGTGCCGGGTCCGCCGGCGGGAGGTTTCGGGGTTGCGGTTCGCCGCGCCCTCGCGAATCCGTCTCGACGCTGTTTAACGGCCCCTCGGTCGCACCCGGTCCAGCTCCGGGAACTCGCCCCAGGTGTCCTCCGAAGGGTTGGGCTCGATTACCAGGCGGACGCCCTCGACGCCCGCGGCCATGGGCCGCACCTCGAGGCCGTAGGTCTTCGAGAGACCCCGTACGTCCATGTCCGAGACATCGATCGGCACGCGCTGCGAAGCCAGCACGGCGTTATTGGCGTCGAGTTGCTCGACCAGGACGGTGAGGCGGGTGAGCTGGGCTTCGCTGTTCTTGACCACCGCGACATCGAGATACAGCCACGGCTGCGTTGTTTCGGCGTCGCGGTCGATCCACGAAGACAGGCTCACCTCGAACTGATTGCGCGTGGCGATGACCCCCGACACCAGGTCCTCGGCGGAGGGCGGTGAGCAGGCGATGGCGGTTACGGAGACCAGCAGGGCGGTGAGAAGCGCGCGCGTGCGCATCAGGGCATCTCCTCGGGTTCGATCATCAATAGCTTGTAAACCTCGCGACGCGGCACCCCGCACTCGCGAGCGAGTTGCTTGAGGGCCGCTCCTCGTTGCGTGCCGGTGGCGAGCAGCTCCTCGAAGCGGCGAGAGAGCTCGGTTCCGTCGAGCGATGCCACCCGCTCACGCCGGGCCTCGGGGCTGATGTCGGGCTCCTCGAAACGATAGCCGCAGCCCGCAACGCAAACGGTGATCTCGCCGCGAAGCTCGACGTCGACGAGCCGCGCGGCGACCTCCGGGAGAGTGCCACGAATGAACTCCTCATGCACCTTCGTAAGCTCCCGGGCAATGCTTACCGGCCGCTCGCCGAGGATCTCGGCGGCATCAGCAAGGGAGCGTGCCAGGCGTCGCGGCGATTCGAGGATCACGAGTGTGCCCGGCTCCTCGGTGAGGCTTCTCAAGAGGGTCGCGCGGGCCCGGCTCTTGCGCGGCATGTAGCCGACGAACAGAAAACGATCCGTCGGAAGCCCGGAGGCCGTGAGCGCCGCCAGCAGCGAGCTGGCGCCGGGGATCGGCACCACGTCGATGCCGGCGTCGAGGGCGGCGCGCACCAGCGGGAAGCCGGGATCCGAAAGCAACGGCGTGCCGGCATCGGACACCAGCGCCATGCTCTCGCCGGCGCCGAGACGTCCGATGAGCTCGCCGAGCAGCTCCCGCTCGTTGTGCTCGTGGAGCGATCGCATGGGGCGGCGGACGCCGAGGTGGTTGAGTAACTTGCGGGTTCGGCGGGTATCCTCCGCCAATACAAGGTCCACCGTGGCGAGGATCTTGCCCGCCCGCACCGTGAGGTCGTCGAGATTGCCGATCGGCGTAGCGACGAGGTACAGCGCCGCGCGAGGCTGTTCGGGGGGAGTTTCGCCTTCCATGGATGGAATCTACCAGACTTGCCACCGTGCTAAAGTTAGCCGCTTGCCCGACGCTCCAGGAGTTGACTGATGCTCGATGGTGTACAACTGATCCCGCGAACGCGCCACGCCGACGATCGTGGCTTCGTGACCGAGATCCTGCGGTCCGACGAGGATCACTTCCGGAAGTTCGGCCAAGTCTATGTGACCGCCTGCTATCCGGGTGTGGTCAAAGCATGGCACCGGCATGTCCGCCAGATCGACTACTTCTACGCGGTTTCGGGCACCGTCAAGGTCGGTCTGTACGACGATCGCGAGGGAAGCCCCACGCGCGGCGAATACCAGACCGTGATGCTCGGGGAGTGCGGCGCCAACGCCCAACTCGTGATTCCCGCCGGCATCTGGCACGGCCTGATGGCCATGCACACCTTCTCGATGGTGCTCAACGTGCCCACGGAAGTCTACGACCACGCGGCCCCCGACGAAGAACGAGTGGCCTGGGACGCGTTCGAAGACATCTGGACGGTCGAGAATCGCTGAGTGCCGGAAACACGAAGCGACGCGGTGTCGGCTCCCCGCCAGGTAGTGGTCGGAGTCAGCGCGGGGCGCGGCCCCTTGTGGTGGTGGGCACCCGCCGATGACGGAAAATAACGGCAATTACGGTAATATCACGCAACGACAGCGGGGCGAACCAGCCGTACCTGGTGCCAAGCCAGGTCGCGTGGCTACCCCGGCCCTCGACCGACCGATGAGCGCTGCTGACCTACCGGAGATCATCGATACCATCCGCGTACGCGGCGCGCGCACCCACAACCTACGGGCCATCGACCTCGACTTGCCCCGCTACTGCATGATCGTGGTCACCGGGCTCTCGGGCTCCGGCAAGTCCTCGCTCGCCTTCGACACGCTTTACGCCGAAGGTCAGCGCCGCTACGTCGAATCGCTCTCCGCGTACGCGCGCCAGTTCCTCGAGCAGATGGAGCGGCCGGACGTGGAGAGCGTCGAGGGCCTGTCGCCGGCGATCGCCATCGAACAGAAGACCACCAGCCGTAACCCGCGTTCGACGGTCGGGACGGTGACGGAGCTGCACGATTATCTGCGCCTTCTGTACGCCCGCGTAGGGACGCCGCATTGTCCACGCTGCGGGCGTGCGGTGCGATCGCAGACGACGCGCCAGATCGTCAACCAGATCATGGGCCTGCCGGAAGGCTCGCGGCTGCAGATCCTCGGGCCGGTCGTGCGTGGTCGAAAGGGCGAGTTCAAGGCCGAGCTCACACGCCTGGCGCGCAGCGGCTTTGTCCGCGCTCGCATCGACGGCCGGGTGCTCGAGATCCACAAGCCGCCGCAGCTTCAGCGCCAGCAGCGGCATGACATCGAGGTCGTTGTCGATCGCGTGATCCTGCGGTCGGGGATCGAGAGCCGCCTGCGCGACGCCATCGAGAAGGCCGTTCAGGTGGGCGACGGGGTGGTGATCGTCAACGTTCTCGGTGACGACGACTATCTGTACTCCAAGTCTCTCGCCTGTCCGCACTGCGAGATCAGCGTCCCGGAGCCGATGCCGCGCTCGTTCTCGTTCAACAGCCCGCGGGGCGCCTGCCGGCACTGCGAGGGATTGGGGCGGCGCTACGAGTTCGACGACGAGCTCATTGCTCCCGACGACGACCTGTCGCTGCCCGGCGGGGCGATTGCCCCGTGGCGCGGCTCCACCTATCCCAAGCATTTCTTCGCCGCCCTCTGTAGCGAGTTCGATGCGGATCCCGAAACGCCGTGGGGCGACCTGTCGGAGGCGCTCCGTCGCCTCGTCCTGGACGGTCCGCCGGACGGCGAGCCTCTCGAGATCCCCGTCGAGCGCGGCCTCATGGACAAACGCCTCGGCCGCGACTTCGAGGGCGTCATCCCCATCCTCGAGCGCCAGTACGCGCAGGACTCCGGCGGTCGGCGAGGTCACAAGATCCAGAAGTTCATGCGCGACAGCCCGTGTCGCGAGTGTGAGGGCCATCGCCTTCGGCCCGAGAGCCTGGCGGTGCTGATCGACAAGCGCTCGATCGCCGCGCTCAGCGCTCTGACCGTCGACGAGGCGATCGAAGCGGTCGGCTCGATGAAGGTACGCAAGCGCATGGAGCCGGTTGCCCGGCCACTCCTCAAGGAAATCGGCGAGCGACTCCGGTTCCTGCAACAGGTCGGCCTAGGATATCTGAGCCTCGACCGCCCGGCGGGCTCGCTGGCCGGCGGCGAAAGTCAGCGAATTCGACTGGCGACACAGATCGGCACGCGCCTGCGTGGCGTGATGTACGTGCTCGACGAGCCCAGCATCGGCTTGCACCAGCGCGACAACGATCGGCTGCTGGAGGCGCTGGGCGAAATCCGCGACCAGGGAAACACCGTCATCGTCGTGGAGCACGACGAAGACACCATCCGCGCCGCCGACTGGGTGGTTGACCTCGGGCCCGGGGCAGGGGAGCACGGCGGGTTCGTCGTTGCGGAGGGACCGCCGGGAGCCATCGAAGCCAATCCGCGATCGCTCACCGGCGACTATCTTTCCGGAAGACGCAGCATCGAGGTGCCGGCTCGGCGTCGGCGGCCGCGATCGCGCAACGGCCATGGCGGCGACGATGAGCTCGACCTTGGCGGCGACGGTGGCCTCGACCCCGGAGGCGACAGCGAGCTCGACAAAGGGTGGCTGACGGTTCGCGGCGCTCGCCACCACAATCTGCGCGATATCGATGTCGGCTTTCCGCTGGGCTGCCTTACCGTCGTCACGGGCGTTTCGGGCTCAGGGAAGTCCAGCCTCGTGCAGGAGATCCTCTACCGCGAGCTGGCGCGCGTGATTTACCGCGCCGTCGACCTGCCGGGCGATCACGACGCCATCGACGGCATCGAGCGCATCGACAAGGTAATCGACATCACGCAGGATCCGATCGGTCGCTCGCCGCGCTCCAATCCCGCGACCTACTCCGGCGTCTTCACGCCGATCCGCCAGCTCTTCGCCGCGCTTCCGGAGAGCAAGGTGCGCGGCTACGGGCCGGGTCGGTTCTCGTTCAACGTCGTCGAGGGCCGTTGCTCGGCGTGCGAAGGGGCGGGGGTACGCAAGATCGAGATGCACTTTCTGCCCGACGTGTACGCGCCGTGCGAGGAATGCAACACACGGCGATACAACGGCGAGACCCTCGAGATTCACTATCACGGGCTCGACATCGCCGACGTGCTCGACCTCACGATCGAACACGCGTTGGAGGTGTTCGGGAGCGTGCCGGTGATCGCGCGGAAGCTGCAGAGCCTCATCGACGTGGGCCTCGGCTACCTCACCCTGGGGCAGTCGGCGACGACTCTCTCGGGCGGCGAAGCTCAGCGGGTGAAGCTCGCCAAGGAGCTCTCCAAGCGCGCCACCGGATCGACCATCTATATCCTCGACGAACCCACCACCGGGTTGCACTTCGAGGACGTCCGGCGGCTCCTGCACGTTCTCGACGCCCTCGTCGAGCAGGGCAACACGGTAATCGTGATCGAGCACAATCTCGAAGTGGTGAAGTGCGCCGACTGGATTATCGATATCGGCCCCGAGGGCGGCGACGGAGGCGGGCTCGTCGTCGTCGAGGGCTCTCCGGAGGAAGTCGCCGCGCACCCCGACTCGCACACGGCGATACATCTGCGGGAGATGCTGCTCGGCGCCCGGGCCGCGGTATGAAGACGGCACCGGATGCCATGGATGCGGCGGCGTCGGTGGAACACCGTCCCCTGCGCCTGGCGATGTTCTCGCCGGTGCCGCCGACCCACTCCGGAATCGCCGCCTACCTCGCGGATTTGTTGCCGCTGTTGCCCGAGGCCTGGGACATCGACGTGTTCACGGACGCGGGAGTAGAGCCCGCTCCCCACGCTCTTCAGCGCGCCGGGGGCTCAACGGGCCAAGGCGGAGGCCCGCGAGCGCATGTTGACGGAGCGGCCCCGAGCGACGCCGAAGCAGCCGTACCGTGTTTCGCCCACACCGAATTCCTCAGCCGTAACGAGACACGGCCGTACGACCTGAACATCTACCAGGTGGGCAATTCGACGGCGGGAGCCCACGTCTACGATTACGTCACCGCGCATCCCGGGCTCCTGGTCTTGCACGATGGTGTCGTGCACCCGGCCCGCGTCGGCGCGGCCATCTCCGCCGGCGACGTCGACGGCTACCGGCGGATGGCGTCGAGTTGCCGCGCGGATGTCGGCGCGGCCGTCGGCCATCTGGTGGCGGGCGGTCTCGGTGGCCCCGCGCTCTACCGCACGTTTCCCATGTGCGAGGATCTCGCGCGGGCGAGCCGGGTGACCGCCATGCACGGCGAGCTCGCCTGCGGATGGCTGCGCGCGCTGGTCCCGGAGGCGTCGGTGGTTTCCGTCACGCACTGGCGATCGGTGGATATCGACCGAGCCCGGCGCGACGCATGGCGACAACGCCTCGGCACCGACGACGAGGTCATCATCGGCAGCTTCGGCAATATCGGTCCGGAGCGGCGCCTCGACCGCGTTTTTCGGGCGCTCGCCGATGATGGCGCCGCAAAGAACTGGCGGCTGGCTGTTGCCGGGGTGGTGGCGCCCGACTTGCGCCTCGAGGCGCTGGCCGCGGATCTCGGCATCGCGGAGCGCATCAGCTGGCTGCCCGACCTCGACGACGCTGAGTTCGTCGCCGTGATGGGGGCCGTCGATCTCGCGGTGAATCTCCGTTACCCACCGGCGCGAGCATCTTCAGGTGTGCTGCACCAGCTACTGCAGATCGGTGTGCCGGCGGTGATCAGCGACGTGCTGCACTGGCGTGACTATCCGGACGCGGCGGTCGCCAGGGTGCCGCCCGGCCCCGAGGAGGCCGAGCACGAGGTGCTGGCCCGGGCGCTGGGTCGTTGGCTGATCGATCCGGAACGTCGGGCCGCGGCGGCCTCCGCGGCGGCTGCCTGGGCTGCCGCCCACCTGACACCGGAGAAGATGCGGCACGATTACATCCGCGCGGTAGGTCTGGCGCTCGAGCCGGGCCGCGCGCGAGTCTCGGAACGGCCCGAAAACAGCGCTCTTTGATGTATCATCCCCCGGAACCCGCCCGCTGAGCCCAGTGGGTCGCGAATTCCCAACATTTTCTCGAAGAAGGCCGCCCGCGCCCTTCGTTCGCCCCCCACTTATTTCATGAACCACATGCAGATTGCGGTCATCGGCACGGGGTACGTCGGCCTCGTCTCCGGCGCCTGTTTCGCCGACTTCGGTATCGACGTCACGTGCGCCGATATCGATGAGAGCAAGATCGAGCAACTCGAGCGGGGTGAGATCCCCTTCTACGAGCCGGGCCTGTACGAAAAGGTCCAGGCCAACGTTGCGGCCGGGCGACTTTCGTTCACCACCGAAGTCGCCTCAGCGATACGCGATGCACGGGTGGTGTTCATCGCCGTGGGCACACCGGCGAACCGGGACGGTACCGCCAATCTCACGTACATCGACGCCGTTGCCTCCGAGATAGGGCGCAATCTCGATGGCTACAAGGTTGTCGTGACCAAGAGCACCGTGCCGCCGCAGACGGGTCGTAGGGTTCGAGCGCTGATCGAGGCCGAAGCCGGCGAGGCCGCAGATTTCGATGTTGTCTCGAACCCGGAGTTCCTACGCGAGGGCTCGGCGATCGAAGACTTCATGCGACCCGACCGTATCGTCGTCGGCGCCGAGTCCGACAAGGCCGTCGAGATGATGCAGGAGCTCTACCGGCCGCTCTATCTCATCGAGACGCCGTTCATCGTCACCGACGTGCCCACCGCCGAGATGATCAAGTACACGTCGAATGCGTTCCTGGCGGCAAAAATCTCCTTTATCAACGAGATCGCCAATGTCTGCGAGCGTGTGGGCGCCGACGTGCATCAGGTTTCCAAGGCCATGGGTCTGGACGGCCGAATTTCGAACAAGTTCCTCCACCCCGGGCCCGGATTCGGCGGCTCCTGCTTTCCGAAGGACGTCAGCGCGTTGGTGTCGGCCGCCGAGGAGGTGGACTTCGACTTCAAGATCGGCAAGGCGGTGCTGGATGTGAACTCGCGACAGCGCCGGCTGATGATCGACAAGATCGTCACTCTCGCCGGCGGCGTCGAGGGCAAGGAGATCAGCTTTTTCGGCCTCGCTTTCAAGCCCAACACCGACGATATGCGCGACAGCCCGACGATCGAGATCATCAAGGGCTTGCAGGAAGCCGGGGCACGAATCCGCGCCTTCGATCCGGCGGCGATGGATAACGCACGGCATATCTTCGAGGACGTCGACTATCGCGAGGACGCCTACGCCGTGGCCGACGGCGCCGATGTTCTCGTGGTTGCGACCGAGTGGAACCAGTTTCGCAGCATCGACCTCGACAGGATCAGGAAGAGCATGCGTACGCCCGTCGTCGTCGACATGCGCAATATCTACGATCCCGACCGCATGCGCGAGCTCGGATTCACGTACGATTGCGTCGGCAGGCCGGGTGAGGGCCGGAAGGCGTAACGAGCGACGGCTCGCGACGCCGAAGACCCCGCAGCGTCGACAACGAGGAGGGCGCGATGGACCGAGACGAAGTCGCTCGTCGCCTCGAGAAGATCCGCACCGTGGTGCGTGAGGAGCTCGCCATGCGCGAGCCGGCCGTGTTCGACGACTCGGTAGCGAAGGAAACGCCCTTCCATCTGCAGCCCGGGATCGGTGTGGTCATCGGCGGGGATCCCCAACTCGCCGTAACCGACGATCTGCAGGAAGCCAATAAGACGGCCGACATCTTCGCTCCGTTGCCGTCGCAGGTCCCGCTGGTGGGCCCGTTGATCAACCTCGCGCGTCGCATCATGCGCCCGTTCGTGAAGGTCTTCCTCGGCGAGCCTTTCGGCCGTCAGCAGCAGTTCAACGCCCACGCCGTCCGCCACATGAACGAGCTCGGGAATCGTCTCGAGGAGCGCGTTCGCAACCTGGAGGAAGCGCTGGAGATGTGGTCGGCGAACCCCGGCGGCGTCGACGCCCGCCTGCGCCATAGCCTCGACGACTACGACGCCGCGTTGCGCCAGCGCCACATGACGCTCTTCTCGGCGCTCGAAGAAGACGTCCTCGTCGCCCACACCGCGGCCCACCGCGTGCAGAAGCTCGAGGAGCTCGTCGTGGAGCGCGCGCAGGCGATTGATCGACGTTTCGAGGAAAAGGACGAGGTGTTCGGCCGCGCCGTGGGCGAGTGGCGGCGACGCGAAGGTGCTCTCGACGATGCCGTCGGGCAGATCGGCGAGCTCATGGCGATGCGCTCGTTGTTGCGCAAGGCGCTGGAGAGCGCGTCGGCGCCGAGTCCCGCACAGGCGCCGCCGGGATCCGCCTCGGCAGCGGCTGCCACTGCGCCGGCGTTTTCGATCCCGGAATCCGCCGTCCCCGGATCAGCGTCCTCGGCCGCGGTGGCTCCGCCGGCCGCCTCGGCGCCCTCGGCCACTACCGAGCCCGACGCCTGGAGCGAGCTCGGCGAGTGGATGGGCGACGAAGACTATCGCTCGTTCCAGGATCGGTTTCGCGGCGATCCGCGGATCATTGCCGATCGCATGCGCTCTCACGTCGCGCGCTTCGACGGCGCACCCGGCGTTGTCGCCGACCTCGGTTGTGGACGCGGCGAGTTCCTGGACCTGTTGCGCGAGGCGGGACGCGATGTCGTCGGTGTGGAGATCAACGCCGCCGACGTGGAGGCATGCAGGCTCCGTGGCCACGACGCGGTTGTCGGCGACCTGTTCGACTGGCTCGAGGGCCGGCCCGACGACCAGCTCGGAGGCATCTTCATGGCGCAGGTGATCGAGCACCTGCCGCCGACGGACTGGCAACGCTTCATCGAGCTCGCCGCCCGGAAACTTGCTCCCGGCGGCCTTGTCGTCGTCGAGACGATCAACCCGGAAAGCCTGTACGCGCTCGCTCGCGCCTATGTCATCGACCCGACGCACATCCGTCCCGTGCACCCGGAACTGCTGGCGTTCCTCGCCCGGCGCGCCGGATTGCACCCGGTCGAGGTGGAGCTGCAGTCGCCGGTTCCCGATGATGAGCGGGCCACCGGACTGCCGTTCTTCCAGAATCCGCCCGCCGCGGACCTCGGTGAGGAGCTGGCATCGCTCAAGGAAGCGCTGGTGCGCCTCGATCGCATCTGCTGCGCGCCGCAGGAGTACACCCTGCAGGCGGCGAAGCCCGCGAGGCCGCTCTGATGGCGGGGCGCCGCATTTGCGTGGCGGCGCCGCAGGTTCCGTACTTGCGGGGCGGCGCCGAGCTGCACACCGAGCTGTTGGTGCAGGCGCTGAAGGACAGCGGCCACGACGTGGAGTTGGTGACGTTGCCGTACATCTGGACGAACGACGAGAGCTCGCTGGAGCAGTGTCTGGCCTGGCGCATGGTCAACCTCTCCACTGAAATCGCCGGCATCGACCTGGTGATCGCCACCAAGTTTCCCTCGTATCTGATCAAGCACCCGAACAAGGTGGCGTGGATCTTCCATCAGCAGCGCGAGATCTACGACCTGCACGCGACCCCGTTCGGCCGGCTCTCCGCGTCCGACGGCGACCGCGGGCTGCGCCAGGCGGTGGTCGAGCTCGACCTGCAGGGCCTCGGCGAGAACCGGTTCTTGTTTGCCAACAGCCGTAATACCGCCGCCCGCGTGGCCCGCTACTGTGGCCTCGAGGCCACCGCCCTGTACGCCCCGCCGAAGCTGCATGCCGATCTCCGCCCCGGTCCCTATGGCGACTACTTGCTGTACGTAGGCCGACTCGACCGCATCAAGCGCATCGACCTGGCCATCCGGGCAATGGCGGAAACCAGAGAATCGTTCGTGCTCAAGATCGCCGGACGTGGTCCGGACCTCGAGAACCTGCAGCGCACCGTCAACGAGCTCGGCCTCTCCAACCGCGTGGAGTTCCTCGGCTTCGTTTCGGACGAGGAGGTCGTCGAGCTGTTCGCCGGGTGCTTCGCCGTGGCGCTCACACCGCACGACGAGGACTACGGTTTCACCACGCTCGAGGCTTTTTTCGCCGGCAAGCCGGTGGTCACGACCGACGACGCCGGCGGCGTGCTCGAATGGGTACACGAGGGGACGACGGGATTCGTCACGACGCCCGAGCCGGCGGCGATTGCCGAGAAGCTCGACGCGTTGGCCGCCGACCGGGCCCTGTGCGAGCGGCTGGGGACTGCGGGGCGCGATCGTGTGCGCACCGAAGTGAGCTGGCCGCTCGCAATCGAAGCCTTGACCGCGACCCTGGATTGATCGATGCGCATCGCCGTCGCACTGCCGAGTCTCGAAGCGACCGCGCCGCACCGCCGTTCGATCGACGCCATGCTGCGCCACATCGTCGACGCAGGTCACGACGTCGAGGGCTTCGCCGAACACGATCGCACCGAGGACGAGGGCCCGTTCGCGATCTTCCACTATCTGCGCATGCCGGAGCGCCACGGCGAGCATCCGTTCGACGTGGGCCTGTATCCCATCGGTCGTGACGCGTCGCCCTATCAAGGCGTGTTCTCGTTGATGCACCGTTTTCCCAGCGCGGTTTGGTTTCTCGACCCCATCGTCCATCACCTGGCGGTGGGAGGCGTCGCACTGATGGACGACTGGGTCGGCTACCGGGCGTTGCTCGACGAAACCTACGGCCCGACGGGCGCCGCGCTGGCGCAGACCGTGGCGTCCAACTGGGGCACCGGCGCGCTGTTCCGTCGCTACGATCTCGTGCCGGCGCTGGCGGCCTCGCAGCGTCGAGTGCTGGCGGCCTGGCCTGCGCTCGCGGCGCGCATCTCCGATCGGCTCGACGATCGCCCCGTGGGCGTCGCTCCCCTGGGCCTGGGCGACTCGGCGCTCGACTTGCCCCGAGGCGAGATTCGCCGCGTGTCCATCATGACCATCAACGAGTCCTACGCGACCACCGCGGTGCGGGCGGCCGCGGCGGCGATCGAGCTGGGCCCCGACATCAGCGTTCGCGTGTGCATGAGCAAGCCGATCTACAAGGCCGAGGGAGCGCGGGTAGCCGCCCACCTGGGCATAGACGACCGGGTGGACTGGGTGTTCACGAGCCTGCCCGAACGCCTTGCCGAGACCGCGGCGGGCAGCGACGCGCTGGTCTGGTTGGCGGAGGAGCTCGAGGGAAGACACCGGCTGCTGCTCGTGCAGGGTATGGCGGACGGGCGTGTGACCTTCGTCCCGCGCACCTCCCTGTACGACGACATTCCGGAAGGCTCGGTGGTCGGCCTGGCTCTCGGGCACACGCTGGCGCGGTCGTTCGGCGCCCTGCTGCGGGCCGTCGTCGAGGATCGATCTCTGCGCGAGAGTTTGGTGCTGCACGGCCGTGCATTTGCTCACGCGTGCCCCGACACCAAGCGCGCGGCGGATCTTCTCGTTTCGGAGCTGCAGGAGTGTGCGGCTTCCGGGCCGGTGGAGATGTCGCCCGTGTCCGGCCCGACGTGGGCAAAGGTCGACGCCGAAAACATCGCCGCGGCGACACCGGCCGGCGCATCGTCGGAGGTCAGGCGACGGGTCGCCGAGATCCTTCGCTCGCAAACCGAGCCTTTCCGCCCATGAGCGCGGTGGCCCGATGAGCCCGTTCGTCGTCGGCCTGCTGGCGATGCTGTGGCTGCCGGGCCACCTCATCCTTCGTCTGTCGAACGGCGCGCTCCGGTCGAGAATACGCTGGACGGAGAAGCTCTTTGCGGAGGTCTCGATCTCGCTGGCGCTGCTGTTGTGGATCGCGGTCAGTCTGGGAACGCTGGGCGTGCTGTCGGGCGCCGCGCTGCTGGGAGGGGCCGCGGCGGCGGTGCTGTTGGCGACAGTCGCACTGTGGAAACGCGACGGCCGGCTGCCGCGTCCCGCCGGGTTTTCTCCCGACCGGTCGATCATCGTGGTCGTGGTTCTGGTGATCGCCGGCTCGCTGCTCTACCAACCGACCTTCGAGCAGGTCGTCGGCGGCCGCGACCCGGTTACCTATCTCGTCTCCGGAATGCACCTGGGACGCACCGGATCCTGGATCGCCCACGACGAGATCGTGACGACGATTCCCGAAGAACATCGCACCTTCTTCCTCGGGCCGGACCTGCGGGAGACCCGTGGACACTGGTCATCTCGATTCCTCGGCTGGTACCTGATGGAGATGGACACCGGACGGGTCGTTCCCCAGGGATTGCCGCTCTATCCGGCGACCATTGCCATCGGTTACCTCGCCGGCGACACCTCCGGAGCGCTGCGCACGACCAGTGTGTTGGCAATAGCGACGGTACTGGCCGTTTTCTTCCTCGGAACTCGGCTGCTCAGCGCCGCGTCCGGGTTCGCCGCCGCCCTGTTGTTATTGGTGTCTCCGGCACAGGTGTGGTTTTCGCGATTCGCCAACGCCGAGAGCGTGGCGCAGCTGCTGCTCGTCGTGGGGCTCTACGGATTGCTCATGCAGCGTCGGAGCGGCGGATGGGCATACGGCCTGATGGCGAGCCTGGCGTTCGGTCTTTCCTGGCAGGCGCATATTTGGACGGTCTGGCTGGTGCTGCCCTTGTTTTCCATCCTGGTGTTCGATCTGTTGCGCGGGCGTGTCGACCGCACGGCGATGCTGTCGTTCTGGGGACCGCTGTCCGTTCTCGGCGTCCAGGCCCTGGCCGTGTACTTCACGGTCACGACGGCCTATATGGAGGGCGCCTTCAGGGTCATACGCTGGTCGATGTGGGCCCTGATTCCGCTCGCGCCCGCCGGCCTGATCTTGCTGTCCGCGCTCTGGTACTGGGGCAGAAGGCGTCGTGGGGGTGGGCAGCCGGACAAGGACGGGGTCGCCGCCGGCGTCGGTTGGCCGAGAGTGCTCGCGGCGGCGGCGGTAGTCGTCGGCGCAGCGTACGGCTACTGGGTGCGGCCGGCCATTTCCGTCGTCGAAAACGCCTGGCGCGCCGAGTCGTTCGAGCGCCTGGTTCTCGCGGTGACCTTCAGCGTATTCGGCTTCGCCGTGGCGGGCGCCGCCTTGCTGCTGCTGGATCGACGACGCGGCGAGGCGACGACCTGTCTCCTTGCCGTGGCCCTGGGCATGATGGTGCCGGTGCTGTGGGAGCCCAACATCGTGCGGCCGCTGATGTGGTCGTTGCGTCGCTATCAGACGTTCCTGCCGTTGGTTTTTCTTTTTGCCGCGGTGCCTCTGTGGGTGGTCGAAGAGCGTTCCCGCGGCGCGGGACGAACGGCGCCCCTGGGGCGGTGGGCCAATGCCATCGTCGCGGTGTTCCTGTTCGTGCCGCTGGCCATGCAGGGGTGGACCTATCGCGGTTTCAAGCAGCCGGGTGAGAGCGTCGCCCTGGTCGAAGACATCGCCGCCAGCGTCGAGGACAACGCCGTGCTCATCTTCGAGCACCGCTCGGGTTGGGGAGCACTCGATTTCGCCGCCCCGCTGGCGTACTGGAAGGGCTTCGACGTCGTTCGAATGTGGCACAAGCGGACCAACCAGGAGGCCCTGCGCGACTTCGTCCGGCGCCAGGCACAGAGGGGTCGTCCGGTGTACTTCTTCACCCAGGGGTTCAACTACTTCGTCTCCGAGCCGCGCATGGAACCGCATCGTCGCTGGTGGTTTCCGCGGCAGAACCTGGAAGAGACGCGCGGTCGTCTGCCGGAGCTCGTGCGTTCGTCGCGCTTTCCGATTTCGAGCTACCGGGTACTGCCGGCGGGGGCAAACGGCCCGCTCGACGGCATGCTGGACGTCGGGCATTGGGACGACATCTATGTCGGAGAGGCCTTGCCCTGGGAGGTCACCGGCGAGCTCAGCGCGCGCTGGACCAAGGCTACCGCCTTTTTCTGGCTTCCGGGTCTGGAGCAAGGGGCGCGGGAGATCGTCGTGCACGCGGATACGATTCACGGCTCGGAAGCGTTCAATCGCTCGCTCCGCGCGCGCCTCGACGGGGTGGAGCTGGGCGAGATTCACGTCGAGCAACAGTGGACCGATTATGTTTTCGAGGTACCCTCCGACTGGCGACCCACGGCCGGCGTGGTTCCGATGCTAGAGCTGACCATCGAGCCCCTGCAGCCGGATGCCGTGAACGGCAACGGCGACACCCGCTACCTGGGGGTGTTCGTCGACGCGATACTGTGGCGATGACGAGACGGCGAGCACAACGGGACCCACGAGTATGAAGCTGATCGTCCAGATACCCTGCCACAACGAGGCCGACGCTTTGGCGGCCACGCTGGCGGCGGTTCCGCGTCGATTCGAGGGTGTCGACGAGGTCGAGATCCTCGTCATCGACGATGGGTCGACCGACGAGACCGTTGCGGTCGCTCGCCGCGAGGGCGTGGAGCACATCGTGCAATTCAAGCGGCGTCGTGGTTTGGCGACCGCGTTCCGCGAGGGGCTGGTGGAGTGCCTTCGGCAGGGCGCCGACGTCATCGTCAATACCGACGGCGACAACCAGTACGAGGGAGCCGACATTCCCGTGCTCGTGGCGCCGATTCTCGAAGGGCGCGCAGACATCGTCGTCGGCGACCGGGACACGGCCACACTGGAGCATTTCTCGCCGGCCAAGAAAATGTTCCAGAAGCTGGGCTCCTGGGCGATGCGGCGACTGTCGGGGACCAACGTCGCCGACGCCCCCAGTGGGTTCCGGGCCTACAGCCGCGACGCGGCGTTGCGCCTCAACGTGGTGACGGATTTCACCTACACGCTGGAGACGTTGATCCAGGCCGGCAAACGCAAGATGGCGGTCGTCGACGTACCGATCCGGTCTCATCCGACGCCGCGCTCGTCACGTCTCGCCCGCACCATGGGGCATTACCTCGCGCAGGCCGGCGGCGCCATGGCGCGTGCCTATGCGCTGTACGAGCCGCTCAAGATCTTCGCCGTCACCGGCGGGCTGATGATCCTCGTCGGGGTCTCCCTCGGAGCGCGGTTCGTCTACTATCGTTTTTACGCGGATATCGTCTCCACCGGCATGCTGCAGTCGCTGATCCTCGCTGCCATCCTGTCGATCGTCGGGTTCCTGCTGCTGTGTGTCGCCGTTTTGGCCGACCTGCTCGCCACGAACCGGCGGCTTCTGGAGGAGGCCCTCTACCGCATCCGCAAGCTGGAGTTCACGGACGCGGCTCCTCGATCGAGCCGCGACGCACTCGAGCTTGATCGCGCCTCGGGGGCTCGTCGATCGAGTAGTGAAGATACGGGATCGGTGCCGACGGCGGCGCCACGCGCGGACGATCGGGACGTCGCGTCGACCGCGCCCTCCATGACCACCGGCGAACGGGGCTGACGTCATGCCGACGGTGAGCATCATCCTGCCGGCCTACAACGAAGAGGAAGTGATCGGCAGGGTCGTCGCATCGATCCTGGCCGTTGCGCGTGACGATTGGGAGATCATCGTCGTCGACGATGGTTCGAGCGATGAGACCGCGGCGCGCGCCATGGTCGACGGCGTGCTACTGATTCGCCACCCTTACAACAAGGGCAACGGCGCCGCCGTAAAGACGGGCCTGCGGGCGGCCACCGGGGACCTCGTTTGTCTCATGGACGCGGACGGCCAGCACGACCCGGCGGAGATCCCGAAGCTCCTCGAGGCGCTCGACACATACGACCTGGTCATCGGGGCTCGCCAGGACGGCGGTGGCACCGGCGGCGTTTTTCGCCGCATCGGCAACGCTTTCTACAATCGTCTGGCGACATACCTGTCGACCCAGAGGGTGCTCGACCTCACGTCGGGGTTCCGGGCTGCCTGGCGCGACAAGATCCTCGAGTTTCTGCCGCTGTTTCCCAACGGCTTCTCGTATCCGACCACCAGCACCCTGGCCTTCATCAAGGCGGGCTACAACGTCGGCTACGTGCCCATATCGGCCTCCAAGAGGGTGGGGAAGAGCAAGATCCGCCTGTTTCAGGACGGGCCCAAGTTCGTCGTCACCGTGCTGCGCATGATCGTGCTCTTCTCTCCCATGAGAATCTTCCTTCCCGCAAGCATCGTGCTGTTCATTACCGGCACGGTGTACGGCCTCTATACGGTCATCACCGAGACCGATGTCACCGACGCCACGGTGCTGCTGTTCACCATGAGCCTGGTGACGTTCTTCATCGGGCTGGTGTCGGAGCAAATCGCGCTGATGCGCTTTGAGCGCCTGCAAAAGTGACCACGAGACAAAAGGGTCCATTCTGGATGGCGTTTGGCTGGCGCCTCATCGGCATCGGCCTGTTGCTGATCGTCCTGTGGCGCGTCGGCGCCGGCGAGTTGATTGACTCGCTGATCCACGTCAACCCGCTCGCGCTCGTCACCGCCGCAGTTCTGGCCACCGCGGTGCTGCTTCTTCGCTCGCTGCGCTGGCGCATCCTCTGCGATGGCCTCGACATCCACCTCCCGGTGACGGAGGCCATCCGTTTCTATCTTCTGGCGACGTTCTTTGCCTCCATCACGCCGGGCCGCATCGGCGACGTGGCAAAGGCGTACTACGTGCGCGAGCGCCGTGAGACCGGGGGCCTGGAGGCAGGCATTGCCACGGTCGTCTACGACCGTGTTCTCGACCTCGGACAGATCGGCGCGCTTGCCCTTGGCGCGGTGGTCGTATTGCCGTGGGTTCCGGCTGAGGCGGGGCCGCCTCTGGTGCTCGCTGCCCTGCTCGCCTTCGTCGCCGGCACCGTCTGGCGCCCGACTCGCGAAGGGTTGCTCGCGCGACCACTCAACTGGGCCCTGCGCCGACTGCCCGGTGGCGACGGAGCCGGCCCGCCCGCGCCCCCCGCCCGCCATGTTCTGGCGGCGCAGGCCCTTACCACTGCCAGTCTGGTGGGGTTCGCCGGTGCAGGGGTGGTGTTGGCGCGCGGGTTGTCGATCGCCGCGCCGGCGTGGTCGCTGGCCGTCCTGGCGGCCCTGGGAGCCGTCGTCGGCCTGGTGCCGGTTACCGTTCTCGGTATCGGCACACGTGATGCCCTGTACGTCGCGGCGGCGCCGTTTCTCGGCGAGACCTCCGAATCAATGCTGGCATTGTCGCTGTTGCTGCTCGGCATGTATGTGCTCAACAGCGTCACCGGATGTGCCGCGTGGTTCCTCAGCCCACCCCGGGACCGTCGCCCGCCAAGCCGTTCGTAGATGAAGATTCTGCACCTGGCAACGACCTATCCTCTGCACCTCGACGCCAGCGACGCCGCATTCGTCGAGGCGCTGGTGGAGAGTCTTTGCGGGCGCGGGCACGAGGTGCACGTGTTGTTGCCGTGGCATCCGCGACTCCAGATCGAGCGAACCGGGCGTAGTGCCGTGCTCCATTCGTTCATGACCACGCCGTTCAAGGCGTGGCATCCGTGGGGTTACGCGCAGGCGCTTTCCGCCGACCGTTCGTTGCGCTGGGATGCCTACCTCGCCACTCCGTACGCCGTGTTGGCGGCCGCGCGGGCGATGCGCAAGATCATGCAACGGATCGATTTCGATGTGGTACATGCCAACTGGCTTCTTCCAGCGGGCCCGATCGTGGCGTTGGCATTGCGCGGTATCGAGACGCCGATGGTGGTGTCTTGCCACGGCAGTGGAGTATTCCTTGCCGAGAAGAGCGGATGGGCCGCCTCGGCGGCTCGCTGGGGCCTCGACGGTGCGGATGCCGTAACCGCCTGCTCGCGCGACCTCACTCATCGGGTGGCCGCGCTCGACGCCGGGCCGACACCGGAATGGATCCCCTACGGCGTCGACATCGACACCTTCCGCCCGACGACGAGTGAGCGGCGTCGGCAACAGCGACAAGAAATCGGCGACCGTTTGGGCGTTTCTCCCGAGGCGCCGTGGGTGCTTGCCGTGGGCCGGTTGGTCTACAAGAAGGGCTTCGAGAACGTTGTACGCGCGATGGCCGGCGTGTGCGAGCGCGTGCCGGATGCGCAGCTGCTCATTGCCGGAGAGGGCCCGCTGAGGGGACAACTTTCGGGTGCCGCGGCGGAGTGTGGCGTCGCCGACGCCGTGCACTTGCCGGGGGCGGTGCCGCACGGCGACCTGGCTGCCCTCTATAGCGCCGCCGACGTCATTGTCGTTCCGTCCGTACACGGCCCGGGCGGCAACGTCGACGGTCTGCCGAACGTTTTTCTCGAGGGACTGGCGAGCGGCACTCCGGTGGTCGCAAGCCGCATCGCCGGCATTCCCGACATCGGCCGCGACGGCGAGACGGTGACACTGGTGGGCGAGGGGGCTAT
>CAYSHI010000243.1:0-6784 GCA_964430745.1 uncultured Acidobacteriota bacterium | reverse complement strand
GTCACGTTGTGCATGCTGACGCGCAACGAAGAGGATCGCGTTGCTGCGTCTCTGGAAGCGGCGGGCGACCGCGTCGAGCGAATCATCGTGCTCGACGCCGAGAGCGACGATCGTACCCGTGAAATCGCCGAAGACGTCGGCGCCGAGGTTCACGTGCGTCCCTGGACGGGTTTCGTTGACGCTCGGCGGCACCTTCTCTCTCTCGTGTGCACCGAGTGGGCGCTGATGATCGACGCCGACGAGGTCATCGAGCAGAGACTCTGGGACGAGCTGGTCGGGCGCGACTTTCCCGACTGTTCGGCGAACGGATTTCAGATGCGACGCCGAACCGTATTCGAGGGTGTCAAGCTCCGCCGCGTCTTTCAGCCCGACTGGAAGACGGTTCTGGTCCGCACCGAGCAGGCCTATCTCGAAGACCGCGCGGTGCACGAGTCGCTGCGGGTCGAGGGCGCCGTGGAGCGCCTACGCAGCGAGATCCTGCATCACAGCTTTCGCTCCGCCGAGGACCAATACGCCCGCATCCACTCCTATGCGCGGCTCGGCGCACGCGACCTCTCGGAGCGGGGCAAACGCGCGGGTTTCGCAAACCTATGGCTGCGGCCGGCCTGGCGTTGGTTTGCCGAGGTCTTTCTCCTTGGCGGCATCGTCGACGGAAAGCTGGGGGTGACGATGGCGAGCCGTTCGGCCTACGGCATCCATTTGCGCTACCGCTACTTGCGTGACCTCGATGCCGGCTCCTGAGGGCATTCTCCGCGGCTCGCCCGCGTGACGCGCCGAGCTGCGCCTGGAACCGGCCGGCAAACCCCGAGGACTCGCGACGACAGGGTCCGCCGTTCCGTGCCGACGGCGAAACTGCTGGCGTCGCTTGCGATCGTCGGTCTCGTGGCCTGGGTGGCGATCTCCTACCGGCAGGGTGGAATCGTAGGCATCATGTTGAGCGGCGAGATCGATGCCGCGACGAAGCTCGAGGAGCTGCGGAGTTTCTTCGCCGGTCTCGGAGCGTTCGCTCCGCTCGCGTATGTGGCCATCGTCACCGTAGAGGTTGTCATTGCGCCGATCCCGGGGACCGTGCTCTACGCTCCGGCCGGCGTTATCTTCGGCGGATTCTGGGGCGGTGTGCTGTCGCTGATCGGCAACGTTACCGGAGCCGCGCTGTCATTTGCCCTGATGCGCGTCCTGGGACGCTCGACGTTCGAAAGGTTGATCGAAGCCGAACAGCTCGAGGCTCTCGAGCGGCGGCTGGTGGAGCGGGGCGTGCTGGTCGTCTTTCTGTTGCGTGTCAACCCGCTGACATCCTCGGACATCGTCTCCTACGCGGCCGGCGCCACCTCCATGCCCCTGCGAAAGTTGTTGCTGGGCACCACCCTGGGAATGGCTCCCTTGTGCTTCCTGCAGGCTTATCTGGCGGAGGGCCTGCTGACGGCGTTCCCGAGCCTCATCTACCCGCTCCTGGTCGCCGGGGTGCTGTACGCTGCGGTTTTCGTTTGGGCCATCTACAAAACCGGGGATCGATCCCGAGCCCGGGCGCAGGGTTGAGCGTCAGCCGTCCAGGTGTTCGATGAACCAGTCGGCCGAAAGCGCGGCGACCGCGGCGAGCGCACCGGGCTCGTCGAACTCGTGCCCGGCCCCCGGGATGACGTCGAGCCGTTTGACCGGAGCTGCAAGCTGGGTGCGGGCGAGCTTGTTGTGCTCCAGTGTCACGCCGTCACTCTCGCCGACGATCAGCAGAGTGGGAGAGGTCACCTGCCCGAGAAGCTGCGTTGCGAGATCGGTGCGACCCCCGCGGGACACCACAGCGCCCACCACGTCCGGGCGTCGGGCGGCCGCGATGAACGCGGCTGCCGCTCCCGTGCTCGATCCCATCAGCCCGATCCGCCATTCGCTCGCACGACTCGAAGATCTCACCCAGTCGACGGCGTCGACGAGACGGCCGGCAAGCAACGAGTGGTCGAAACGTAGCTGCTGAGATCCGTTCCCCGCCTCTTCCTCGTATGCCGTGAGCATGTCGAAGCGCAGCGTCGCGATCCCTCGGGCGAAAAGGGCCGACGACAGGACGCCGTCGCGAGGTCCTCCACGGTTTCCACAGCTGCCGTGCGCAAAAATCACCAGCGCTCGGGGCTTCCCCGGCACGCAGAGGTCACCTGCAAGGGTCATCGGCGCGGACCCCACGCGCACGGGGCCGTTCCGTAGGTTTACGCTCGGGTGCATCATCCGACCTCGCGCGTTCGTGGTGTGGCGGCAGCCACGTCAATGCGGAGATCGTACCCGTTCCGGCGCGTGAAAACTCCCTTAGATTTCGTCGACGGCCGGTTCCGGCTTCAGCCTTCGTAGCGCAGCGCCTCCATCGGGTCGATGCGCGTCGCGCGCCGCGCCGGCACCCAGATGGCGATCAGCGCGACGATCAGGAACACGAGCACACACAGGGCGAGTGTCGCCGGGTCGGTGGGCTCGACCTCGTAGAGCATCGACTCGAGCAGGCGGGTGACCGCCAGTGCGCCCGCGATTCCCATCGCCAGGCCGGCGGAGGTGATCACCATTCCCTGCGCGACGACGCGTCGCAGAATCTCGCTCGCCTGCGCACCGAGCGCTCGCCGAATAGCCGTTTCGCGGACGCCTTGCTGCACCGTGTAGGACAGCAATCCGTAGATACCCACCACGGCCAGCGCCACGGCAAGGCCGGCGAACGCCGATACAAGCGCGGCGTAGAATCGCGGTTCCGCGACCGAATCAGAAATCTGATCCCGCATTGTCGACGCCCGAAACAACGGCACCTCGGCGTCGATCTCGGCCATCCGTGCGCGCACGGTCGGAAGCACCGTGAGAGGCGCGGGCGTCGTGCGAATCAGCAGGCCCGCGCTACGAAACAGCGTCGGGATCATGCGCGCCGGGGCCTGTGGCAGAGGCACGAAGACCTCGGGCGATGCTTTGGGGTCAACGCCGGCCGTTCGTACGTCCGCGACCACGCCGACGACTTCCATCGCCTGCCCCCCCATGAACGGAAACGTCTGCCCGACGGCGTCCTCGTCCGGAAACAGGACGCCGGCAGCCGATTCGTTGATGACCGCGACCGGGCTGTCGCCGGCACGGTCGTCGCGATCGAAAAAGCGGCCGCCGATGCGTTCCATCCTCATGGTGTCGAAGTAACTCGGTTCGACGACGCGGATGCCGAACGTTATCGGCGGCGCGTCCGGCCGTTCGGCTGCGTCCGGAGCCGACATGCCGATGCGGATGTTGGGTTCACGCGTCGGCGGGACGCTTGCCAGCGTCACCGCCTCGACGCCGGGAATCTGCTCGAGCGCCGCGATCGACTCGTCGAAGAAGCTGCGGTATGCCTCGGCGCCGGCGTATCTCGCCTGCGGCATTTGAAGGCTCACGTTCAAAATGTTGTCGGGATCGTAGCCGGGGTCGACGGAGGCCAGACGCACGAAGCTCGACACCAGCAGCCCGGCCCCTACCAACAGCACGACGGACAGGGCGATTTCAGCGGCGACGAGGATCTTGCGCGCGGCGCCTCCCGCAAACACCTTGCCGTCGGCGGCACCCTCCTGCTTGAGGGCTCGCGTCAGGTCGACAGCGGCGGCTCCGCGCGCCGGCATGAGACTGAAGAGCACGCCGGTCAGGGCCGTTACGATGATGGTGAAGCTCAGCGCCCAGGTGTCGATCCTGGCGTTTTGCAGCCGCGGGATGAAATCGGGTCCGAGAGAGCGAAGGAACTGCAGGGCGGCTCCGGTAAGGAGAAGCCCGAATAATCCGCCGATACAGGCCAGCACGAGCCCTTCGATCAGCAGCATGCGGATCAATTGCAGGTTTCCCGCCCCCAGGGCGGAGCGTATCGCCGTTTCCTTGTTTCGCCCGGCCGAGCGCGCCAACACGAGGTTGGCGACGTTCGCACATGCGATCAGCAGGACGAGCCCGACGGCGCCCATGAGCACGGACAGGGAGGAGCGCACCGGGCCGACGAGCTCGTCCTGGAGCGCGACGAGCTCGACGAACGGCTGGTCCTCGGGCTCCGCGGCATCGCCCCGTGTACCGCGCACGAGCGACGTTCCCTCCTCCATTGCCGGGCCGATCTCGACGCCATCGGCAAGCCGTCCGACAACCTGGCCCCAGAGCTCGATATGGGCTTCAGGCCCATCCGGACCAGGGCCCGGCCCACCTCCACGACCACCCGGTTCGCCCCCGGGCCCGCCAGGCCCACCAGGGCCCGCCTGCGCAACGCGGCGCTCCTCTCTCACCACCTGCGAGGTCTGCTCGGCGAGGGCATCGTCCGCTCCCGCACCCAGCGGCTGAATGATCATGGGCACCCAGTATTCGATCTCGGGGTCGGGGAAATCGAAACCGGGCGGCATGACGCCGACGAGAGTTCGCGAGCGATCATCGAGCTGGAGCTGATCGCCGAGGATTCCCGGGTCGCCGCCGAAATAGCGTTGCCACGCCCGATTCGACAGCACGATGACGTTGTCGTTTCCCGGTGTCTCCTCGTCTGCGGTAAAGGCCCGCCCGGTTGCGGCGTCTGTTCCGAGGAGCCGGAAGAGAGCGGGGGAAACGGCGGCGCCGGTCAGGCGGATGGGTTCGTCCAGACCGGTAAGCGTGGCCGACTGATTCGAATACATGGCGATATCTGAAAAAGCGCCGCCGTTTTCTCTCCAGGCGAGAAAGAGCTGCTGCGACGCCATGCTCCCGCGCTCCTGCTCCATCGTGGGATCGATCTCGGCCACCTGCACAATGCGCTCGGGTTGGTAGTAGGGGAGGGGCTGCAACAGCACCCCGTTGACTACGCTGAAGATGGTCGAGTTCGCTCCGATGCCCAGACCCAGCGTAAGCACGACGACGGCGGTGAATGCCGGCGACTTGCCGAGCCCACGAAAGGCGAATTTCAGATCGTGTAGCAGATGGTCCACGAGAGCCTCTGTTCGGGGAGTTTCGGGATGGATGTCGACGCGCGGGTGTCGAGCGTATGCCTTCTCATCCTACATATGCGAATGAAGATCTCGTGAAGTCTCGGTGAAGGTGGCTCGCACCTGCGCTACCGTTCAAGAATGAGACGTTCAGAAGATCCTCGCTCGCGCGGTCCCCGAGTGCGACGCTCGAGATCCGCGGCAATCACGGGTTTCGCCGCGATTGCCTTGCTGGCGCTGTCCGCGTCGTGCTCGCGGGCGTACGTGGAGGCCCCCGTCGGGGGCGTACCTACCGGCGAAACGCGCGAGCTGTCGGCCGTGTATCTGATCGGCGATTTCGGCAAGCCCTCCGAGCCGTTTCGGGCCCTCGTCGCCGCCATCAGCGCCGACGCCGCCGTGCTCGACGACCAGTCGCCGCGGTCGGCTCCGATGATTCTCGAGCTCGGCGACAACCTCTACGAAGACGGCCTGCCGCACGATCTCGACCTCCCGGGCGCCCAGGACGAGGTCGACAAGTTGCGCGCACTGGCCGTCGCCTTCGCCGATGTGCGCTATGCCGGAGCGCAGGTGCCGCTGGTGCTGATTCCCGGCAACCACGACTACAGCAACAACGCGCTGGCACGGAAGGGCAACCTAGGCGATATCTCGAGGTGGTATTTCCTCGACGAGCTTGGTGTCGTGGGCGCTCCAGCCTGGACGCACGTGCCCGGCGACCCGCGCCGGTTTGCCAACGCCGCCGAGCTCTTCGACCACCTCGACGGCGATCCGGCGGCGCACGCCGAGTTCATGGCCCCTGTGCGGGTGCCGCACACGGACGAAGACATATTC
Organism: uncultured Acidobacteriota bacterium; assembly: GCA_964430745.1. Lineage (GTDB taxonomy): Bacteria > Acidobacteriota > UBA890 > UBA890 > UBA890 > CBDCGW01. Next base: position 1,058 of record CAYSHI010000243.1, on the reverse strand, counting down.
ATGGTCGCCATCGACAGCGAGCTGATCCTCGACCTTTACGCGGAGGGCCACGAGGAGCTTGCCGCGGCCTACTGGCGCGAGCTGGACCGCGTGCTTGCAGCGACGCCCGACGGCGCCTGGCTCATGGTCGCCGCCCATCATCCTCCGGTTACCTACGGCAAGCACGGCGAGCAGTCCTTCGGCAACTGGGTCTTCGGGCAGGGTTACCCGCAGTTCCCGCACGCCTGGCAGAAAGCTCTGGCGGTTTCTCTGCCCCTCGGCATCGTGCTGGGGATCGTCGTGAACCCGGCCGCCGTGGCGATCGCCGCGATACCGCCGTTGGCGACGGTGTTCACGAGCGGTCGCAAGCAGGACGTGGGTTCCGAGACCTACGATCGTTACGCCGCCGGCTTGTTGGATCATGCGGCCCGACACGAGGTCGACGTGCTCGTGGCCGGACACGATCACAACACGCAGATCATCGAGCTGGCGGAGATCGCCGGATTTACCGGCGACACCCTGTTGGTGGTCACCGGCGCCGGCGCCAAGGTCGACCCGGTACGTCGCGGGCGGGGAACCGTCGCCTACTTATCCGACTATTCCTGGGTCCGCATGGCGCAGTATGCGCGGGGGCTGTCGTTCGAGATCATCGATCGGAGCGGCGATACCCGTTATCGCTACGACGTCTCACGGTAGTGTGCTGTCTCCAACATAGCTTGACACTTGCAGAGGGAATTGCGGGCGAGATCAAGGAAGGGCGAGGAAGGCGATGCTTTGGCATCGTCGACGAGCCCTGACGCCGAGATCGCGCGCAATTCCCTCTGCCCGTAGGGTAGCGGCGGGACGGGGCGACTCCTTTGTCGCGGCTCCTCGACGATGTATGAACATCGCCGTCGCCGCCTCTCCGCGGACTCGCCCCGTCGCGCTCGCTACAAGTGTCAAGCTATGTTGGAGACAGTCCACTAGTGGACTGTAACGGAAGAATCGTTAGTGTCGTGGTGGTGAAATGGGGGTGGATGCAAGGCGCTCCGACGCGGCGATGCGGCGCGCATCGTCAAGGAGGAGCAACGCCGCAGACG
>CAYSHI010000242.1:0-4984 GCA_964430745.1 uncultured Acidobacteriota bacterium | reverse complement strand
AGTCGAGAAACTGCGTCTCGGCGGCAAGCACGCCGATGATCTCGTGCGTGTTGCCGTTGATGCGCATCGTCTCACCGAGGATCCCAGTGTCGGCACCGAATCGACTTCGCCAGTACCCGTCGCTGAGAATCACCGTGCGGGTCGCGTCGGGGTGATCGTCTTCGGCTCGAAACAGGCGACCGACCTGCGGCCGAACACCGAGTAGAGGCAGCGTCGTGTCGGTAACGTACATCGACTCGACCTCTTCAGGTTCGTCCAACCCCGTCACCGAATCGGAGCTGTTGTCCCACATGCCGACCGAAGAGAAGGTGCGGCTTTCTTCGAGGTAAGTGAAGTGCAGAGCGGGCGACTGGTTGACGTTCTCGAAGTCGAGACCGGGCGCCGTATGCCAGATGCCGACCAGCCGATCGGGCTCCTCAAAGGGAAGCGGCTTGAGAAGAACACCGTTGACGACGCTGAAGACGGCCGTGTTGGCGCCGATGGCGAGCGCCAGGGTCAACACGGCGATACCGGTGAAAAGCGGCGACTGGTGGAGCTTGCGGAATACGTAGCGAATCTGGCTCAGAAACATCGGCGTGCCCTCGTCGGTTCACATGCTGCGGTCTCTAGCAGGGTGCTGAAAAACTCCCGGGGGCGCCGCCGGGAGTTTTTCAGCACCCTGCTCTAGGTGAGTACGCACCCCAGGGGGTGGTGTTTCAAACCATGGGAGCGCTTCCCTCATCACATCTGACGTCGCCGGTCCCCGGAGCGTTTGCACCGACTTCGCCACAGCTCCGGTGAATCACCGCAAACCGACAACGAGGAACCCCGACATGGACACGTTGCTGCAGGACCTCCGCTTCGCTCTCCGCACGCTGCTGAAGCGACCCGCGTTCACCGCGGCCGTCGTTGTGACACTCGGACTCGGAATCGCCGCCAACACGTCGATCTTCAGCGTCGCCAACGCCGTCCTGTTGAATCCGTTGCCCTTCGAGGAAGCCGAGCGGCTGGTAACGCCCAACCCTGTCTCCTACCGCGGCTTCGGCATCTCGCTGTCGATTCCCAACTACTACGACTGGAAGGACCAGGCACGCTCGTGGGAGTCGTTCGGCGCCCACCGGGGCGCCAACGCCGTGCTCACCGGCCTCGACCGCCCTGATGTGGTCCGGATACGGCAGGTGCTGGGCGATTTCTTCGAAGTCCTGCGCACGAACCCGGCAAGAGGACGGTTGATCACAGCGGGCGAAAGCGAACCCGGCGCCGTGCCGGTCGCGGTAATCAGCGACGGTTTCTGGAGAAACCGCCTGGGCGGCGACGAAGATGCCGTCGGTACATCGATCACGCTCGACGGCGTGCCCTACACCGTGATCGGCATACTGCCGCCGGGGTTCGAGTTCCCGTCGCCGAATGACGAGGTGTTCGTACCCATGGGTCTGTTCGCCGAGGACATGGCATGGGAGCAACGCGGCAGCTCCTCGGGCACCCGCGCCGTTGCGCGGCTCGCCGCCGGCGTCTCCATCGAGCAAGCGCAGGCCGACCTCGACCGGATCGTAGCGGGCATCCAGGCCGAAGAAGACGATACCGCCGCCACCGCCGAGCTGATCTCACTCACCGAGCTCTACGTCGGCGACGCACGCACGCCGATCCTCGTCCTCATGGGGGCCGTCGGGTTGGTTCTGCTGATCGCGTGCGCCAACGTCGCCAACCTCCTGCTGGTGCGCGGCGAGGGGCGACAGCGGGAGCTGGCGGTACGGACGGCTCTCGGTGCCGGGCGCGGTCGCGTGCTCCGTCAGCTGCTCACCGAAAGCGTTCTTCTCGGGGTTGCCGGCGGCATCGTCGGCGTCGGCCTCGCCGCCGTCGCCGTCAACAGCATGGTCAACGGATTGCCGGAAGACGTGCCGGCCCTGGTTGCCCAACGCATCGGCATGGACGGCAACGTGTTGGGCTTCACGTTCGCGCTCTCGGTGCTCACCGGTCTGGTGTTCGGCTTCGCCCCGGCGTTGCGCAGTGTGCGCCCGGATATCGTCTCGACGCTCAAGGAAGGCGGCCGTGGCGGCACCGGCGGCGACCGGCGGCGTTTGAGCTCCGGCCTCGTGGTCGCCGAGATCGGACTGTCGCTCATGCTACTGGCCGGCGCCGGCCTGCTGGTCAAGAGTCTCGGCGAGCTACAGCGCGTCGACAAGGGCTTCGACGAGACCAACGTTCTCACCACGCGGATCCCGCTGCCGGAGGCCAAGTACGACACCGAGGAAAAATGGAGAGCGTTCTTCACGGAGCTCACCGAGCGCACCAAGGCGCTGCCCGGGGTCGAATACGCCTCGGTCAGCAATATCTTTCCGCTGTCGGGAAATAGCTGGGAGACGAGCGTCTCGCCCGAAGGCGTCGACGCGATGGATTCGGAACAGCGCGACTCGGTGCTCTACTACATCGCCGATGTCGACCACTTCGACGTGCTCGGTATCGACATCGTGCGCGGCCGCAAGTTCGACGAGCGCGATGTCGTCGGCGCCCAGCCGGTCGTCGTCATCGACGAGACCATGGCCGAGAAATATTGGTCCGGAGAGGATCCGCTCGGCAAGCGCATCACGATGGATTTCGAACGCCCCGAAGAGGCTCCCGAAGACGCCGACCCGATACCCGTCTACCGCACGGTGATCGGTGTCGCACGCCACGTGCGCCATTACGAGATCGAGGAGACCTCTCGCATCGAAGCCTACTTGCCGTTTCAACAGACACCGCAACGGTGGGGCTTCAGCGGCACCTTGATGGTCAAGACCGCGACGGACCCGGTCGGCGTCATCAACATGCTGCGCGGCGAGGTTGAGGCGATGGACGCCGACCAGCCCATCATGCTGGTGCGTACGCTCTCCGAGGTCGTCGACGCGCAACTCTCCACGTATACGGCGCTACGCGGCTTGCTCATCATCTTCAGCGCCCTGGCGCTCCTGCTCGCGGGCGTCGGCATCTACGGCGTGATGTCCTTCTCCGTCGCCGAGCGGGCCCGCGAGATCGGCATTCGCATGGCGCTCGGGGCAGAACGCGGCTCGGTGCTGTCGATGGTGTGCGGCCAGGGCCTCAAGCTCACCCTCCTCGGCCTGACCCTCGGCCTGGCCGGCGCCCTGCTCGTTTCCCGCTCTCTGCAGAGCGTCCTGTACGGCGTCAGCACCACCGAGCCCCTGACGCTGGCCACCGTGTCGGTGATCCTCGGCGCCGTGGCCCTCGCCGCCGCCTACCTGCCCGCAAGACGCGCCACCCGCGTCGACCCGGCGATCGTGCTGAGAAACGAGTAACGGCCGACGAAAAGGCGGCGTTCGCTGCGGCTGATAGGATCGGCCGCATGCGCACCCACAACGGCCGTCGCAGTTCGTCATGAGCTGGCCTGAGCGCGAGCGACGCGCCCACCCACGCGTGGCGGCGTCATTCAGGCTCACCCTGGCCATCGAGGTCGGGGTGGGAGGCTCCGCCACAGCCCACGGCGCCACCGTCAACATCAGCCGTGGCGGCATGATGGCGGCTGTCGATCGGAGATTGCCCCTGAAGGCACGCTGCGTCATCCGCTTCACCGAAGCCGCCACGCGAATATGCCCGACGGAAACCCGCGGCGAAGTGATTCGTGTCTACAGGCAGGAGAAGGGCTTCCTCGTCGGCATCATGTTCGACGAGCCGCTGGAAGTCCTCGAGGTCGAGCACACGTTGTGGAGAAAGCGCAGGATGTTCAGCCACCCCGACCGCCACTGAACACGAAGGGCGCGCGAGCAAAGCAAGCGCAACGCCAGGCACACCCCGAGCCGAGCGGAGCAAGCCCGAGCCGCCAGCCCGACGCGCGGCCTTCGGGCGGGACCGGTGCTCGACGTACAGCGCGCGAGCGAAGCAAGCGCAACGCCCAACGCCAGGCCGATCAGCGGACGCGCAGCCGCGCGAGGACAAGGCGCGCGCAGCCTTCGGGAGGCGTACGCGTACTCCCGTACGCGGGAGCCGAGCGGAGCAAGCGCAACGCCGTCATCGCGCGGCTGCGCGTTCGCCTTCTTAGTATTCGAATTTGATGCCAAACGTCGGAAACAACTCCAACCCCTCCGCCCGATTCTCGCCCGTCAACGGATCGAAGGTGAACGAGTTGACGTTCTTGTGGTTATAGAGATTCAGAATATCCACGAAGATGATCAGATCGAGCGGCCCCACACCGAAACGATAGTCGACCCTGAAGTTGAGCGTGTGGAATGCGGGGAACCGCAACGTGTTCTTGGTGGTGATCTCCTTGGAGAAACGCAGGAGATTGGGGTTGTTGAATACGTTGTCGTTGACGACGAAGTCGTCCGCCGGGCGCCCGGTCATGTACTTCCACTTGGCCCCGACCTGCAGGTTCGAGGTCAGCTCGTAGGCAAAGAACACGTTGAACACGTGCGGCCGGTTGAAATCGGCGTCGTAGATGGGGCCACCGATGTTGTCGTCGCGCTTGGCGACCGCCCACGAGTAACCCACCTGGCCGAACCATCTGGTCGTGATGCGCTTCACCAGCGAGAGGTCGACACCGTAGGAATAGCCATCGCCCGAGTTCTCGGCGATGTTGGTGGTGCGGTCGGGGACCACGATCAGGTCGTCGAGCCACTGGTAGTAGCCCTCCGCGGCGAACCGAATGTCAGAGGCGAGATAGTGACTCACGCCGAACACCGCTTGCGTCGACTTCTCGCTCCCGAGATCCGTGTTCTCCGGGCTCGCGGCGAGCTGCAGGAAACGCGGGTACTGATAGAAGATGCCGGTAGAGAAGTTCAGGCGCGTGCGCGACCCGGCGAGGAAGCTGGCCGCGAATCGCGGTGACCACAGCGTCTGGTCGCTGAAGCCATCGTAGTCGTAACGGAGCCCCGGCGTCAGCGTAAACCGATCGCCCAGGCCGACGGCGTACTCGCCGTAGACCGCCGGACGCCAGCCCGTTTCCACGAGATCGTTGTTGATGAACTCGGGCAACAAGACGATGAACTTGCGGTCAGGGTCGGGACGGGAGTCGTTC
>CAYSHI010000241.1:0-14030 GCA_964430745.1 uncultured Acidobacteriota bacterium | reverse complement strand
TGAGGTCAAGGAGAGGCGAAGTAGGCGATGCTGGAGTCATCGTCGATGAGCCACGACGCGGAGATCACCTGCATATCCCTCCTGCCCGCAGGGTGGCGGCGGGAGCGGCCGGATTCGGCGTCACACCGACTCCACGATGCGCCCGGCATCGCGATCGTCGCCGCTCCTTGAATCCACCTCGCTCCCGTCACCACAAAAGGCAACGAACTTCCGACTCAGGACACTAGACATGCAGATCGACGCGCTGGAGCTCTACTGGATCAAGATGCCGATGGTGGGCCGGTTCACCACCTCGTTCGGGACGACCCAGGAGCGAGAGATCCTTCTGGTCAAGGCGGTTGCCGGCGACGCGGTGGGGTGGGGCGAATCCGGCGCCGACGGCGTGCCGATGTACTCCTACGAGACGGCACGCACGGGTTGGCACATCATCGAGGATTTCATCGCACCCGTGGTGCTCGAAAAGGAGTGGCCGGAGGAGGGTATCGCCGCCGCTTATGCCGAGCTGTTCGCCGGTTGGCGCTGGCATCCCATGGCGCGCTGCGCCGTCGAGGAAGCTCTTTGGGTGGTCGAGGCGCAGCGGCGGGAGGTCTCGCTGCAGACGCTGTACGCCAACGGTCGTACCGTAAGCGAGCGCATCCCGGTGGGGATCTCACTCGGCATTCAAGACGATTTCGAGGTGCTCGCGGAACAGATCGACCGCGGCCTCGAGGCCGGTTATCAGCGCATCAAGCTCAAGATCGAGCCCGGCAAGGACGTCTCCGTCGTCGAGCCGGTGCGGCTGCGTTTCGGCGACATCCCGCTGATGGTGGACGCCAACTGCGGCTACCGGAACGACCCGAACGCCTTGGAGAGCTTGCGGGAGCTCGACGGATACGGGCTGCTAATGATCGAGCAACCGCTGGCGCACGACGACATCGATGGTCACGCCCGCATCCAGGGCGGGATCGAGACGCCGATCTGCCTCGACGAATCGATCCATTCGGCGCGTCACGCCGCCCACGCCATCGACGTCGAGGCCTGCCGTCTGATCAACATCAAGGCTTCGCGCATCGGCGGGCGCGCCGCCGCCATCGCCATACACGACCTGTGCGCCGCGCGCGATATCCCGGTGTGGTGCGGCGGCATGCTCGAGTCCGGGGTGGGTCGTTTGCACAACATCGCCATGGCCTCGCTGCCCAACTTCCTGATGCCCGGCGACCTGTCGGCCTCGAGGCGTTACTGGAAGGCCGACATCATCGACCCCTGGGTGGATATCGACGCCGAAGGCCACGTCGCCGTGCCCAACACGGTGGGTTTGGGCCACGAGGTCATCGAAGGGCGCATTCGCGGCAACCTCGTTCGATACGAGCGGTTCACGCTGTAGGAACCCGTCGCCCCGACGCGCGGTGCGCCGGGGCGATGCGCGGATCAATGCGAACGAACGATCAGTTCAGCGGGCAACCGAGGTTGTTGTCGGCGTCGAGGTCACCGCTGAGCGCCAATATCGTTTGACGATCGCCCGTATCGATGGCCGTGTTCACCATATCGACAATCTCCGCCACGGTGTGGGGCGCGGTCACGCCCGGGTGTGCCGCGTTCAGAAGCGCCGCCACCGCCTGACGCAGGAGAATGCGCATGGCGCCGTCGACGCCCGGACCGCCGGGAAACTCGAGCGCCTCGAGCAGCGTGCTGTCGGCGATGAACGGATAGACGTGGGCACTGGCGAAGACATCGCCGACCAGATCGGCCGGTGTGTACGGCGTCTCGGACCACTCGACCAGGTGGTTCTTCCAGTAGCCGTGACTGCAGCTCAGCAGCCCGGGCGTTTCGACGATGCCGATGTAGTGGCTCGCGTCCTCGTCACCTGCCTCGACTTCTTCCGGCCCGATGGCGGTGACCGTGGCGACGTTGGCGTACTGCCCTTCGATGGCGAAGCCGCCGGCCTCGCATGTCATCGACTTGCCCACGGCGAGCTGCGTTGCCGGGCAGGCGATGGCGCCGATCTGGTCGTCGGTGACGACAATCCGCACGAGATCCACGTTGCCGATGTTCGTCACCCTGTAGGTCCAGGTGATCGGATCGCCGACGTTGACCACCGGCCCGGTCGGGACGTCCGCATCGACGCCGTTCGTCGACTTCTCGATGTCGACCTCGGGCGTTGCCTCGAACGGGACGCCGACGTAATGGCTTGCGTCTTCGGCGCCGACCCCGGCGCCATCGGCCGTCTTGGCAACCACGGTGCCGACGTTGCGGTATTGACCTTCGACAGCGAAGCCGTCGGCCGTGCATGTCATCGACTGCCCGGCGTCGAGCGTTGTCGCCGGACAGACGACGGCGCCGATCCGGTTGTCGCTGACGGACACGTCCTGAAGGGGAACGTCGCCGGTGTTGGTGATCACGTACGTCCACTCGACCGGACCGTCGACGACGATCTCGGGCCCCGTCGCTTCATCGGCGTCCTCGCCGTTGGTCGCCTTTTCGATCTCGACTTGCGGTTGTCCCGGAACAATGCCGAAGTAGTGACTGGGGTCCTCGTCGGTAGCTTCCTGCCCCTGCGAGGTTGTCCCGGTGGCGATGGCGACGTTGCGGTACTGGCCCTCTTCGGCCACACCCGTCGCCGTGCAGGTCATGCTCTTGCCGGAGGCCAGCGTATTGAAGGGGCATTCGACGATGCCCACTTTGTCGTCGTCGTCTCTGACGACGATGCCGATCAGCGGCAGCGATCCGGTATTGGTGACTGTATAGGTCCAGGTGACCGCATCACCGACGGCGATCTGCGGGCCGAGCGGCTCATCGGCGTCCTCGCCGTTGGTCGCCTTTTCGAGGTCGATGTGGCTCCCCTCGGTGACGGCAAGGTTGGTGCCGGCGACGCCGTTCGCGGCGTTTGTCGGCGGGGGCGCCGGAGCCGTCGGGCTGTTGCTGTTGTTGCAGGCGTACGTGAACGCAGCCGCAAACAGGACCACGGCGAGCAGAAGACGAAGATGTTGCGGGTGACGGAAGGAACCGGTGCGCGGCATGTGGCCTACCTGGCGTTGGCGGCCGGTGCCTGGCGGCCGAGTTCGAGATTCTGCTGATTCTTGAACCGATCAATCGATAAGTAGCATCTCCGCGCGGGACGCGCCATCCGGCAGGGTGAGGTGGTTGCGCTCGGTTGACGAACGCTGACTCTTGCTGTCAACGAGTGCCGGCCCCGGGGCTCCCTCCGCGAAGCGACGGTGCCCCCGGAGCGGAGTGGTCGGGCCCCGTGTGGCGGAGTGGCCGGGCCCCGCGTGGCGGAGTGGCCGGGTCCCGCGGGCGAAGCGGTGGTTGCGGCGACGGGGTATCCTGAAGCGGCTCGGCGGCTTGCCGACTGCTCCGCAGGACAGCGCACCCGACTCGCGGTTCGCCGCAACCCCAAGACGCCCCGCCGAAGGGGACGTGTGATCGAGAGAGAAACGCAATGGCCAGTGTAGAAGCAGGGATCTTTCGTGCCTACGACATCCGCGGCGTCGTCGGGCGGGACCTCACCGCCGAGGTGGCGACCCTGGTGGGTAAGGCCTTCGGCACCACCGTCGCGCGGCAAGGCGGTAGCCGCGTCCTGGTCGGGCGAGACGGGCGACTGTCGGGACCCGAGCTGTCGGCGGCGTTGATCGAGGGCATACGCTCGACCGGTTGCAACGTCATCGAAGTGGGGATGGGACCGACGCCGATGTTCTACTTCGGCCTGCACGAGCTCGAGGCGGACGGCGGCATTCAGGTAACCGGCTCGCACAACCCGCCCGAGTACAACGGCTTCAAGACCTGCGTCGGCAAGGGAACGATCTACGGCGACGCGATCCAGGAGCTCCGCGTGATGATCGAGGCGGATGACTTCGAGGTCGGTGAGGGAGCGTACGACACCGCCGATCTGGTTGCTGCGTACACGGCGATGATTCTCGAGCGCGTCAAGCTCGAGCGTCCGTTGAGGATCGCCGTCGACTCGGGCAACGGGGTTGCCGGCCCGATCGCGCCGGTCGTTTATCGCGAGCTCGGCTGCGAGGTCATCGAGATGTACTCCGAGGTCGACGGCAACTTCCCGAACCACCATCCCGACCCGACGCTGGAGGAGGCGGTCGTCGACCTGCAGGCCAAGGTCACGGGCGAAGGGCTGGATCTCGGGCTCGGCTTCGACGGCGATGCGGATCGCGTCGGCGTGATCGACGAGAAGGGCGAGGTTGTCTGGGGCGACCGACTCACCGTGTTGCTGGCCCGGGACATGCTCGAGCGTAATCCGGGCGCAGCGGTGATCTTCGACGTCAAGTGCTCCCAGCAGCTCAACGACGACATCGCCAAGCACGGCGGCGTGCCGATCATGTGGAAGACGGGCCACTCGCTCATCAAGGGCAAGATGAAGGAAGAGGGCGCTCTGCTTGCCGGCGAGATGAGCGGCCATCTGTTTTTCTCCGAGAACTTCTTCGGTCACGACGACGCCATCTACGCCGGCGCCAAGCTGATGGAAATCGCGTCGAAGCGGCCCGGCGGTTTCTCCGAGATGCTCGACGACCTGCCGGAGACCTTCTCGACGCCGGAGATCCGCTATGCCTCCACCGAAGAGGCGAAGTTCGAGGTCTGCGAGCGTCTCAAGGATGAGCTGGCGGCGGAGTTCGAGGTTATCGATATCGATGGGGTTCGAGCCGTGTTGGACGGTGGGTGGGGCTTGGCGCGTCCCTCCAATACCGGACCCATCATCGTGTTGCGCTTCGAAGCCGAGAGCCCCGAGCGTCTCGAAGAGATCAAGCGGCTTTTCTACGACCGCATCGAGCGTATCGAGGGCGAGCTCGGCGTCTCCACAGGGGGCTGAGGTCGTGGTCGCCGCATCGCCCAACGCCGAACCCGGCGCCCCGGTCGACGCACACGTGTATGCCGTCATCATGGCGGGCGGGGGCGGTACGCGATTCTGGCCGCTATCGCGTCGCAGCCGACCCAAACAATTTCTCACGGTCGCCGGCGAGCGCTCGCTGTTGCAGAACACCTGGGACCGGGCGCTCGAAGTGGTCGCCGGGCCGGACAACGTTGTCGTCGTCACGGCCGCCGGCTATGAGACCCTGACGCGTGAGCAGCTCCCCGAGCTGCCCGCCGAAAACTTGTTGCTCGAGCCCCAGGCGCGAAACACCGCGCCGTGCATCGCCTGGGCGACCGCAGCCATCAAGGTGCGCGACAACGACGCCGTCACCGTGGTGATGCCTGCCGACCATTTGATCGCCGATCCGGTGGCGTTCCGCGACGGGCTCGATACCGCCGTGGCGGTGGCGCGTGAGCACGGCTCGCTGGTTACGTTCGGTGTGCCGCCGCGTTACCCCGAGACGGGCTACGGCTACATCGAGGCGGGGGAAGCGCTGCCGGTGGCGGAAGGCGCCGACGGGGTCGACGTCTTTCGCGTCAAGCAGTTCCGCGAGAAGCCGAACCTTCAGACCGCCGAGCAATACGTCGAAGCGGGCAACTTCTTCTGGAACAGCGGCATCTTCGTGTGGACGGCCGCATCGATCTGGAGCGCGCTCCTGCAGCACCTGCCGGACGCCTGCAACGCCGCCGAGCGCATGCTCGCGAGCATCGACGACGAAGCTCGCGCCGAGGCCTACGGGGCCATGCCGGCCACCTCGATCGACTTCGGCGTCATGGAACGGGCCTCGGACGTGGCGACGGTGAAGGCGGGCTTCGAGTGGTCCGACGTAGGCTCATGGGCGGCGCTGCACGAGGTGACGGACGAGAACGAAGGGGAGAACGTTTCCTTCGGACCGCTCGTGCACGTCGATGCGCGGGGTAATCTCGTACATGCCCCGGACACGGTCGTGACCTTGCTCGGGGTCGAGGGGCTCGCGGTCGTGAATACCGGAGACGTCATTCTCGTTGCTTCGCTCGAGCGCAGCCAGGATGTCAAGCGCCTGCGCGAGCGACTTGCGGAGCTCGGGCTCGATCACCTCCTCTGAAGCACGTCGACCACCCTCTCGAAGGCGACAGGGTCCACCGGAACTCAACCGTTCCACCGCTCGGCCGCGCGGCTTGAGCAGTGGGGAAGCGAAGATAGAATCAGCTCATGTCCGACGATCAACAGCTCGAATCGCTCGACGCCCTGGTGTCGCTGTGCAAGCGCCGCGGCTACATCTTCCAGAGCAGCGAGATTTACGGTGGCCTCAACGGTTTCTGGGACTACGGCCCGCTCGGCGTCGAGTTGAAGCGCAAGGTTTTCGATTTCTGGTGGAACCGTGTCGTCAGTAAACGCGAGGACGTGGTGGGCTACGACGCCTCCATCATCATGCATCCCGACGTTTGGGAGGCATCGGGGCACGTCGGCAACTTTTACGACGTGATGGTCGACTGCACCCAGTGCAAGCGCCGTTACCGCACCGATCACCTGATGCACGAGCTCGGCGTTTCGGAGCTACCGAAGGATTGTCCGAACTGCGGTGGGGAGCTCACCGAGCCGCGTCACTTCGGGCTCATGTTCGAGACCTACGTGGGGGCGACCAAGGACAGCCAGTCGGTGGCGTACCTGCGGCCGGAGACGGCGCAGGCGATCTTCGTGAACTTCCGCAACGTGCAGATGTCGACGCGTTTGAAGGTCCCGTTCGGCATCGCCCAGCGCGGCAAGGCGTTCCGCAACGAGGTGACGCCGCGCAACTTCACCTTTCGCTCGCGCGAGTTCGAGCAGATGGAGATGGAGTTCTTCGTGCACGAGAGCGAAGAGCGACAGTGGTTCGATTTCTGGTGTGAGGAGCGCATGAAGTGGTATCGGGACCTCGGCATCCGCGAGGAGAGGCTGCGCTTCCGCGAGCACGATGCCGACGAGCTCGCCCACTACGCTCGCTACACCACCGACGTCGAATACGAGTTTCCCTTCGGCTGGCAGGAGCTGGAGGGCATCGCCAATCGTGGCGACTTCGACCTGCGCATGCACAACGAGCACTCCGGCAAGGACCAGTCGTACTTCGATGAGGCGCGGCAGGAGAAGTACGTCCCTTCCGTCATCGAGATCTCCGCGGGCCTTGATCGCACCGTGCTGACGGCCCTCGCGGACGCTTTCGCCGTAGAAAACGTCGACGGCGAGGAGCGCACGGTGCTGCGACTGGCGCCGCATATCGCACCCCGCCAGGTGGCGGTGTTTCCTCTGTCGAAGAAGCTCTCGGAGCCCACCCACAAGCTCGCCGACGATCTGCAGCGGCACTTCAACGTGCTGTACGACGAGCAGGGGAGCATCGGCAAGCGTTACCGCCGCGAGGACGAGGTCGGCACGCCGTTTTGCGTCACATTCGATTTCGACAGCCTCGAAGACGGTCAGGCGACGGTGCGCGATCGCGACACCATGGACCAGGAGCGCGTCTCGCTCGACGGATTGGTTGGTTACCTGACCGAGCGACTTGCGCCCCGCTGACCGACCGTGAGCGGCGGCGCAGCGGCACGCAAGGGAGGCAAGACCCGCGCTGCGACGCGGCGGTCGACTCGCGGTGGAAAGTCTTCCGCACCCCACGAGCGCGCCGCCGGGAGTCGGGCCGGTAAGACCGCCGACCGCCACCGCGCCATCGCCGCATCAGCGCGCGACGCCGATCGCGCCGACGCGATCAGCGTGCTGCACGAGCGGCTGCGGGAGCGTTTCGGCACGCCGCAACCTGATTCCTATCAGGCGCCGCTCGACGAGGTCGTGTTCACTATCCTGTCGCAGAACACCACCGACACCAACCGGGACCGCGCCTGGGCCTCGCTGTGGCTGCATTTCGATAGCTGGGAACAGATCGCGGCGGCACGTGTCGACAAGATCGCCGCGGCCATCAAGGTCGGCGGTCTGCACAAGGTCAAGGCGAAGCGCATCAAGGCCATCCTCCGGCAGATCGAGCGAGATCGCGGCGGCTTCGATCTCGACTACCTCGAGAAGCTCGACATGGAAGAGGCTCGCCGCGAGCTGAAGAAGTACAAAGGCGTCGGCGAGAAGAGCATCAACTGCATCCTGCTATTCTCTCTGGGCCAGCCGGCGTTTCCCGTCGATACGCACGTACACCGGATTCTGCGCCGTCTGGGGATCATCGAGTCCCGCGATCTGGGCAAGGCCAATCGAGACGTGCAACAGTACGTTCCCGACGAGATCGCCTATCCGTTGCACATGAACGTAATCCGTTATGGTCGCGAGGTGTGCCACGCGCAGCGCCCGAAGTGCTGGAGTTGCGACATCGAGGACCTCTGCGGCTTCGAAGACAAGAACCTGGAAGGGCCCTGAGAGGCCCGTCGAATCAGAAGGCGGCGGTCAGGCGAACGTGCCGTCCGCCCGAGCAGACACATGAGCTTTTACATCACCTGTGCCATCGACTACCCCAACAGCCGCCCTCACATCGGCACCGCCTACGAGAAGATCGCCGCCGACACGATCGCGCGTTACAAGCGGTTGGTGGGCGAGGAAGTTTTCTTTCTCATGGGTCTCGACGAGCACTCGCAAAACGTCGAGCGTCGTGCCCACGAGCAGGGCCTCTCTCCCGCAGAGTTCACCGACCGCATGGAGAAGGTCTTCCGCGACGCCTGGGAGGCCGTCAACGTTCGCTTCGACGATTTCATCCGCACCACGGAGGAGCGCCACAGGGTCGCCGTCGAGGCGATGGTGCAGCGCGCCGAGGCGGCGGGCGATTTTTACGAGGGCTTCTACACCGGCTACTACTGCGTCAGTTGCGAGGCCTACTATCAGGACCGCGACCTCGTCGACGGCAAGTGCCCGGTGCACGAGTCGGCGCCCGAGTACCGGGAAGAGGCGAATGTCTTCTTCCGTCTTTCCGCGTACCAGGAAAGACTGCAAGAGCACTACGACGCCCACCCCGAGTTCGTCCAGCCCGACTACCGGCGCAACGAGCTGCTGGCGCTGCTCGCCGACGGTCTCGAGGACATCAGTGTCTCGCGTGCTTCCGATGGTTGGGGGATTCCCATGCCGGGACACGAGGGGCAGGCCGTGTACGTCTGGTTCGATGCCCTTACCAACTACCTGTCGGCGACGGGGTTCCCGGAACAAACCGAATGCTACGAGAAGTTCTGGCCCGCCGACGTGCACCTCGTGGGCAAGGACATCACGCGGTTTCACGCGGTCATCTGGCCGGCGATGCTGATGTCCGCGGGCCTGCCCCTGCCGAAGGTGATCTTCGGGCACGGTTTCGTGCTCGCCGGCGGCGGCCGCATGAGCAAGAGCATGGGGAACGTCATGGATCCGGTGGCCACGGCGGAGCGCTTCGGCGCCGACGCACTGCGCTATTTCCTTCTTCGCGAGGCCCGCTTCGGTCGTGACTTCGACTTCGACCACGAGCGACTCGTCTCCCGATACAACGCCGACCTGGCCAACGACCTCGGCAACCTGTTGCAACGAACCATCGGTATGGCGATGAAGTACAGCGAGGGTCGTCTCGGCGGCCCGACGGGGGATGACCTCACGGGCTTGGGTTCCGTGGCGCACGATGTCGAGGCTGCATACCGCGCGGCGATGGAAGCCTACGATTTGCAGGGGGGGCTGTTGGCCGCCTGGAAGCTCGTCGCCGCCGGCAACCTGGCGATCGACACGCACAAGCCGTGGGACCTTGCCAAAGACCCGGAGAAAGCGGCTGAGCTCGACGCCGTTCTGTCCGAGATCGCCGCGTCGTTGCGACAGCTCGCGATGCTCGTCTCGCCGTTCATGCCCGAGCGGTCCGCCGCCATGGGGCGTGCTCTGGGCATCGACGAGGACGTTTCGGAGTGGGCGCTCGACGACCTCGCCGATGCGTCCCGAGCCCCACGCCAGTTGTACAAGAGCGAAGCGCTATTCCCGCGGCTGGACGCCGAGGAGGTCATCGGCGGCGACGGTTGACACCCTCCGGGGAGTTCTCAGGCGCTGCCCCAGAGCGTCGTCGGAGAACGGCGAGCGCAAGGCGCGCGCCGCGCAGAGAGACGCAGGCGTACACCCGTACGCCGGAGTCGAACGAGCAAGCGCAACGCGGCGATCGACGTTCTCCGACAACGCTCAGACCGGATGTAGATCGCGGTCCAGCCCATAGGCGTGCCGGCGAGCCCGATCGACGGCCTCGCGCATCTTCGTGCCGAGTGCCAGCAGCGCGGCGAGCGACGCGGCGGACGTATCGGGCTCGGCGTGATCCTCGGCCGGCTGGTAGTCGAGCAAGCCGGTGCCGGATTGATCGACGAACACATCGACTCGGCGCGCCTCGTTTACAACGGCGCGAATCCAGGCAGCGCCTGCTCCGGCCTCGAGGATCTGCTTGCCGACATCGCGCAGTTCATCGAGGCTGTCGCCGCCTGTTCCCATCAGCGCCTCGACGCTGCGGGATGAGAGCACGACGGCTCGGGCCTCCGGCAACAGGTAGCGCCGGACAGCAGGGAAAATCCGGGCGTTGACCAGCGGCAGCAAGTCGAAGTCACTCGGCATCGGGGCGACAACCGTCGTCGACGGACCGCGGTCGGCGAGTTGCTCTGCGATCAGGCGCGCGTGGCGGGCACGGGCGACGACGCGCACGAGGGCCGCCTCCGGCTCCTGATCGAGCGCCGCCGAGAGTTGCCTGGCGATGGTTCCGCCCCAAACCGGCCGTATGGCCTCGGGTGCGTCGGTACCGCCGAGAGCGTACGAGGTGATGACCGGGAGCGGCGTGACCCCGAGGGTCTCGGCGGCCCTCATGTCGGCGGCGAGCCCGTGGCGACCAGTGGCGTCGGCGTGACCGATTACGATGAGTTTCGGACGCATTTCTCTCGACAGACGGGTAATGACGGCTAGGGAATGAAACTGAATCCGAGCACCGCGTAACCGCGCGCGGCCACGGCAACCTCGACAGGGCATGATAACAGGAGCGACGGCCGCGCCCGACGTCGAGGGCGCGGCACCGGGATTACGGGGCAGGTGTACTACTCGATTTCGTAGACGGAGAAACGGGACCCCTGGTGCACGAGAGCGAACGTTGTGGGTCTCTCCTGTAGAGCCTGGCGGAGAACTACCTCACCCTTGCTCGGGGGCGTATCGTCGAGAGCGATGACGTGCGTGATTCTCTTGGCGCGCAGCTCCTCGATGAACCGGTCGACGGCCCCTTCTCCGCTCAAATGCGGCAGCGGCAGCCCCATGGCGGGAACCCGTGTTTCCCAGGTCAACAGCCTCGGGTACCTGAAAGCAATGCGCGGGCCGTTCTCCGGGCCCATCGCGCGGACGTGGCGGACGATCTCCTGTACATCGGGATCCTCGACCAGCGATTGCTCCCGCGGTGTCGAGGCAAGCGTTGCGGTTGACGCCAGGGCGAGCACGATCGCGATGGCGATCACGGCCTTGTCGAGCTGAGCAGGCGTGAGGCGCGGCACCAGCAGCCGAAGCGTGGTCTCTGCGCCGTTAAGCATGCCAAAGAGCACCAAGGGGGCGATCGGCCACAGGTAACGCCCGCTGCCGTAGACCGGCAGTGCGATCATCATGGCGACGTACGAGACCGCGAAGAGGGTGACGAATCGGTTCCAACCCTTGCGGCTCCAAGCAGCCAGGCCGACAAGGACCAAAGCGAAGCTGAAGAGGTGATAAAGATCGTTGGCGAGGTTCCACGGAAATGGATAGAGCATGATCTCGAACAGGCCCAGCCGGTAGGGGGCGACCGTCGCGATCCACTCTTCGAGCGTGGGGAGGCCGCCGAGCGCCCAGACCGGGATGACGGCGCCGAAAGCCAACAAGGCCGCTGCACCCGCGAACGACCAAATCGCCACAGGAACCAAGGGAAGCCAACCAAAGTCCCGATAGCGAGCGGCGGCGAAGAGCAGCAGGCCTCCGATCAAGGCCACACCGGTAAGTCGAGTCAACATCGCCATCGCCCCGAGACCGGTGATAAGGGCCAGCTTCTTCGCGTCGAAGGGTCGCTCGGAGTCCACCTCGTAGACGACGGCCCACAGGAGCACCGCGCTTACGAGGTCGGAGTAGATGTGCCCCGCAAAAGCAGCCATGAAGGGGACCAGACCGACCAGCATTGTGACGGAGAGCCCGAAGTGAAGGCCGTCCAGCCGCGCAAAGGAGCGGCCGGCCAGGAGCAGGAAGCCGATGGCGCACGCAGCGACCATCAAACGCATCAAAAACACGTTGGCCCCGAAGAGGCTGAAGGCCGGATATAGGAAAATGGCCATCCCCGGCGGCTGCGTGCGGGGCCCGATCCAGTGGTTCAACACACTGAAGATATAGCCGGTATTGGAGAATTCCGACTCTTCCGCCAACGCCCGGCCGTGGAGCAGATAGTGATACGCATCCGTCGCGTCAGCCGGGGGGCCCGGCCCCCAGTTGAGTACCACGAGCAACAGGAACGGCAGAAGCGCAAGGGTCCAGTAAACTGCCGCTTCGGCGCGTGAGAGAGTCGCCCCGCCGGCGGCAGCAGCCATGACAGGCTGGCGAACTTCGTTCACAGTGTTACTCGCTGATCGAGCAATGAGCTGGAGACGCCATCTGCGCTCAGGGCTCCAGTTCCTGAAGATCTGAGTGCGGCCACTATATAGCAATGGTCTGGCGATGAGGACCGCGGGCGGCCGTCGACCATCGACCGGAGGCTGGTCTCGCCCTTGCCCGCTCCACGATGCGCTAGAGTTCAATCTCCGCGCGTATCCACTGGAGTCCTTCGTGCCTGGCCCTCGTACAGTCACCGGTTCCCGTAGCAACCCCACATTTCTGCGTGTGGGAGCCATCGTTGCGGTCGGAGCGATCGCGTTTCTGGGCGGCTATCTCGCCCACCGGCAACACATCCCCTGGAGGTTGATGAACTGGGGGCGTTCGCTGACGGCCCAGGAGGCACCCGAGCGCGACATGGGAGTCTGGTTTCCGGATGAGCGCGGCGGCGATGGCGCCGTCGATGTGAGCGATGAGACGCTGGCTCAATTGCGCTCGATCGGCTACCTGTCCGGATACGAAAAAGGCCCCTCCGGCAGCGGTGTGCGGCTGCGTTCGGCGGACCTCGCATTTGACGGCTACAACTTCTACACCTCGGGGCACGCCCCGGAAGCCATCCTCATGGACATGGAAGGCCGACGTTTGCACACGTGGACGCAGGAGTTTCGCGACGTGTGGCCCGACCGCGATCTGGGAGATTATGGCACCGCGGAATGGTGGCGTCGCGCCTACCTGTACCCCAACGGAGACGTGCTGGCGATCTACGACCGGCTGGGATTGATCAAGATCGACAAGAGCTCGAATCTGGTCTGGAGCTACGCCGGCAACACCCACCACGATATCGAGGTAATGGAGGATGGTCGGGTCTACGTTCTCGAGATCGAAGAATTGAGCCGTCCGGAGCTCAATCCCGATGGGACCGTTTCCGACGATTTCATCACGGTTCTGGATGCGGAAGGGAAAGTCCTGAGCCGCGTCTCGATCCTCGCCGCCTTCGAAAACTCGAGCTACGCTTCGCTGCTCGATCGGCTTCCAGAGAATACGAGCGACATTCTGCATACCAACACACTGGAGGTTCTGGACGGTCGCCTGGAGTCGAGATCCCCCGCTTTCAAGGCCGGCAACGTTCTGATCAGCCTCAGAAACCTCGACGTCATCGCGGTGGTCGACATGGATCGGCAGACTGTCGTTTGGGCCCTGGCCGGCATGTGGAGCAAGCAACACGACCCGGGGGTCCTCGAAAGCGGCAACCTCATGCTCTTCGACAACCTCGGGCACCACGGGTTTTCGAAGGTCGTCGAGTTCGACCCGTTCACACAGGCGATCACCTGGGCCTACGAAGGGGGCCCTGACAATGACTTCCGGTCACCTGTCCTCGGCGCCAACCAGCGCCTCCCGAACGGCAACACCCTGATCACCGAGTCGACGCGAGGACGCGCCTTCGAAGTGACGGCCGACGGTACGATGGTGTGGGAGTTCGTCAACCCGGAGCGCTCCGGAGATGAAGGCGAACTCATCGCCTTGCTCTGCGAGGTCGTTCGACTGGATCCGGACTTCCCTCTCGACTGGCGAGATTGGTAGGGCTGGCTAGCTAGTGTGCTGTCTCCAACATGGCTTGACACTTGCAGAGGGAATTGCGGGCGAGATCAAGGAAGGGCGAGGAAGGCGATGCTTCGGCATCGTCGACGAG
>CAYSHI010000240.1:0-30262 GCA_964430745.1 uncultured Acidobacteriota bacterium | reverse complement strand
GAAGGCGCTGTCACCTTGACCACGGTGCGGACGTCGGTGCCGTCGTATCGCATCGACAGCAGTCCCTCACGCCCCGCCCATACGTAGATGCGATCCGGGTCGGGCCCGACGTGCGGTGCGTTGCGACCCTGTTGCGTGGCGCCGCTGCCGACCCAGGTGATGCGGGTTGGCTCGCCGCCCTCGGCGGGCAGCCAGACGTATTCCAACTCGGCGGCGCCGGAGTGGTTGCCGAAATCCTCGAGCGTACGCATGCGGTGCATCTTCGAGCCCCGCACCGCAACGAGGCGCGAGCCGTCGCGAGAATAGGCCACCTTGTCGAAGAACGCTGACGTCGGCGTCAATCGCTGGGGCGGGGACGTTCCATCAGCGAGCACACGATAGACGTCGCCACCATCAGCATCGTTCCATGTTACGTAGGCGACGTGCTGCCCGTCGGGCGACCAGACGGGTGCGTGCTCGACGTCGGGGGAGGAGGTCAACCGACGCGCATCGTTGATGACGGGATAGGGAGGTGCCTGCTCGTTGGCCGGGCCGCCGCGCCCCTGCGGTAGATCAGCGATCCATAGCCGGTCGAGCGCGGTGAACACGAGCTTCGCGCCGTCCGGAGAGAGGCGCGCTCCGCGGATCTGCGACACCGTCAGATGGTCGTCCGCTATCGGGTACTCGAACTTCGCCAGCGGGCCGAGCTCCTGCTCGACCTGCGCGGTGAACGGGATCTCGTTGGCTTCGCCCGAAGGCACCGCGACACGCCAGATCTTGCCGCCATAGCTGGTGATCAAGGCGGAGGAATCGGGGGTGAACGCGGATCCGGGATAGACGTCCCGATCGCGCGCGCCGCCACCCTGGCTCTCGTCGCGCTGCACATCCATCAGCAGCCATTGGTCTTCTCCGGTCGACAGGTCGATGAGCTTGAGTGCCTCACGAGCGTCGTACCGCGTTGCATAGGCGAGCCAGCGGCCGTCGGGGCTGGGCATGGGGCGAAAGGCGCCCTCGTGCTCGTGCGTGCGCAGGTGTACTCGCCCGGTCTCGCGGTCGAGCTGACCGATCTGAAAGGGGCCCACGGCACGTGCGGAGCTGCGGCCGTGATCGGGGCCGAAATCGGGCGCCCCGGGCTCGGACCCGGGGCGGGACGAGTCGCCGCCCGGTACGTCGAAGCCGGCGTCGGGGTTGCCACGCACGTTCAGCCACACGTAGCGGGAATCGGCAGCCAGCGCCGCGCCCAGGTGCGCCGGCGAGCCGTCTTCGTGGCCGGTGACCTGCACACCTGAGCCCCCGTCGATGTGGTACATCCACAGCTGCGAGCCCTTGTTGGCGATAACGTACCGGCCGTCCGCCGTCCACATCGGCGACATGTAGTTTTCTCGCTCGTCCTCGGTGAGCGCTTCGGCGTTGCCTCCGTCGGCGTCCGCGATCCACAGGTTCTCCGAACCGTTGCGGTCCGAAACGAAGACGATTCTGCCGCCGTCGGGCGAGTAGCGCGGCTGCATGTCGTAGGCTTGCCCGCTGGTGATGCGCGTCGCCTCACCCCCCTCCGATGGCAGGGTGTACAGGTCGCCGAGAAGCTCGAAGACGATCGTGCGGCCATCGGGCGAAAGATCCAGTGAGATCCACGTTCCTTCGTCCGTTGTGAACGAGAGCGTTCGCGTCGGGATCAGCGGCAGGGTGTCGTTCTTGCGCGCCTCCTCGGCGGCCGCGTCGTTTTCTTCCGGAGTCTGCGCGGTCGCGACGGGCACCAAAGCGAGGGCGACGCAAGCGGATACAAGGCACGCGGCGATGTGCGCGAATCGGACCCACGGCTCCGAACGCTGCAGGGGTGGGCGGGACCAATCGGCGGGGAAGATTCGTCGCATCTTCGGGCTCCTCGTTTGCGGATCGGAGATCGGTCCGGCGAGGATGCCACAGCCGCAGGGATGGGCGTAGGGGTAGCGGTTTTCGCTCCGGAGCTATCGACCGAACTCGACGGTCCGTTCCAGGTGCCGGAAGGGCGGACGACGTGCCCCGACCGACACCGCGTCAGCCGTTCGCCATCTCTCGCAGCTTGCACGTGGTGCGCCAGTTGCGCACGGTGCTGACCGTCTCGAGTGTGGCGTCGAACCAGGCATTACTGAGCTTGGTGCTGGCGAAGCCTTTGGGGCAGTGGAGGTAGATCTCGCTGCCGTTGGCGGCGAATTCGTCCACGGCCGATCGCTGCGGGTCGAGCTTCGCCAGTGCCTCGGAACCGGGCGTGTCGGAGAGGAACACGACGTGCAGCATCTTTTCGTCGGCGCCGGTGCCCGGGAAAGGGTTGTCGGCGACGATGGCGTCGAGCTGCCCGGCCGAACGGGTCAGGATCGGTGGCTCGAAGCCGAACTCGGCACGAATCGCCGTGCGGATGAGGGAGGGAATCCGTCGCGTCAGCGCCGCTGTTGCGGCAAACACGACGTTGCCGCTCGCGATGTAGGTTCGCACCTCCTCGCAGCCTGCGGTCTCGAACATCGCCGCAAGGTCCTTCATCGGCAACCTGTTGCTACCGAGGTTGATGCCCCTCAGCAGGGCTACGTGTCGGGACTTCGCCGTCACAGGGCCGCCTGTTGCTGCCTGCGGAGGCGGCGCGAGCGTCTCACTCGCCGCACCGAGAGCAGGCCCACGATGATCAAGGACACCGCCAGGACCGGTAGCAGCAAGGACACGACGGTCGTTACCAGCGAGCCCGCCGCCTCGGCGCTGGAGACGGCAGGGTTGGCAACCCCGGCGGTTCCCAGCAGCGACGCCTGACGAATGCCGACGGTCGTCATCTGCACGGCGCCGGCGATCGAGCCGCCCGCGATGGCAGCCAGCGTCCACTTGAGGTACGGGTCCATCCCGGTCACCACCGAGGCGCTGGCGACGATCCCCGCTACCACCGCAGTCGGGGTGGCGATCAGATCGAGGAGGTTATCGACGCCGGGGATGTAGTACGCGCCGACCTCGAGGGCGGTGGCCACGGCGAACGTGATCAGGGCCGGCGTGCCGCCGATCCACTCGAAATTGTCCCCGAGCGTCAGATAGCCCGCGCGCGTCGCCAGGTTCATGACGAGGAACGGCACGAAGATGCGGAAGCCGCAGGCGGCGGCGACGCCGAGGCCGAGGCATACACTCAACAACGTGGCCATGATTCCTCTCTCTTTCCTTCTACTTCAACAGCCTGTCTTTGTCCGGTCATGTGCCGATCAGGCGGCGCAAGGCCCTTCTGAGGGGCCGGTGACGGTCGAACGCCCGCACGAAGTCGGATTCGCGCCGCCCACCTTTGGCGCGGATCACAGCAACCAGCGCCTTTCGATTGTCGCGTGACCAGCGTGCCACACCGGGCAGTGCCATGACGAGGGGCGCCCAGCGCCGCCAGGCGAGACGTTCGCCCGCGCTCCAGCCACGCAGCGACCGCACTCCGAGAAGCGCGGCAGCCTCACGTTCCAGCGAGAGCCCCGCCTGTTCCCGCGACATCGTCGGGCGTCGTTGAAGGAGAGCCGTCACCTCCAGACCGACGTCGGCGAGCGGTAGCAGGCCGATGACGTCCGAACGCTCTCGGCCGCGGTGCCAGTAGACGTTCTCGCGGGCCAGTTCCGCGAGTGTGTCCGTGTCGGATCTGTACCCCGCGATGCGACGCATGCGCGCCAGCTCCCGTTCCATGAGCTTCAGCACACGCGGGTCGCGCGCCCGGAATCCGAACTTCTGATAAAACCACCAGGCGCCGGAGGCGAGCCCCTCCTTGTTCCGGTCGCCGAGCTGGTAGGGATAGATGGTGAACGAGTCGGCCCCGAACAGGTGGTGGACCATGGACACGACGCGGCCGTATACGTGTGCGGCGTCGGCGCCGCGGTACGCGTCAAAAACGTTGTAGGCGATTTCGGCCGATCCGAACAGCGCGCTGTTGAGCACGTAGCCGATCGGCACGCCGTTCTTCAGGGTGAGGAAGCCGTACACCGCTTCGAGCAAGAGCCGTCGCTCGGGCAGCATGCCGATGGCGGCGAACTCGAGCCCGTCGCCGCAATCCACCAGGCGCAC
Organism: uncultured Acidobacteriota bacterium; assembly: GCA_964430745.1. Lineage (GTDB taxonomy): Bacteria > Acidobacteriota > UBA890 > UBA890 > UBA890 > CBDCGW01. The sequence continues at coordinate 26,242 of CAYSHI010000240.1, read as the reverse complement.
ATCCGCGGGGTCTCCGTAGGCGAAGGCGTCGAGGTCACGGCTTCGTGTGACCATCGCCTCCCGGGCCATCTCGACGTAGCGGGCCCCCTGTCGGGCCGAGAGATCGCGCACTGCCTGCGGCGGCCTTCGGAGCTCCTCTTTCAGGTCGGGGCGGGTGCCGCTCAACGGCGCGCTCTGCCAGACGATTCGCCGCCTCGGGGCCTTGGCGCGGCTGCGCGAGGGCGTGTCGGGGCCGGGCTCGACACGCAGCCAGAGGTCGAGTTTCTCGTAGATGAACTGCCGCAACACGGGGGTGGCTTGCAAGGCGGCGAGCCGACGCACGAGGAAGGCGGCGTCCGTCTCGTCCGGCCGCTTCAGTCGATCGATCCATTCGCGCACGGAATCGCCGTATTCGTCGACCGCCGGCACCTCGGCCGGCAGAACCAGCAGTTCGAGCGCACCGTCGAGCCACTCGATCGAGCTTTCCTCGATCTGTTCCCATTCAATCGTCACCCGGTCGGGCCAGCGGTCCACCAGCCAGCGCGAGGTTTCCTCGTAGAACGGGTAGAGAATCGAGGTGCCGGCGATACCCGAGCTTTCCAGCTCCGCCGCGTGACGCCTCAGGTCGGGTCGGTCGGCGAACGTCCCCAGCATCTGTTCGACCTTGCTCAGAACGTCGGGCCCGTCGGGGTACGCTCGGAGGAAGCAGAGCGCCTCGTGCAGCCGCAGCACCGCCTGCGGCGACGGCAGGCGCGCGCGCGCCAGCCCGTCGAGGAGTGCGAGCTTGCGCGCCGCCGCATCTCCACCGAACTGCCGCTGGAGCTTCTCCAGTTTCGTGACTCCTGTCACGGTAACCGCCTCCTGAGCCTGCAGTCCGCATCAACGGATGTTCGGGCACCGATCATCGCACCTTGCCAAACCCACGTCGATCCGCGCTAGACTGCGGGGTGTCTGCTTCCCGGTGGGCTGAGACGGAGGCCTCGACTCCGTTGTCGTCGGTGCTGTCGCGGCGTGCGAGTGGCTGTGCCGATCCGCAAGAGGGTGTCGATGGAGTCTCTCCTGCAGGACGTCAAGTTCGGCAGCAAACTGCTGTGGAAGGACAAGGGCTTCGCCGCCACCGCCATCGTCACGCTGGCGCTGTGCATCGGCGCGAATACGGCGATCTTTTCGGTCATCAATGCGGTGCTGTTGCGCTCGTTGCCGTTCGACGAGGCGGAGCGCATCATGCTGGTCTACAACAGCTATCCGGGCGCGGGGTCTCCGCGCGCGGGGGCGGGCGCACCCGATTATTACGATCGCCTCCAGCAGACCGACGCCTTCGAGGAGATCGCCATGTTCACCCGCGCGGGCGTCAGCCTCGGCGAGGAGGGGACGCCCGATCAGGTCATGGCGCTCGACGTGACGCCATCGTTCTTCCGCCTGCTGCGGGTGGAGCCGGAGCTCGGGCAGCTCTTCGAAGAAGAGCACGGCATCGTCGGCAACAACCGGAAAGCGATCCTCAGCCACGCCGCCTGGCGCCAGTATTTCGGCGGCCGTGAGATTGTCGGCGAGGACGTGCGTCTCAACGGCGTCCCGCACACCGTCGTCGGCGTGATGCCGGCGGATTTCTATTTCGGCAGCCGGGAGGTGCGGGTATTCCGCCCCATCGCCTTTACCCTCGAACAGCGTGAGGCGCGACACTCCAACAACTGGCAGCAGATCGGCCGGCTTCGCGAGGGCGCCTCCCTGCAAATGGCGCAGCAGCAGATCAATGCGGTCAACGGCGCCAACATGGAGGTATTTCCCGGTCTCGCCGTGGCCCTGCAGAACGCCGGTTTCGTCACTCGGGTGGTGAGCTTCCAGGACGACATGGTGCGCGATGTTCGCTCGACGCTGTATCTGCTCTGGGGAGGCGTGCTGTTCGTGCTGCTGATCGGCTGCGGTAACGTCGCCAATCTGGTGATGGTGCGCTCGACGATCCGGCGCCGCGAGCTCGCTACGCGACTCGCCTTCGGCGCCGGCCGGGCGCGCGTCACCCGGCAGCTTCTGACCGAGAGCATCGTGCTGACCACGGTGGGCGGCTCTGTGGGCCTGCTGATCGGCTACTGGGGAATGAGCCTGCTCGAAACCCTCGGCATCGACAGCCTGCCGCGGGCGCAGGAGATCGCCCTGGACGGGGCCGTCATCGGTGTCACCCTGGCAATGGCGCTGTTCGTCGGCTTCATCATCGGCATCATCCCGGTGACGGGGGCGCTGCGAACCGATATCGGCTCGGTCTTTCACGAGGACGGCATCACCGGCACCAGCTCCAAGGCGGCGCTCTTCGTGCGTCGTGTGCTGGTCACGGCGCAGGTTGCGTTGGCTCTGGTACTGCTGATCGGCGCCGGGCTCATGCTCGCGAGCTTTCGGGAGATCCTCGATCTCGACCTCGGGTACGACACCGACAACGTCCTGACGGGGCAGGTGACGCTAACGCCGACGCGATACGAGGGCGGCCCGGACATGCGCGCCTTCGTCGATTCGGCTCTGACCGCGATGCGGGCACTCCCCGGTGTGACCCACGCCGGCGCCACCTCCGTGTTCCCGCTCAGTGGGGAGTCCAGCGACAGCGTCGTGCTCGCGGAGGGCTATGTCATGGAGCCGGGCGAGTCGCTCATATCCCCGTCGCGCGTTCGCATTACGCCGGGCTACCTCGAAGCGATGGGGGTCGAGCTCATCCAGGGCCGGCTGTTCAACGACACCGACGTGCCGGGCGTGTTTCGCGCCGTGATTGTCGATCGGCAGCTCGCGGAAAAGTTCTGGCCCGATATCAATCCCCTCGGAAAACGGCTCTTCTACCCGACCGATCAGGAAAACATCACGGCGATCACCGACCAGACGGTTTTCCTCAACGTCGTCGGCGTGGTGGAGAACATCGCCCTGCGCGACGTCGTGCGCGATGAGGGCGACAGCGTCGGCACGTACTATCTGCCGTACGCGCAATCATCGATGCGCGGCCTGACGTTCGCGTTGAAAACGAGCGGCGAGCCGGCCGCTGTCGCCAACCCGATTCGCGTCGCGCTGGCGGAGATCGACCCGCAGCTTCCATTTTTCAATGTGCGCTCGATGGAGGATCGGCTCGCCGATGTCCTCGGACCGCGCCGCACCCCGGTAGTGCTCGCCATGGGCTTCGCCGGCGTGGCGCTCTTTCTGGCCGCCGTCGGTGTGTACGGTGTGCTCGCCTATCTCGTCTCCACGCGTACGCGCGAGATCGGCATCCGGCTGGCGTTGGGAAGCGGCACCCGGCAGGTGTTCCGGCTGGTTCTTCACGAAGGCCTGACGATCGTCGGCGTCGGCGTTGTCGCCGGCCTTGTCGGGTCTTACGCGCTCAGGGCCACGCTGCAGAGCCAGCTCTACGGTGTGGCGCCACTCGAGACCACCGTCTGGCTGCTGGTCGCGGGCCTTCTGATCCTCGTGGCGGTGGCGGCATGCATCGTCCCGGCGCATCGAGCCACGCGGGTGAACCCGGTCGTGGCGTTGCGGCAGGAGTGAATCCCGCTATCAAGAATCCAAGGTCGGCCCCCGTGTGAAACGTCGTCTCCTGCGAGCCCTGGGAGGGACGGTTCTCGCCGTCCTGCTACTTGGTGGCGTCGGCTACTCCCGGTACATCGACTGGCCAGCGTTCGACGACAGCGCGCTGATCCGTGTGTACATTCCCGACGAGTATCCGCTCGACGATGCGCATCACTACACGCTCCGGGGCTTCATGGACACCTGGGATCTCTATAGGTTCTCGACCTCGCCCGAAGCTATCCTCTTCCTCGTCGCGGAGCTGAAGCTCGAATCGACGGGTACGGTACGTGAGTTCGACCTGATCATCTCCAAGCCGCCGGCCTACTGGTGGGATCCGGAGCTGCTGCGCGAGGCGGAGTACTACCAGAGCTACGAGCGGGCAGCGGACGGGCGACTCTACGATCTTCTCTACTCCCGCGAGGAGGGGATCGCCTACATGATCCGGTTCGACGGCTGAGGGTGGCGGCTCCCCCGGCGCATTTCGGCTGACACCAGACCGGGCGGTTGCCGCCAGCGGTCGGGCACTACACCTTATTGTCGGGCAATCCCCTTGATCCCGTGGGGTGGTTTGTCGGCGAGCTCAATGACGAACGAGGAGGTCTCGCCGGCGGCGTTGACCACGCCAAGCTCCAGGATGAGATCTCCGACCGGCTCGATGGTGACCTCGGAGGCCCGGCGAACCTCTTCGCTGAGCGTGCCCAGAAGCTCCAGGTGGTCCGACATCGGGAAGGCGTTGCGGAGGGGCGCGGCGTAGTGATCCGCGACCAGCGACCGAAGGGCCGCCTCCGACCCGTCCTCGAGGGCTTCGATGAGCGCCATCGCCTTGCGTCCGCGCGGCGAGTCCGGAATGCCCGAGTCGCCGACCTCACGCTCGTCGCCGCCGCCTCCCTCGCGCTCGACGCCGCCCTCGCCGCGTCCCGGAACCGAGAAGGGCAGGGGCTCGCCGCGCAGGGCCTCGATCACATCAGCGGCCAGGCCCATGGGGCGGTAGCCGGTGTTGGTGTTGACGATGACGATGTCGTCGGCGTCATCGATCTCCATCACCAGCGTGATGAACCCGAAGTCGTCGCCGCCGGCGTAGACCCGGTCAGGGTCGTCTTCCGGGTAGAAGCCCGCCAGGGCTTCCGGCCCGAGAACGTTGCCCGCTCGTACGGCGCGGATCCAGTGCAGCAGATCCTCGACGTTGGAGACCATCCCACCGGCCCCGGTCAGCACCCAAGTCGGCGACGGCCAATGGTGCGGCGCGTTGTCTCCGTGTCGGCGGCCGTTTCTTCCTCGCGCCACCTGGGTGTCGGGCCATCGATCCTCGCCGTGGAAACCGGCGCTCTCCATGCCCGCGGGCTCGATCAGATTCGAGCGCACGTAGTCGGAGTAGGAGGTCCCGCTGACGTTTTCGATGATGGCGGCGAGCAAGGTGTACCCGGAGTTCGAATAGGCCTCTTCGGTACCGGGCTCGAAGCGGAGTTGCTGACGGAGGATGCGTGCCAAGGCTTCGTCCCGTCCCATGGCCTGATGGTCGCCGGTGTCGTCGTGGTACTCGTGAAAGCCGGCTCGCATCGTCAGCAATTCGTCGATCGTGATGGCGCTCTTGTCGGCCGGGACGCCGTCGAGATAGTCCGAGATGGGATCGGACAGCGACAAGCTGCCCTCTTCGGCCAGCTTCAGGATCGACGCGCGGGTGAACGCCTTGGTGACGGAGCCGACGGCGAACACCGTCGACGTGTCCACCGGGACCTCGTTGTCGGTGTCGGCAAGCCCGTAGCCCTCGTGCAGGACGATCTCGCCGTCAACCACCGCCAGGACCTGCCCGGCGAAGCCGTCCTCGACCGCCTCGGCGATGATCGCGTTGGCCTCGTCGAGCCCCTGCCTCGCTGCAGCCGAGTTCACGCCGATCAGCAGGATCGTGACCGCGACCACGACCACGCCGTTCCACACCGTCCACCGGCAACGTTTCATTGTCACGACTCCGCGCTGTTTCATCAGGTCTCGAAGATCACACGCGGACTCATTCGATCTCCAAGATCGCCCGCGGATTCACCGGGCATCGAAGATCGCCCGCGAATCCCAGACTCACACGGCGCTTTGAAGAAGGTATGAACCCGGTCAGCCGAGTACTTAGGTCCTGCCGGTAAGCTTGCGCAGGATCGTGGCGAGCTGGTGTCGCTCCCGCGCGCGGTGTGAGACAAAGGCAAAAACGAGAAAGAACACGATCGCCGATAGAAATCCGACCCGTGACACGGTGTAGGCCGTTTGATCGTCCAGGTGATCGAGTGTGTAGGCGGTTACGGCGATCACGATCACGCCGCCGAGCACGAGCGAAACGTACCCCGCGAACATGTCCGCCCTTCGCCGCGTGCGGTCCCAGGCGAGCAGGTCGTCGACGGCCCGCTTCTCGAGGGCATTGAGGCGGGCTTTCATTTCGTCACCTCCCGTCCGTTAGAAACCTCAGTATCTCTTCCATCAACCGGTCCGCTTGGTCGGTCTCGAAGATGAACTGGGCGTGGGCGTTGCCTTCGAGCACGACGAGCTCCTTGGGTTCCGGCGCGCGCTCGTATTGATCGCGGATGTCCACGAGCCGGCGTTCGCCGCCGTAGGACGGATCCTCGCGCGCGACGATGAACAGCTTCGCGCCTTTGATCCGTTCCGGCTCGGAGACGATGGAGTGGGCGAGCAGCACCAGTTGGTCGATCTCGCCGGCTTCCATGTCGATGGAGGCTCGAGCTGCCGCCCCGCCACCGAAGCTGGCTCCGACGACCCCGACTGTGCGTGCGCCGCTGTCGCGGAGGTAGCGTACGGCTGCCATCACGTCGTAGTGAGCGTCGTTGTCGGAGCGGTCCTGGGGGCCGCCGCGCGATTGGCCGCGGCGGCGAAAATCGATCACCACCACGCGGAACCCGGCCGCCGCCAGCACCGGGGCCTGTTCCGCCCAGCTTTCCTTGGTGAAGCGGGCTCCGTGAGCGAGCACGACCCCCCGATCGCCGGAGCCGTAGACGTCGGCGTAGACCACGCCGCCGTCGTCGGTGGGAAAGGAGACCAGCTCCTGGGTGCCGGCAATCGTAGGGATCGCAGTCATCCCGACGACGAGGGGAAGACCGAGAAGCGGAAGCAGAAGTCGTCGGCGCAACACGATGTCTCGCGAGGGTTTCATCGTTCGAGCTGCTGGAGTACTTCGCGGATACGCTTGCCGTCCGCCTTCGCCAGACACGGTAGCTCTGTCGAGGATTGTCCGCGTGTTTCGATACGCAGGCGGTCCCAGAAGATCCCGGAAACGTAGTCGAAGCCCGCAACTTTGTGCCAGGGGATCTCTTCGGCTTTCTCGCTCAGGCGGAAGACGCCGGGCGTAGAAACGACGATCTTCTCCTCGCTCAGGTCAATGGTCTGCGGCAGGAACCGCCCACGTTGCAGAAGCGTCGGCAGTGGCCGCGCGGTCACGGAAAACGCGTCGAACTGCGGCCCTCCGGGCGCGGTGTCGAAGCCATGGCCACACCAGCGGCAGCGGCGCGCCTCGTCGGCGACGAGAGCTCGGCAGTCCGGGCAGGGCTTGCCTTCGACCCGCTCGCCGCACTGGCGGCATACGTCCGCGGCGTCGGGTATCCCGCTCAAGCAAAAGGGACATGCTTTCATTCGATCTCCTCCCGGTCGGGCCACGACTCTCGTGGATCATACGACAGCAGCCGGTCGTGACGTCGCTGGGCGTCCTCGGGTGTAGGATTTCCTCACGATCTTCCCGAACCCGGAGAAGCCTGCCCATGCTCTCACGCCGAAATCTCATTGGAGCTTCCGCCGCCGCCGCGGCGGGTGCCGCCGCTCATGCCGCGCTTCCCACCGGCGCGCGTGCCGCTACGTCATCGCAAGAACAGGACCTGCCGCCTTCGATCGCCGCGCTGGCGCCGCCGCGCGAAGTGCCGGTGCCGATCTCCACGGAGGAGCGTCGTGGCCGGGTGGAGAAGGCGAAGCGGCTCATGGTCGACAACGGCGTCGATGCATTGTTGATGGCAGGCGGTACGTCGATGATCTACTTCTCCAATGTTCGTTGGGGGCTCAGCGAGCGCATGGTGGCCCTGGTTGTGCCGGCGCGCGCCGACGCGTTCGTCGTGTGCCCGGCCTTCGAAGAGGAGCGGGCCCGCGAACAGCTCGATACCGGCCCCTTCGGCGGTGAGACTCAGGTCTACACCTGGGAGGAGCACGAAGATCCCTACGCCCTCGTGGCCAAGGGGCTGCGCGACCGCGGCATCGCCGGCGGCAAGCTCGGCGTCGAGGAACGTACCTATTTCGTGTACGCCAACGGCATCGCCCGTTCGGCTCCCACCATCGAGCCGGTCGACGCGATTCCGATCACCGCTGGATGCCGTGGCGTCAAGGACGAGCACGAGCTGAACCTCATGCGGCTTGCCTCGAAGATTACGTTGCGTGCCTACAAGGCTGCCTTCGAGGCCATGGAAGAGGGCATGACCCAGTCGGACTTCGGCAACCTGGTCGCGATGGCGCACCAGCAGCAGGGTTACAGCGGTCGCGCCGGCGTGCAGACGGCGCAGTATTCCGCCTTGCCGCACGGCTCCGCCCGGCCGCAGATCATCCGCGAGGGCACCATCCTGTTGATCGACGGCGGCTGCTCGGTCGAGGGCTACCGCTCCGACATCAGCCGCACGTTCGTGCTCGGCGAGCCGACCGACAGGATGCGCAGCGTCTTTGCCGTCGAGCTGGAGGCGCAAACTGCGGCGCTCGCCGCCGCGAAGCCCGGAGTGGAGTGCCAGGCGGTCGATGCCGCCGCGCGCAAGGTCATCGAGGACGCCGGCTTCGGTCCCGGCTACAAGTACTTCACCCACCGCGTCGGCCACGGCATGGGGATGGACGGTCACGAGTGGCCCTATCTGGTGAGGGGCAACACGCTGCCGCTGGCCCCCGGTATGGTGTTCAGCGATGAACCCGGTATCTACGTCCGCGGCGAGTTCGGCGTACGCCTCGAAGACGACATGGTGATCACCGAGGGCGGCGCGGAGCTGTTCACGCCGCAAAGCATGTCGCTCGACGATCCGTTTGCGAACGTGCCGTAGCGGCACGGCCGGGCGGAGCGCGCGAAGCAGGTCAGCAGGCGATAGGGCGCACGGTTGATCCCGTCACGATCGCCCCTCGCGTCCAGCAACGGCTCGAGCGGGGCCTAGGGAGTGCGTGGCATCAGTGGCCGCGCCACGTCCCCGAACGATGCCAGCAGGGCTCTGTCTTCGGTAACCAAGGGGACTCCCAGGAGCTTTGCCAGCGCGACGTATTCGCAGTCATACGCGGAGCATCCGGAGTCGTTCGCGAGCTCGAGCACGGCCCGCGTCGGGACCAGGTGCTGACGGCCTCCGAGCACGGCGTTTGCCCGTGACCAGAGCTCCGTGCATGCGTCGAGGCTCACATCGCCCCTGCGCAGGTAGGTCGAAAGAACCTGCCGGAGCTCGCTGCGCCAGAGGATGGGGGCGGCCCATTCCGGGTCGCGCTCCAACAACGATCGGGCCGCGGCCGATCGCTCACCGGGAAGCAACAGGTAAGCGAGGATGTTGGTGTCGACCACGATCATCGCTCTCGCCCGCGCCGCTTCAAATCGTCGATCTCGTGGTGCTCGACCGCAGGCACGCCGTAGCGCTGCTGGATCTCGCGCACCTCGGCGATGAGCTTGTGAGGATCGGGAACCGGTGTGAGTGAGCTCGTTTCGAGCAGCGAAAGAACCTCCCCGTTGAGGCTGCGGTGGTTGCGGCGAGCCCGTTCGCGCAGGATGGCGAGAATGTCCTCGGGGATGTCCCGGATGGTTAGTGAAGGCATGGTTTTCAGTCTGCTCGGTTGCAATATGCAACTATTATGCAACGAGACGCAGAGGCCCGCAAGAGTGACGCGGAGGAAGATACGGCGCCGAGGATGTTCGTTTCGGATGCAACCGAATGCGACCGCACCGGCGGGTCAGGAATCTAGCGGCAGCAACCCAGATACAGCGTGTTCGGCGCGTCCGATCGTCCCGCCACGATGTCGAGAATCCCGTCGCCGTTCACGTCTCCGACCGCCAGCCCGTACATGGCGCCCTGCTCATCGCCGAAGCGGGTCAATGTGAACGCGCGGCCGGACCCGTCGTTGCGGAGGATCGCGCCCGGAGAGCCGGCGTTGCCGACAGCGATGTCCAGGTTGCCGTCGCCGTCGAGGTCCGCGACGGCGAGGGAATAGACCCGGTCACCGGCGTCGCCGACAGCGAGCGACTCGGTGAACGTCCCGTTGCCTTTGTTGAGGTAGAGGCGGGCGCCGCCGGCGCCTGCGTCGCCCATCACGATGTCGAGCAAACCGTCATTGTCGAGGTCGCCGAGTGTGACGGCGCGCGTCGCCTGACTGGAGGGTCCGACCGCGTGTCGCTCACCGAAGTCGCCGCTGCCGTCGTTGACGTGCAGATAACTCTGGCCGCCGTCGCGGTGAGGCACGAAAAGGTCGACGAACCCGTCGCCGGTGAGATCTCCGGCGGCAATCGTGGTGGCGGACTCTGTCGACAGCACGTTGCATTCCGAAAATGCACCGTCGCCTTCGTTGACGCACACATAGTTCGCGCTGCGGTTGTCCGGCCCCCCACGATTGGCGACGACAATTTCCGGCCGGTCATCGCCGTTCAAATCCGCAACGGTGACGTTGCGGGTCGGCCAGTCGGGCTCGCCGAACGTGCCGCTCAACCTGAATCGTCCGGCGCCGTCGTTGAGATAGACCCGCTTTTCGTCGGGACGGTCGTTGCCCACCACGAGGTCCAGGTCATCGTCGCCATCGAGATCAGCCAGTGCCGCCGTGTAGGTACGGTCCGCGGAGCCCCCGACCTCGTGACGCTCTTCGAAACCGCCCGCTCCGTCGTTGAGCAACACGAAGTCCACGAGCGGCCAGTGCCGACCCTTGGCCAACACGATATCGAGATCGCCGTCGCCGTCGAGGTCGCCGAGGCTCGCGTTGGCGCTGGTTTCGGCAGTGTCCTCGAGCGCAATGCTCCGCGAGTAGTCGATCGCGTGCTGCTGGGGCGGGCCCGGCGATCCCTCCGAGGCCGCGCCTCCCGCAACGACAAACGAGATCAGCAACAAGGCGTTGGTTCGTTTCATGGAGCTTTCCCCGGCCGAGCCCGCGCGGTGCGGATGATCCCGGATCAGACCTGATGCATCTGGATGAGGTTCCCGCAGGTGTCCTCGAAAACGGCGATGGTTGTCGGCCCGGCCGCGGTGGGCTCCGAGCGGAACGTGACGCCGGCGGATCGCAGCCGTTCATGCTCGGCGTGGATGTCGTCCACAGCGAAGGAGGTGAGCGGAATGCCCTGCTCGAAAATGGCCTGCTGGAAATCCTTTGAGGCGGGGTTGGCGTTGGGTTCGAGCAACAGTTCGACATCGTCGTGGCCTTCGGGCGAGACGACCGTCAACCACCTGAATTCCCCCATCGGAATGTCGTGTTTCTTGACGAATCCGAGGACTTCCGTATAGAACCGCAGTGCCTCGGCTTGGTCCTCGACGATCACACTTGCCAGTTGAATCTTCATACGGCCTCCTGCTCGGTCTGCAACAGCTCGACCGGCGCCCCGTTGGCGACGATAAACGCTACCGTAATCCCGGGCGAAGGGCTGTTCGGGGCGATCAGGATCTCCTTGCCCTCGAGCGCGGCCTTCAGGTCGTCGACCTCGAACGCGACGTGCGGCACGTTCTTGACGAGATCGGGCAGCGGAGAGTCCGGTTCGAATCGCATCCACTCGATGCCGTAGGGGCTTGTTTCATAGCCCGAAACGTACATCCCGAACTGCGGCAGATAGGTCTCGTCCTGTTGGGGTGTTGTCGTTGGAATCCCTACGTGGTGGTAGCGCTGCAAGGGCCTCTCCTTTCCGCCTGGACCCGTGGTCTATCACGGTCGCTACGGTCCGAACAAGGACGCCGCCGGGATGGTAGCGGGTGTTTCTCCGGCGGTCGCCCGGTCGGTCCGCGGCTTCGGTTTGTCCGACCCCCGGAAGGAAAGACGACGCAGGCGGTGGAAACGTGACGCGTTGACGGCCGCGCGGTACCGTGACCCCTTCAGCGCGGCTTCCGTCTGGCAGCGGCTCTCGCTTTAACTCGACCGGGGCGACCACGATGCAATCTCGAAGAGGCACTCTTGCAATCTGTGTGGTGGCGGCGATGGCCGGCGCCGCCGTCTTGATGTTGCTCACTTCTCCCACTGTGAGCGCGGCGCAGGGTGCGCAGCCGGTCTTCCGGGACGGCCAGGCACAGGTCGTGCAGGCTTTCGCCGATTCGTCCGCATGGATCCGTGAAGAGCTGTGGGTCGAGGCCCCCTTCGACATGGACGGCGACGGCAAACCCGATCGGCTGCACGTTGGTGTGGTGCGGCAGCGGCAAACCGAGACGGAAGGCCTCAAGGTTCCGGTCATCTATGAGTCCAGTCCCTACTTCTCGGGCACGTCGGGCGCCCGCCAGTATCTGTGGGACGTGCGCCAGGAGGTCGGCGCCGAGTCGCCGCCGCGCGAGAACCAGCCGCCGATCGATGCCCAGCTGCGCGCACGGAATTGGAACTCACAGGTAAACGATTGGGTTCCGCGCGGTTTTGCCGTCGTCCACTCCGAGGCTCCCGGTACGGGAATGTCGCAGGGGTGTGCCACGATCGGCGGCCCGATCGAGTCGGCGGCGCCGAAGGCAGTGATCGACTGGCTCAACGGACGCGCGAAGGGGTTTACCTCCCCCTATGGCGATGTCGAGGTCACGGCCGATTGGACGACCGGCAAGGTGGGGATGACGGGCACGTCGTACAACGGCACCATCCCGGTTGCGGCGGCATCGACCGGTGTAGAGGGGCTCGAGGCGATCATTCCCATCGCTCCGAATACCTCCTACTACCGCTATTACCGTGCCAATGGTCTTGTGCGTCACCCGGGCGGGTGGCTGGGCGAGGACATCGACTTCCTCTACGACTTCGTCAACAGCGGCAACCCGGAGTTTCGCGGCCACTGCAACGCCACGGTTCGCGACGGCGAGATGGCGGATGGCATGGACCGGGTCACCGGCGACTACAACGACTTCTGGGCCGGCCGCGACCTGATGCGCGACATCGACGGCATTCGCGCCGCCACGCTCATGGCGCACGCCTTCAACGACTGGAACGTCAAGCCGGAGCACAGCGTGTTGGTGTACGAGACGCTCAAGAAGAACGGCGTGCCGCACCAGGCGTACTTTCATCAAGGCGGTCACGGCGGCGCGCCGCCGCACGAGCTCATGAACCGCTGGTTCACCCGCTACCTGTACGGGGTGGAAAACGGCGTCGAGAACGACCCCAAGGCCTGGATCGTCCGCGAAGGCGACGAGCGCACGGAGCCGACCCCATACCCCGACTATCCGCATCCCGACGCCTCCCCGGTGACGCTCCACCTGACGGCCGGCGGCCTGCAGAACGGTGGTCTCACGTTGATGCCGATGGCGGGGCAGGGGCCGGAGACGCTGGTCGACAATTTCTCCTTCGGCGCGCAATCGTTGGCGCAAGCGGAGTGGACGAACCATCGGCTGTTGTATGTGTCCCCCGAGCTTTCGGAGGACGTGCATCTGTCCGGATGGTCGCGGGTCACGCTCCGTCTGGCGTCCAGCACGCCGGCAGTGAACCTGTCGGTGTACCTTGTCTCGCTTCCGTGGATCGAGGGGGGGCGCAATCCCCGTGGGGGGGCCGTCACGAGGGGATGGGCGGATCCGCAGAACCACTCTTCGCTCACGGAAAGCGAACCCCTGGTTCCGGGCGAGCTCTACGAGCTGACCTTCAACCTGCAGCCCGACGACGAGGTCCTCGCCGCGGGTCAGCGGCTTGGGCTGATGATCTTCTCCAGCGATCGCGACTTCACACTATGGCCGGAGCCGGGCGCCGAGCTGACCATCGATCTGGATGCGACCTCGATCGAGTTGCCGGTGGTGGGGGGCGGGGCGGCCTTGCGGCGGGCGTTCGGACAGTAGGCGGGGAAGCGGCGCTAGATGCGCTCGAGGTCGTCGACGGTGCGCTCGTTGCGCAGGTTGCCGGTGTTCAGCGTCGAGGCAGGTTCGAGCAGCAGAATGTGCGCTTCGTGCTCGGCCACCGGCTTGTGCTCGACGCCCTTCGCTACGATGAAGAACTCCCCCTCCTCGAGGTGCACGACCCGGTCGCGGAGATGGATGTCGAGCGCACCGTGCACCACGAGAAAGAGCTCATCTTCGTTCTCGTGGTGATGCCAATCGAACTCACCGTGGATTTTGGCGAGCTTCACGTGCTGCCCGTTGAGCTCACCGACGACCTTTGGGCTCCATTGCTCCGAAAACAGCGCCAGCTTCTCTGCAAGGTTTACCTTCTCGGCCGGGTCTTCCTTGCTCACGACGGCCCGCCGTCTCCCGTCTCGAAGCGTTCCAGTAACCCGCCATCGGCGTCGTAGAATCGGACCTGATCGTCGTCAAGCGTGTAGTTGCCGGTGAACCGGTTGCAGCCGCCTGTTCCGGACACCTGCAGGCCAACCGGATCGAGCTTGAGGGTCGGCTCGCCCTGCGGCGCGTCACCCGGTGTCCACATCCGCAAGGTCGTGGCGGGGATTGTCCCGATCAGTAGGGAGCGCGAAATCATAGCTTCGGCAGTGTGCCATAGAAAACGTTGCCGCGAGGCGGAGATCGCGACGTTGCTTAGGGTGCTCAGGCCGAGGCGCGAGGCATTCCTGCAGACGGTGCGACAGGAGCGGAGATCCTGGCAGACACCAGGGCAACGCCGACTGCCACCATCGCGGCAAGGAGAAAGACGCGAGAGCCGACAGCCTGAAACAGGGCGCCGCCGAGAACCAGTCCCGCAATGCTGGCGAGCGCGCCGAAGCTGCCGGATAGCCCCTGCACCGTGCCCTGAAGCTCACGTTCCGTCGAACTCGACAACAACGCCAAGAGCGACGGCCACATCACACCGTTGCCGAGCGCCAGCAGTGCCGCGCCGGCGTAGATCACCCGCGTGCTCGCCGACGTGAACAGGGTGAAACTGGCTGCGAGCAGCAGGCTACCGACGAGCACTAGCGTTCTGTTATCGACGCGTCGGGAAGCGAAGCTCAATACCGGCCCCTGCACGAGCGCCATGAGAAGACTCATGACGGCGAAGTAAATACCAACCTGGGCGAGTGACCAGGCGAGCGTCGTCGATGCATAGAGCGGGAAGGCGACGTAGTAGAAATTGAAGGCGAGAAAGACGAGGAACTGCACTCCAAGCAGGCGACCGACCGAAGGCAAGGCCAGTATCTCCCTCGTTGAGAGGGTGTCGCCGCTTTCGATCCGGTAGCAATCCTTCTGGTCGCCGCCCAGAACGTCGCGAACGGAAGGGGGTTCGGGGTTTTCCTTCAGAACGCAAGGCTCCGGATCCTTCAATGCGATCAAGATGATCAACGTGGCGACAATGGAGATCAGAAAAGCCGCCAGTACCGGCAGCCGTTCGCCGGCGGCGGTTGCCCCCAGGAGGCCGGCCAGCGTCGGCCCCAAGATGAAGCCGAGGTTCGACGCCACTGCCAGGCGGCCGAAGTTCCGACTTCTGTCGGCTTCCGTTGTGATGTCGGCGAGGTACGCGTTCGCCACCGACACGTTGCCACCCGTCAAACCATCGAGCGCCCGGCTAAGAAACAGGAAGGCCAAGGGAAGAGTGAGCGTGAACTGGCCGAGTATCGGGGAATCCACGGACGCGAGGGTAGTCAGGGGCAATGTCAGGGCCAACAGGAAGATGCCCCATGAGGCGAGCGTACCGAGCTGGCTGACGAGCAGGACCTTTTTTCGCCCGACGCGATCGGACCAGCGACCGAGGATCGGCGCGCCGACGAGTTGGAACACCGAGTACGTGGCCCCGACGACCCCGTAAACCAGCGAGTTGCCCCCCAGGCGTACGACGAGAAAGACAAGAAAGGGCAAGACGATGCTGAAGCCGAGCGTACCGACGAAATTGACGGCAAGGATCGGCAGAATCGAAGGTTTTGGGGCGCTCTTCACGTCAGGCCTCCGGGAACGCGATAGAGCTTTCGGTAACAAGCAAGCGCGTCCTCGAACACGCGGCGGTTCGACTCGCGAACGGCGGCCCCGTGCTCGGGCTCACGGGCGGCGTCGACCCAGTCAGCGAGCGGGTCAATGATCCAATCGAGCACCGAGGCGCGGGCGTAGTGCGCGAACCGTTCGCGCTGCGCGGCGGAGAAGTCCGAATCGGGGAGGTCGGCTTCTTTGGCGGGCGCCACTCGCGAGCGTGACGGCCCTGACAACATGGCCCAATCCATCATTGGGTCGCCCAGTCCCATCTCGTCCCAGTCGAGAATGAATAGCGCGCCGTCGGGTGTCACCAGCAGGTTGTCGAGCCAGAGATCCCGGTGCGTTGCGACGTCGGCGGGAGCGGCAAAGGCGGCCGATTCGTCGGCGCGACGGGCCATCTCCCCGGCCTCCTCGGTCATCCACTCGAGGAGCTTCGTGGCGATGAACGGCGGCGGCTCCGCGCGAACGAGCTTCAGGTCCTCGACGAAGCGCTCGTGATAGGTCGCTCGGTAGGCTTCGGCGCACGATGTGACGGCGTCGCCCAGTTGTCGCAGATCCCGGGCGAAGAGATGGTCGGCGTGGAGCCGTCCGACGGCTGCGGTCGAGAGGTCCCGGACCACCCCGTGGACCGCATCGGGAGGTGTGCCGCCGACCCAGTCGAACAGGGGACCGGCAAGCGATGTACCGGGTATCTCGATCCATCCGCGCATGGCCGGGGCGAGGTAACGCTCGCACAATGAGGCGCTCAACGTCCGCCACCTCTCGAGACCACGGAGCGAATGCGCGTCGGACGTCAACTTCAGGTGGTAGTTGCAGCCACCGCTGGTCAGGCGGAACGAGCGGTTGATGAAGCCGCCGCAGTTGAGGACCGATCGGACCTCGAGGTTGCCGCGATCCGGCAGCGGCAGGCCATCGAGCAGAAGCATCTGCTGCCGTATTCCTTCTTCGAGGCCGACCAATCGCAACTCCGGAAGATAGAAGGGTGCCCGGTGGCGTGCCGATCGCGTCGGAGCGGGTGTCGCTCAGTTCGGATCCACGTCCGACTCCAGCGGGATATTGGATTCCGCCGTCGGATACTGGATCTGCGGATTGTCGAAGACTCCGCCCGGATCGAACTGGATCCTGACGTCCTCGAACGCCTGGGGAAACTCCGTTGGATGATAGGAGATCTTCCCCAGGTGCGGAACGCCACCGAGCCCTCGCATGCGTTCCTCGAAGTCCTGGAACCAGGCGTGCGCGCCGGAATAGCCGCGTGAAAAGTTGACGCTGAACGACGCCGTCGTTTCCCAGCGGTAGGGGCTGAGGTGACTCGTTCCCTTGGCGACGAAGCGGATATGAATCGGCGCGCTGATGAAGATCCCGTTCGTCTCCGCCTCCTCGATGCTCGCGGTCAGCGCGTTGAAGCCGTCCAGCAGGGCATCGACCGGCACCACGTATTCCATCGTGTGCGTCTTGAGGTGGTCGACCGTGGTGTCGGATACGAGCGGGAGGAGCTTGTGGGCGGGGTTCTTTCGTTTCTCGCGCCCCTTGAAGATGTCGCGGAAGAACGATCCCGAGCGAAACAGTCCGGGGAGACCCGAGGGGTCTTCGAGGGCCTTTTCCTCCAGCCGTAACGCGTTGGCCAGGGTCTGCTCGTCTCTGCCCGAGTAGTCGCGGATCTCGTCCTGGGCCTCGATCTCGTTGCGCGTGATGCGGTCGCCGTAGTCGGTGTACGGGAAATACCAGTACTCGAGGAAGAGGTTCTCCTCCAATCGCTCGTTGATGGCGTCGGTTTCGAAGTCTTCGTCGACGTTTCGGATCGTGTCACGACGATGCTTCAGCCAGAGCTGCTGCGGGAGTATCCGGACGGTCACGGAATGGATCGCACCGAGGCGCCCGACGGAGACCCGAGCCGCGCGCAGCTCGGCTTCATCCGTCACCTCACGGGCGGTCCCGTCGGCGGTAACGATGGTCATGCCGGTGATGTACTCGCCCAGGCCATGCATTGTCTTGCCGGAGCCGTGGGTGTCCGTGGCCGCGGCGCCGACAAATGACTGCCGATCGGTATCGCCCATGGTCGGCAGGGCACAGCCGTTGTCGTGAAGAAACGCCCCGAGCTCGTGGATCGTCACGCCCGCTCCGACGGTGGCCGTGTTGTCGGCGTGATTGATCTGCATGCCATCGAGCTGATGCATGAGCATGAGGGTGCCGCTCGCTCCGAGATGTCGCCACGAGTGCCCGGGCCCGACGCAACGCACGTGGCCGTAGGTCGCCGCGGCATGGGCCACCATCTCCTGCAATTGCGCCAGGTTGCCGGGCGCATAGATGGGGGTTTCGTAGTGGGCGACTTCACGGGACCAGTTTTCCCAACCGACCATCACGCCTCCTTGTCTCGGGCACGGCAGAGGCCGCACGCCGATCGTGCTCCCGGCGATCGCGATCGCGATCGCGGGCTGTTGGTGGTCCCCTGTGTGTTCGACGAGTGCGGACAATCTAGCCGGTAGGCCGGGTCTAATTCAAAGGACGCTCGTTACCGCCGGCGAACTTCCTTTTCCAGGGCGAACGCGGCCGCGGCTTCGGCGTGCAGACGGGTGGTGTCGAAGAGCGGGATCGAGACGTCCTTCGGACGCAGCAGCAATCCGATCTCGGTGCAGCCCATGATGACCGCCTCCGCACCCATTCCCTCGAGCTCGGAAACGACTCGCCGGAAGCGCTCCCGAGAGGGTTCGGAGATGACGCCGCGACACAGCTCGTCGTAGATGACCCGATGCACCAGAGCGCGCGAGTCTTTCGCGGGAACGAGAACGGGGAGGCCGAACTTCGCCTCCAGGCGGCCACGGTAAAAGTCCTGCTCCATGGTGAATGCGGTACCCAGCAGCCCCACCGTCGAGCAACCGGAAGCTTGCAGCGCAGCAGCCGTCGCGTCGACGATGTGGAGCAATGGGATCTCGATGCGTGCTTCGATCGCCGGCGCGACCTTGTGCATCGTGTTCGTGCACAGCACGAGAAAGTCGGCGCCGGCGCTTTCCAGCCGGGAGGCTGCAGCGGCAAGCAGCGATCCAGCCTCGTCCCAGCGGTCGGCGCGCTGCAGCCGCTCGACCTCGTCGAAATCGACGCTGTACAGGACGATCCTGGCCGAATGAAGGTCGCCGAGCTTCCGGGCCACGGCCCGGTTGATGATCTGATAGTAGGGGACGGTTGATTCCCAGCTCATCCCGCCCAGAAGCCCGATCGTCTTCATGTGCCCGTCGAGTTATGAGTAGATCGCATCGAAGTGTAGGAGGATCCAGACAAGGTATGCGACGCCGACCGCCATTCCGAATGGGAATACGATCAGCCACTCGATCGTGATCCGCGGCTTTTCGAAGCGCAGGCTCGTCGCCGTCGTCATGACATTGCTCCAGACGAGCCAGACGCTCACCCCGGCTAGGAGAAATAGCCCCAGCCGTGGTGCGGTGAAGGTCAAAGCCAAGCTCACGAACGAAAGAGGGCAGGCCACCGTCAGATCGGCGAGGGCGATGCCGTAGAAGATCTTCTGCTCCCGCCAATCGTCGGCGGTGCCGTCGGGATTCTCGAACGGCTTGCCTCTGATGATGCCCAATTGGGCCCATCCGATGATCACCGAGAGGAGCCCGATGAGACCGAGGAGTAGGTAGAGCGTGAATCTCGAGGTCGCCGATAACGCTTCGAGTTCGTTCACCGGACAGGGCTCATGGAGAGGTCAGCTCGGTCGCGGCCAGCGCGAGCATGGCCACCGAGCAGGCGACCCAGATCGCGCCGAAGAGGTACGCCGCCCGCACAGATGCGGGCCGACCCACCTTCGCACCCTGTTTCTTCAAGAACACGCGGGAGAGCACGGTGAGGATCGAGAAGTACAGGAAGACGCCCGAGCCGATCAGGGCCAGATACGGCCACAGCGGGTGATCGAGGAGCATGAGGAGAGCCGCTGCGGGCAGCATCCAGGCCAGGAGCATGTCGGTCAGCCCCTCGGCGTGCGCCTCGACGACGTAGAGCGTCGGATCGATCTCATCCTCCGGCTCCAGGACGCCGAGACGCACCGCCACTGCGGGGGCCAGAAAGGCGAGACTCTGGCCCGCCCAGGCGATCAATCCCGCGATCAGGGTGACGACACCAACGAGTGTGGACATCGACACGGCCTGGCTCACTCGTCATCGTTCTGATACTCGATGTACCAGCCCCAGTCTTCCCACTGCGGATAGCCTGTTGCGACATCCGCGCGGGCGAGCTCTCCACAGAGCCAGAAGGCCAGCTCGGCGCCGTAGACGCCCGGATTGACCTGGCACTGTTCCGGCAGCACCGGTGAGAACTTGGCCGACCGGAATTCCGCGATGTCCTTCAACGTGGTCATGAGCCTCTCGAATACGAGCTACGACCAGAGTATGTACAACGCTGCGTAGCTTCCCACGATGGTGCCGATGAACGCGGTAGCGACCGCGAGCAGATACGCGAGACCCGGACGAAGCCGGGGCGCGGTGACCCACACGCTGATCGCGGAGACGGCCAGCGGCACCATCAGCCCGAGTCCCGCGAGCAGGAGCGTCCCGGTTGCCACGTAGGGGTAGCCTCGCGTCGAGACGAGCTGATTGCCGCCTTGCTCCGAGGCCGCAAAGAGCGCCAGCACGGCGATCACGACCATCGCACTCACGGTGAGGACGGCGAGCCCGTGGCCGCCACTCCGGCGCCAGGCCCACAGGGCACCGGCGGGAAACGCCAGGATGTCGATCGCAGCGAGAGCGAAGTGCATGTTGCCTCCTGTGAAGGCGTCGGGGCCGGTCCCCAAGGATAGTGTCCTTCATCCGTGTGATCGACCTCTCAATGAGACGCGGGAGGAGGGTCCCGCTATTCGGCGGCTCACGTCGAGCGGCTCACGTTGATTCGCGACCTCCGAGTCCGGGAGCCTCACCTGCCGCCGGCGGGCGCCGTCCCTCATCCTCCCGACGCACCACGTCCGCGGAACGCGGGACTCCTCAGCGAAACGATCGCCGCCGCGATCGCCATCAAGACGAAAAAGATCGCCGCCGCGCTTTCGAAGTGCGAGAGGCCGAGATCCCCCATGACGTTCAGCGATGTGTGAAGAAGCAGGGCGACGAGCAGGTTGCCCCTGGAGCCCAAGTAACACCATGTGAACAAGACGGACAGGGGGAGCAGGTAGATGATCCGCACCACCACCGCCCCCGCCCCCTCGGCCGCGAATCCCGCGTAGAGGTCGATCGGCAGGTGCCAGACGCCCCAGATCACACCGAGAACGAGGGACGCCGAGAGCGGGGACATTCTCTCGAGGAGCCGCGGCAACAGAAATCCACGCCAACCGATCTCCTCTCCGAGCGACCCCCCGAGCAAGAGGTTGTGAAAGAAAACGGTAACGAGGATCCCCGTTGTTGCGAGCAGACCGCCATCGACGGCCGACACTCGTACCTCTCCGGCCCGCGAGCTCGCCAGCACCCAGGCGATCAGGAAGAGCCCGGGCAGGAGGGTGAGGGAGAGAAGGATCCATCCCGCAGAGGGCCTCTCCTGAGGGGCCCCGTTGCCGGGAGTGAGCAGTCGCCGGCTTGCCGGGAAAAAGAACAGCACCACAAGCGCCCCGACGACCACTGTGGCGACGGATGGCGCCCACGGGAGCTCGGCGATGGCGGCCGGCGCGGATGCCGCAACCAGAGCGCCCGGGACGACGAGAGGCGCGAGAATGACAAGGAATATGCGCAGGTTGTTGCGCCGCAGCTCTGCGCGAGCCGCTCCCGAGACGATCAGCGCGGCGACCGAAGGCCCGAACACGCCGATTTGGGCAACAAGCCACCGGGCGTCGTAAGCTCCGGCCCCCGCCCGGGGCAACACCCCGGAGGCGATCCAGATCGGCCACGACAGCAGGCAGGTCAGGGCCAGGAACGCCCAGAGAGACCCGTTCGATGCTTCCTCCGGCTTCCGGAGCGCTGTTTCCATGCGCGGCCTTCGTAGCGGAATGTCGCAGCGCGCCGCCTAGTTCAATGTCGTGAGCTCGACCGCATCGATCTCCAGTAACGACTTCTTGGGATCGCCCTTCTGCGTCCTCAGGGTGGCGTGGTGCAGGTTCGCCGTGTGCGGGACGAGAATGATCGAAACGTGGTGGAAGCCTGCCGACAACGCCGTTGCTTGCACCTTACCGCCGGCGCTGATGCTCACGGTTTGCGAAACGAGGGCGTTGACGAGGAAGTCGATGAGGATGGGAACGTCGGCCTTGGGCGCGCGAAAATACACGCCCGCGAACGGCTTGTGGTACTTGCCATCGCTCGACGAGAGCAGGAAGTCATTGGGATTCGACCGCATCGAGGCGTGTACGACGGCGAGCCGTGCGACATTGTCGATCCACGGCCGGCGGGCGGTGAGGTACGCATAGTCCCACAGTCCCTTGGTAATCAACCGCGGCGCCACCGTCGCCAGCAGCTTCGCCTTGGCGCTGGCACGCATGCGACGTGCACGCTTGCCCGCGCGCAGATCGCGCCCCAGAGCCTTGCCTCGGGCGCGAACGGCCATCGGCTGATCCGCCGCCGTCGAGACTCTCGTGCGCTTGACGCGCCGGGCAGGGGACTTTCGAGTCGACACGCTTTTCTTCACGGCCATTCCTTCCGCCTCCTCGCGGGCTGGTGTTTTCGATACCACGATTCCTACCTTACTCATCCGTAGCCGCGTCCTCTACGGGCCGACGCCCGTGGGAGGGGTGGTGGATGATCGCCGTCGCGACGCGCGGTGTCGATGCGGTACGCAATCTGGCGGCCGGCCCGGTCAGTGGCGGCGACGGCTCACGCCAGTTCGCAGTAGCGAAAACCCGGGGGGATCTCTTCTCCGTCGGCGGCCACGCGGACAAGCAGGTCACCCGGGCGGAGATCGACGCCGGTTTGGGCTTCGATGGCCGCGACCTGGCATCGAAACCGGATCATCAGGTCGAAGAGGGTGCCCCCCATCGACAGGCGAGCGAGCGGCGTGCCCGGTTCGACCATCATCGCCGGTTCGACGAGCCACGCTTGGATGTGCGCCGGGAGTTCGAGTGTCCGGTCCAGTTGCACGGGATCGAGGCGAATGTCGCAACGGAAAGGCATGGAAGGCTCTATTCTCCTTGCTGTGGCTCATCTTCGAGGTTCGCGAACTCGGCTGCGTAGCGCACGACGCCTCCGCCGTTCGGGATCGGGTGCGGGCGGAGCTCCAGAGCCTGGAATGCCTCACCGCCGCCATATTCGTCCCGCAGATCCCATGCGGCCGCGGGCATGAAGCCGAATCGCTGGTAGTAAGCGGGCTCGCCGAGAACGACGACGAAACCGGCGCCCGCCCGCCTGCAGGCCGCCAGGCCCTCGCGAATCATGTGCGCGGCGACCCCGCCGCACCGAAAGTCCGGCAACACGGCGACCGGGGCGAGGCCGAGCCCCTCAGATCCGCCCGCCAGCGTCACCGGGCTGAAAGCAACGTGCCCGACAATCTCGCCCTCTTCCTCGGCGACCAGCGATAGCGTCAACCGGCCGGCTGTGCGCAACGCGTCGACCAGCCGTGCCTCCGCCGTCGTGGGGAATGACGCCGTGTGCACGCTGCGAATTGCGGCGTAGTCGGCGGATGTTTCGGCTCGGACGTTCATGGTGGAGACGCCTTCGAACTTCCCGTTGGTGGCTGCGTCGCTGCCCTGATGCTGTCCCGAGGAGCACCCTCCAGGTAGTCATTCTGCTGGTAGGGTGCACCAACCGTCGAGCATCCGGAACCGCCTCGATGATCAACCGGGAGAAACCTCGGTCGGCATCATGCCGGGCGCGGTGCACGGGCGCGTTCCCACAGCCTCACGATAGCCCACAGCGGTATGCCGAGGAGAAGAGTCACCGGAAGTACCACAATCGCGAAGAAGATGGCGAATCCGGTCAACGCCTGCAGCACGCTGATCAACGACCGGGCGCTGCTTCGCGCCATCTCGGCCGGACTCCACGGAGCGGCGAGCACAGGACGCGCTGCCTCCGAGGGGCGAAGCACCAGATTGATCGTCGATAACGAAACGCGCTCTTCGAGGCTCTCGAGCTGGGCCTGGAATTGCTCGATCTCGGAGCGGATGCGGGTCAGCTCCCGGTACACGGCCATGATGTCCTCGAGGCCGTGCTGACGCGCCCTCGACTCTTCCAGTAGTGCTTGGAGCTCGTTTTCGGTCGCGACGAGGGTACGGAGCCGGGCGTCGAGGTCGATGACGCGGTCGGTCACATCTTCGCTTCGAAGGTGCTCCCGGTCGACGGTGCTCGCCAGCTCCTTGATGCGAGCGATCGTGATCTCGAGCTCGTCGGCCGGTACATGCAGGGTCAACGAGTACGACAGGATCCCCAGGCGACGTCGCGCGTCCGTCGATCCGACGTATCCCCCCAGCGAAGTCGCCAGATCGCGCAGACGCCCGGCGGTGGCCTCCGTGTCGTCGACCGCAAGCTCCAGGTCGACGATTCGGATGAGCCTTCTGTTGGCGACCGCTTGGGTGACCGGCTCGGCCGCGGGCGGCGGGGCATACCGGGCAATGGTTATCGCTTGGCGAGGCTCAGCGTCTTCGTCGAATAGGTCCGAGCGTCCGCAGGCAACGGCGGTAATCAACAAGATGCATGCGGCAGCGATCAGGCGGTTCATCATCCTGCCTCCGGGCGAAGGTCCACGGGGGCAAGCCCGTGAAGCTGATCGTGCGCGCGGATGCGAGGCGGATAAGAAAAGGCTAACAGACCGTCGACGGGCGAGTGCGGCGGCGGGTCACCCGGTCTCCGGCCGGGTCAGGCGGGTGCGCTCACTCAGCGACAGACACTGCCTCGCGGTTACGACGGGCTCGGCGCGCAATGTCTGTGTGAAGCCCCACGCGCCGAAGGCGATCTCGCCCCCGGCGGGCCAGTTGAGGCGCACCCTCCAACGGTAGTAGGGCCGATCGAGGTACACCTTCTGTTCTTCGACCAGCTCCCGCTCGATACCGTCGATCGCCAGTGGATGCACAGCCACCTGAGACGCCGCCCGTCCGCAGTCGAGGTCGATCTTCGGATCCGTGACGCCGTGGAACAGGAGCGTCGCCGGCGCCACGCGAAACAGCACGCCGCCATCCGTGCCGCAGATCCACTCGGCGATGAAGTCGATATCGAGCGCCAGATCACTGGTCCAGTCGCCCTCGTCGGGGTCTCCGGGCCGCAGCTCGATCGCCCAGATGTGACAGTCGTGCCAGGACAGACTGCTGAAGGCTGTCTCCGTGTCGGACATGGATGTGGAGTCTAGCGGACGGGCTCTCCGCGGCCCAAGATCGCGCCGAATTGACACTGCGGCGCGGTCCAGCCCCTCCTCGGTGGGTTAGCGGGGAGGGCGTTCTGCCGTTGTCTCAGCCTGTCAGGATGCGAGCGCCTCTAGTACCGCTTCCGGCTTCTTCTCCACGACACGCAACAGCGCGCGGGCCGGCCCCTCGGGCGTTCGGCGCCCCTGCTCCCAGTTTTGCAGCGTAGCCTTGCTGACGCCGATCAGAAGGGCGAATTCCGATTGGGACAACGCCAGCCGCGCGCGAATGGCCTTGATGTCGAGCGGCGTGATCTCGAAGCGGCGACTAGCCTTCGTCTCGCCGCGCCGAATCCTGCCAGCCTGCTTGATGCTCTTGGTGAGCTCTGCAAAGTCTGCTTTGTTCATTTCAACTCTTCCCGTACCAGCGAACGCTGTGTCTTGATCTGTACTGCGGAAAGGGCGACGGTGGTTCGTTTGGTGAAGACTTCTGTTTCGATGAAGTGCATCGATGACTGTGCGCCAATGGCGTAGTTCTTGGCAAGATGGAAGACACAAGGGATTACCCGGAACGAGATGCGCGTGCGCGAAAGACCAGACAGGCGGCCACCACGAAGCCGAGTTGCGCCACCGGGATCCATTTGAAGATCCCCGGCGTGGCCAGCAGGTAAGGCCCGAGCCAGAAGGGGAAGAACCCGACCGAGAACGCGATCACCAACCACGAGGCTCGTCCGTAGAGGCTCCCGATGCCCGCGATGCCGGCCGAAAGCAGAATGGGTAAGAACCGACCGATCGCCGAGGTATTCTCAACCGCGGCGTACGGGTTGAAGCCGAGGAAGATCACGACCAGCGTGACGACTGACACGGCCGAAGCCACTCCCAGGAGCTGGCCCGCCCGGAAGAGCCCGCCCTTTCCGCCGGGCGCGAGCGGCTCCTCACGCGTGGCCACCATTGCCCCGACGAGAATGCCGAGGAGCGCCAGAATGCCGGGTAAGGCGACCTGAAAGAACCCCATGCCGCTCAACTCCTTGGGTGCGCTCTCGCTCGGCGCGGACGAGCCAAGAAAGCGGGCCGCCAGGCACCTTCGGTCCCTGGCGGCCCGCAAGCCGTAGCTTTGCTGTCAGTTCCCGGCCCGCGGTTCCTGACAACCGCGGGCGTTCTTCGTCAGCTCTACCCGCTAGCTACCTCCGCCCCGGCGTCCGCCGTTGCCGTTACCGTTCCCCCCGGTCCGTCGCGTCACTCCACGCCCTCCATCCCGGGGGCTCTCATTGTTGAGCTCCATGACGTCGGCATCGGAGCGCTCGGCGCCCAGCAGGTGGCGGGCAAAATACTCGGCCCGTAGCCAGAACCAGTAATCGCCCATGTCGCCGTAGCCGTGGCGCTGGCCGGGGAAGACGAAGAAGTCGAAGCGCTTGTTGGCTTTGATCAGCGCTTCGGCCATGCGGAAGGTGCCGGCGTGGTGGACGTTGTTGTCGACGTCGCCGGTGGTGAGCAGG
>CAYSHI010000239.1:0-20284 GCA_964430745.1 uncultured Acidobacteriota bacterium | reverse complement strand
AAGCAATACAGCGTGTTGCGCGTGCGCAAATAGATGCGCTCGTCGGCGATCGCCGGCGTGCCGTAGGTGAGGTCGTCGAGGTCAGAGACCACCACCTCGTCGAGACTGCCGCCGGGCTGCACCACCGCCACGAGGCCCAACTCGCTGACGAAATAGATCTTGTTGTCCGCCGCCACGGGTGAGGCGTAGTAGGCGTCGACGGCCCCCTGCAGGCGTCCCTGGTCGATCACCTCTCCGGTCGCGGGGTCGAAGGTGGTGACGATGCCGCCGTCGTTGATCATGTAGAGCACGCCGTCGTACACCAGCGGCGAAGGGAGTTGGGGCACGGCGCGATGGTATTCCCACACGACGTTCTCCTCCGTCATGTCGCCCTCGCCGCCGAGCTTGATGGCCAGCACGCCGTTCTCCGAGGTGATGGCGGCGCGGAAATAGGCCCAGTCGTCGGCATCGTAGAAGCCGTCGTGATCCAGATCCGTGAATCCCAGATAGCGCTCCGCGTGGGTGCCGCGTACTTCCTCGCGACTGAGCTTGCCGTCGCCGTCGGCATCCTGAGCGATGGCCTCTTCCCAGGGCGCGATATCGGGCTGCTCCCCCGGCTGCTGCAGCGGCGAGCCGAACCCGTTGACGAAGATCATGCCCTCGTGAATCACCGGGGTCGATTTGATCTCGAACGAGAGGCCGCTGACCCACCAGAGCTTTTCCCCGGTGCGTGCGTCGTACGACGTGAGATAGAAGGAGCCGGGAATGAGCAGCTGCGTGCGACCCGTCTCGTCATCCCAGAGAATCGGCGTGGCGTGGCCGCTCTTGGCCTCCGGCCGGTCGGTCTTCCACACCTGGCTGCCGTCCTCGCGCGACACGGCCAGCAGATAGGAGTCGCTGGTCTGGTCGGCGGCGAGGATCACCGTTTCTTCGAACAAGATCGGCGAAGCGCCCATGCCGTAGACGTTGTCGAACGGGCCCAGCGGCAGCGTCCAGAGCTCGTTGCCGTCCATGTCGAGGGCGATCATGCCGTAGTCGGCGAAGAAGACAACCACCAACTCGCCGTCCGTCACCGGACTTGGAGACGCGGGGTTGTTGCGCGCGTCGGGCGGATCGGTCGGCGACGCGGGCACCCGATGTCGCCAGAGAATCTCGCCGCTGGCGCGCTCCAGGGCAATGGTCTGAAGGACTGTGTCGTCGACCGCCGTGACGAAGATCTTGTCCTCGGAAAGGATCGGCGACGAATGCCCCGGTGGCAGCTCGGTTTTCCAGACGACGTTGGTGTCGGGGCCGACCTCGACCGGTAGGTTCGACGCCTCGGCCACGCCGTTGCCGTTGGGACCACGGAAGCGGGCCCAATCGTGGTGATCGGCAAGCATGCCCGAGGCCGCGACCCGAGGCGCGGAGAGAGCGGCCGCGATCGCGACCAGGCCGAACAAGGCGACAAGGATTCCTGCAGAAACTCGATAGCGCATAGGAGGATTCTCAGTGTGGTCGGGAACGACCTGCCCAACTGTATCCGCGCCGGTCGCGCCCCACAAATGTCCCGAGCCGTCGATTCGTGACCCGAGGCTTGGAGCGCCGTGGGGATGAGCCGGCGCCGGCACCCGAATGGTCGCGTACGTCACCGGCGCCGTCGGAGGGCCGTTGGCAACTCGGGATATGCGATGGCAAGGTACCCCCATCCTCGTCCTACCCCGTCGAACCGAGATCCTTGCAGGAGCCACTCAGATGAAGAAGGCACGGGTGCCCACAATCGCCCTCATCGCGCTCATCGCCCCCTTGGCAGCCTTTCCGGCCGCCGCACAGGAGCCCCAACAGGCCTCGATTCAGCTCGCGGTCGAGCCGGCGGAGCTCACGCTGCCGATCGGGCAGAAGGCGACGCTCACCGCGACCGTCAAGGACGCCGACGGCAACGTGCTCGACCGCCCCGTACTCTTCTTCTCCCTCGGGCGCCGCGCGGTACGCGTGGGCGCCACGACCGGCGAGGTCGAAGCCCTGCGCCCGGGTGAGTATCTGCTGCTGGCGCGCGTGCCGGCCGAGGGCGGCGAGGGTGAAGGTCGACGCTCCACTCCCGCCGCCGAGTTGCGGATTCCCGTGACGATCCCGTACCCGGCCGTCGCGTCGATCGAGGTCGAGCTTCCGGGACGCATGTTCACGAACACGATGGTGCGTCCCGGGATCGTCCTGAACGCCGAGGACGGCAGCGAACGTACCGACATCGGGGCCGAGATCGCATCGCAGGACCCGTCGGTGATCGAGGTCACGCCGCTCGGGCTGCTGCGGACGGTCCGGGCCGGGAAAGCGACGATCAGCGTCCGGGCCGAAGACGTGACCGAGAATCTCGAGCTGACCGTGGAGGAGAACCCCACCGCCTCGGTGCGCTTGGACAGCAACGCAGCCTCTGCTCGCACGGGCGACGTCATCCGTTTCGATGCCTCCGCGCTCGATGCCCAAGGGGACAAGGTCTCGGACATGCCGATCGAGTACACCTTCCGTGCGCGCACGGTCGATCATGCCAACGGCTCTGCGTCCTCGGGCATGATCACCGAGGATGGGCGTTTCGTCGCCGACCTGCCCGGCGAATACACGATCGTAGCCTCCGCCGGAAACCAGGTGGCGATGGAGACCGTGCGAATCGAGCCGCGCAACGCCAAGAAGCTGGTCGAGATCGTCGGCCGCGGCCGCGTGGCGGATCGCAAAACCTCCGACCTCTGGGTCTGGGAAGGCCCCAACGGCCGCGACTACGCCGTCACCGGAACGTGGGGAGCTGAAGGACACGCCTACTTCTGGGACGTCACGGACCCGGCAAACATCTACATGGCGGCCACCGTGCGCGTCGACGCTCGCACGGTCAACGACGTGAAGGTCTCGGAGGACGGCTCGATCTGCATCATCAGCCGCGAAGGCGCCAGCGACCGGCGCAACGGCTTCGTCATCCTCGACTGCTCCGACATCGAGAACAAGGGCGTGCCCGTGCTGGCGCGCTACGACGACGAGATGACCGGCGGCGTGCACAACGTCTACATCTACGATGACCACGTCTACGCGCTGTCTTCGGGGCAACGCTACGACGTCATCAACATCGAGGACCCCACCAATCCGCACCGCGTCGGCCGGTTCGAGCTCGACACACCGGGCCACTCGATCCACGACGTCTGGGTCGAGAACGGCATCGCCGTCTCATCGAACTGGACCGACGGCATCGTCGTTGTCGATGTCGGCGGCGGCGGCCGCGGCGGCTCGCCCACCAACCCGGTGCAGGTGGGCCAGTACGCCTACCCGAGCGGCTGGAACCACGCCGGCTTTCCCTACTGGAACAAGGACGGGAAGTTCTACGTGTTCGCCGGAGATGAGCATTTTCCCGCCGATCGCAATCCCCAGGGGATCGATCGCTTCTCCGGCCCCGCGGTCAACGCCGCCGGCTGGATCCACGTGATCGAGTTCGATGAGAACTTCGAGAACCCGCGCGAGGTTGCCCGCTACGAGGTTCCGGAGGGCGGCACGCACAACTTCTGGATCGAGGACGACGTGCTCTACGTCGCCTACTACAACCAGGGGGTGAGGGTCGTAGATATCTCCGGCGAGCTGCTGGGCAACCTTTACACGCAGGGCCGCGAGATCGCCTACTTCCTGCCGGACGATCCCGAGGGCTTCAAGGCGAACGCGGCGCGCACATGGGGCGTGCAGCCCTTCAAGGGCCTCATCTGGGTGGCCGACAACAACTCAGGGCTCTGGGCGATCCGCTTGAACGACCCGGACTCCGGCTCCTGAGGAAGGGCGCCCGGCCCGAACCGGAGCCTGCCCCGCCGCCGGAACCTTGCCCGGCCGGGGTTGATCAGCGCTTCAGCCAGGAGCGCAGCTGGTGCAGAAAACCGATGGGTTCAGGCATTCCGGCGGCAATCGTCGTGCCCACGTAGACGACTCCGTAGGTTGTCAGCACGATGCCGGCCCGCACGAGCGTGCCGTCCACGGGAACGGAAAGCCTGACGATCCACGCCATGGTCGCGGCCACGCCGGCAATCAGCCAGAGCTTGAGGAAGAAGGGCATGAAGTGCGGCGACCTCACAAGGCCCAGCCGATCGTCGAGCCATCTGCGCAGCAGCGCGAATTCGACCCAACCGCTGATTCCGATGGCGGCGCCCAGGCCGGCGGCTCCCCATTTGGGGTCCAGTCCGAGGGCACGGACGAGAGGGATCGCCAGCACGAAGCCGAGCACGCCCCTCACGCCGAGGCGAATGATGGCCGCCTTGAGCGGTGTCAGCGTATCGCCGAGCGCGTAGAACGCCGTGGCGTGCAGTCCACCCATCGATGCCCCGGACAGACCGATCGATGAGGCCCCGAGAATGGCCCAGACGTAGAGCACGTCGTCGCCGGTGAACTCGCCGCCCTGATACACCGCCGCCACCAGCACATCGCCCAGGGCGATGAAGGCAACGGCGGAGCCGACCAGTAGGTAGGCGGTATGGCGAAGCGCCGCGTCCAACGGGCCTGCGAGGCGTGAGGCGACGGTCTCTCGGTCGGCCGCCGCCGCCGAGAGCTCGGGCAACAGCGCCGCCGAAATGGAAACCGTGAACAGTCCGACGGGAAGCGAGTACAGCAGCTTGGAGTAGTTGAGCCCGGCAATCGCCCCCGTTGATACGAAGCCCGCGATGGCAATCTCGATCCAGGTGCCCAGTCGGCCGATCAAGCCACGCCCTGCGGCGGGCACCGCGTTGCTTCGCACAGCCCGCAGGTGTTCTCCGCTTGCCGCAGATCTCGGCGCCGCGGGCGCCATCGCCCGGACGACCCACGGCAGTTGCGCCATCAGCTGCAACAGCGCGCCGGCAACGGCGCCCCACGCGGCCGCCACCGCGAGGTCGGACTGGTCGCGGCCGGCGCCCGACCAGATCAGCGCCAGGCTGATCGACAGCGACGAGAGCACCGGCACGATGTAGGGAAGGAAGAACCGTCGATGGCTGTTGAGGACCCCCAGGCACCACGAGCCGAGCGCCAGCAAGCCGGCGGCCGGAAAGAGAATGCGCACCAGGCGGACCGTGAGCTCCGCTTTCTCCGGATTGAAGCCGGGGGCGATCAACGATACGAGAAGCGGGGCCGACAGAACGCCTGCCAGCACGACGACGGCGACGAGCAGCGAGTGGATCGACGCCACCGCCCAGGCAAGACGCGCGGCTTCGCCGGGTGATTTCCCTGCGAGCAGGCGGCTGTACCGCGGAATGAAGGCGGATGAAAACACGCGATCCCCGAGAATCGCCTGCAGCAGCGTCGGAATGCGAAAGGCGGCGCCGAAAGCATCGGCGGCGTCCGACGTGCCCAGATACTGCGCGAAAATCCGTTCGCGGATGAGCCCCGCGACGCGGCTCAGCGAGACGGCCGTCGCAACGCGGGTCGCTCCCTTACGCATCGACCTGCCACCGGTGACGGAATGCGGCGATCTCGTCTTCGCGATAGAAATGCCGTGCGAGCCTCGAGCCGTACATTCGGTCGAGGTAGTCCGGCGACAGCCGCAACTCGGACATGAAGCGCTCGTACGTGCGCGCGTAACTCCGCTCGACGGTGCGATTGTGGTGCTTCAGGCCGATCGGCCCGGTGCCCAGGAACGCGCCCAGCGCCTCGCTGCCGCTCGACGCCAGATCCTCCGTACGGAGCACCAGCACGCTCCCCGCATCGCAGGGATACACGCAACCCATCCCATCCGCGGGAAAGGGTCGCTCGAACACGTCGACGCCGAAAACATCGCGCACCTCGCGATCGAACCAGTCCAGAGCGAAGCCGCTCTCGAAGTGGTCGCCGCCGCGGAAGAGCTCGATGAGCTTCGCCACATTGCCGGGATCGTCGGCGAACCGTCCCGCCACCTCGGGATGATGCAGCGGCAGATGCCGGAAGAAGGCGGAAACGGTGCGCGCGATGGGGTCTCGCACCAACGAAACGACCTTCCAGTCGCCGTAGTCCCGACGCTCGATCTTCTCCGCCAACCAGCATGACTGTGCATGTTCGCGATACACGACCGGCTGCCCGGTGTGTCGGTACATGCGGACGAACTTCTCGTGCATGTGCTCGATCGTGCGCGGATTGAGATAGTGCGTGTGGAGGCTGCGCACGCCGGGTACGTCGTCGCGAACGGCCCACCGCACCGTCTTCGACCCGACGCGCCCCATCTGGTGCACGACGACGATCGGTTGGCTGCCGCGGTACTTCCAGCGGGTTCGCAAGTGCCGAACGGCCCCGGCCAGTCGCCATCGGAACGTCCTCGACGAGGCGCGTCCCGCGGTATCGGACATCAAAGGCTCCACTCGGCAAACCGCCGGCCGGTAAACTCACGAAGCCGGGCCACGTCGGGCGCCAGGAACTCCCTCAGACGCTCACACGTGCGATCGTCCAGCGTCGGCGGCTCGAAGCTGCGAGTAAGAGGTCGATACACCCAATAGCCGATGCGACGTCGCGCTGCCGGGGTCAAGACGCGGGCGGGTGCCGTCCGTGCGAGTCGCTGCAGCGCCCGGGCGACCGCTCCCTTTCTCCGCTTCAGCCGGGACTCGTGCTCGATACGATCGAACCCCGCCGCTTCGAACGCCGGGTCGACTCCCAGGAAATCGAAGGTCTCGGCCAGGACGTCGCGGCGGTTCGCGCGCAGCGCCTCCGAAGATATGACGTGGATCCGGGACTTCTCATAGAACGGCAGGTATTGCTCGAGTTGCCGGTAGTAGCGGCTTCTCTCGACGTAGTCATTTCCCTCCAGAACTTCGAGCACGTCCCGTATGGGGCGGGACTCGTCAGCGTCGGAGTACCGGTGGACCCACGAGGAGAGGATCCGTTGGATGGGGTCGCGAACGACGTACAGCAGGCGGGCCTCGGGCACGACGGAAGCCATGCGCTCGGGGACACCTTTCCACTTCGGCCACGCCGTGTACTTCACGGACGCTTCGCCTCGCACCGGAGCGTGCGCGTCGAATTGCGATGAATACCAGTCGAGCCCGCGCTGCCAGACTTCAGGATTGGCGAAGAAGTGCAGCTCTTTCTCCCGCGTCATGGCGATCGCCGGATGGAGATCCAGATAGGTATGCAGGCTCGTGGTGCCGCACTTCCCGGCGCCGATGATGATCACGTTGGGCAATGCGTGCCGCATCGATTGCGCCCCACGTTCAGGCATCGAAAGATCCCCCCGATCCCGCCCGGAGCAACGACATCAGAGCAAAGCGCCAAGCAGACCCTGCCATAGCGGAACCTTCAGCAGCCAATGGAACAGCATAAGAATCACCACCGCGGTCGACGCGCCCGCCGCCACGGCGGCGACCGGCCGCTCGTCGGCTCGGTAGCGCGCCCACGCGAACACGAAGACCGCGGGCCCGGCCACGAAGCCCAAGATCGTCGCCAACGCAGGCAAGGCAACAAACCAGAGGAGGGCGCCGATTTCGTCGGATCGCGCCGCCGGTTGCACGTCGTCCCGAGCGTCCCGGCTCGTCGGTCGAGAGCTGATCTCGCGAATCAAACGGTAGCCGAGAAGCACGGCCAGCGGCACGCCGACGACCCGCGGCACGAGCGCCGACGACGGATGCAGACTGAATGTAGAGGCCAACAGGACGAGGGTCACGAGCAGCAGGCCCGCGGTGAACCCCAATGCCTCTCTCGACGTGGTCGAGCTCACCTCTCGGCGGCCCACCGTCACGACAGCCTCCTGCGCACCCAGGTGGGGATTGTCGACAACGCGATGAGGACGATCAGCACGATCACCGAGGGCCTCGACCAGAAGTCGATTCTGTCGAGCCGCTGCAGGTCGAGCGTCAGATTGAGGTTCAACTCGAAGAGCGGCCCCAGCACGAGCGCCATCACGAACGCGACTCGGGGCCAGTGGTGCTTCTTCATCAGATAGCCGATCACGCCGAACAGCCCCGCGACCCAGACATCGGCGACGCGGCCGCGGAAGGCGAAGGCGCCGAGCATCGCCAGAACCATGATCGGCGGGACCAGGCGCCTCGTTCGCACGATCGTCAGCCGCGACAACGGCTTCACGATAGAGAGGCCGACGGCGGACGTCAGCCAGTTCGAAAGAAAGAGCGCCCAGACCAAGGCGAACACCAACGGCAAGCGCTCGTTCATCAGCTCCTGGCCGGGTCGAATCCCGTGGATCGCCAACACACCGAGCAACACAGCTGTCCCCGCACTCGCCGGAATACCCAGCGCCAGCGTCGGCAGCAGCGAGCCGCCGTCTTTGGCGTCGTTCGCCGCTTCCGGCGCGATCACGCCGCGGATGTCGCCGCTTCCCATCGTGCCCGCCCGATCGGTTCTGGCGGCATCGCCATAAGCCACGAAAGCGGCGACCGTTCCGCCCAGGCCCGGAATCATGCCGACCACCGTTCCGATCACGGAGCTGCGCAGGAAAAGGCCGGCATTGCGGAAGACGGCGACAACTCCCTCGATCGTGCTGCCGGCCAGTTCCTCGACGCTGTTCTTGCCCGAGATCGTCGTGCGACGGCTGGCGCTCAGATCGATCACCTCCGCCATCGCGAACATGCCGAGAAACACCGGCACCACGTGCAGCCCATCCTGCAGATAGAGCGTGCCGAACGTGAATCGCAGGTCGGCGGTACGCGGATCGAATCCGACGAACGACACCATGAGACCGAGGCCTGCTGCGGCAATCCCCTTCGCCACCGATCCCCGGATGATCGTGCCGATGGCGAGCAACCCCCAGATCGCGAGCAACAGGTATTCCGCCGGCCCGATCTTCGGAATGACCCGCGCTACGAGCGGGAGGGCGGCAATCAGGACGATAACGCCCACCGTCGAGCCCAGCGCCGACGCCGTCGCGGATGCGGCCAGAGCGGTCCGCGCCATGCCCTTCTGGGCCATCGGGTAACCGTCGATCAGCGTGGCGGCGTTGGGCGCCGTTCCCGGGATGTTCAAGAGAATCGCGGTGACGGATCCCATGAACGTGGCTCCGCCCAGCATGGCGCCATACAGGAGCACCAGGTGCAGTGGGTCCCAGCTCAACGTGAGCGGAATGGCGAGCGCCATCAACGCCGCGCCGCTCAATCCCGGCAGCACCGCCACGACCATGGCCAACAGCGTCCCCGCGATCGGATAGAGGATGTTCGGCCAGGCGAACACGAGCGTCAGCCCCTCCCAGGCGGCGGACAGGATCGGAGAGCTCATCGGATGCGCCGCGCGGCGGCCGCGGTTATCGGTGCAATCGGGCGCACCGCTTCCATGACGGCCGGTATATCGCGCCGGATCACCGCGCCCTCGACGACATCGATCGACCGCCCCGCTCGCCGTGCGGCCTCGACGAAACCGGGATCCGTCAATGCCGCATGGATCCCTTGCTCCAGGCAACCGCGCAACGCAGGAGCCATTCCGGAGGGCCCGGCAAACAGCCGGCCGAACTCGAGATACGCCGCAATCGCGGAGCTCAGGGCGTGGCTACGCGCCGACTCGCGCGGGAACAACTCCGGCTTCATCGAGACGAGACCGGCCGGTCCGGTCAGGTGCGGGACATGAGCGATTCGGGGGTCCGTTGATCGTTCGGGCACCAGTTGCAGGACAGGGCGCACATTCTCCAGTTCCGGATCGTCAATGAACGACTCGATGTCCAGGCAGGTAATGTCGCAATCCCCGCGCAGTAAACCCAGCAACACTTCCCTGCTGCCCGGGTAGCCGGGTACGTACTCCGTCGACAAGCCGAGAAGATCGCTGATCGCAGCGAGTGAAGCGAAGTTCGAGCTGTTCGGCGCCGTGATACCGGCGACGAGGGCTCGTCGACGCGACAAGGCGATCACGTCGTCCAAGGTCTCCAGGCCGGCCCCGCCGTTGGCGACGAGCACCTGCTGCCGTTGGCTGACGCGCGCGAGAATCGTGAAGTCGCCGGCGAGGTCAGGATTCCGCCCCGAGCCGGAATCTCGGCCCCACAGGAGGCCGGAGCCGTTGAGTATTCCGAGTGTCCTGCCGTCCGGCCGTGCCCGCGCGATCGTCAATGCAGCCACCAGGCCGCCTGCGCCGGTCAGGTTGTCGATCGCGATCTCGACGTCCAGCGCCTTCTCGATGAACGGTTCTGCGAGCCGTGAATAGGTGTCGAACCCACCACCCGGCGTCCACCCGACGATCCACCGGATTCTCGCCCCCTGCAGGCACGCCGCCGCGTTGCCGAGCCGTTGCGTGCCGGCGGCGGCCGACCCCGAAGCAGGGCGGCGCCCCACGGCGTGAGACGTTCGTTCTGCGATCGCGAGCCCGCCGCACATCGCGGCGCAATGCCGCAGAACCCGGCGACGCGTGACCCCCTCAGACACTGCTTCCCTGCCTTCGACCGGTCGTTCGTCTCACCAACAAGGATTGTTTGCCCCGCGACGTGGTGTAGGGCTCGTCGCGGCGCAGTCGGAAGGTCTCGCTCTCTTGCCAGAAAGCACTCGCAACGTTGGCCCCGGCGCCGGCCTCACGCAAGGCACCCAGCAGCACGTCGATCACCTCGGACTCGTCGGCAATCGTCAGTCGCGGGCTGACGACGAGAATCAGGCGTGTGTAGCCGTCCTCGTCGCTCTCCTCGAGCTGATAGTCGAGCGGCGAACCGCCGAACCGCGCCGGCAGCACTTCCTCGAGAATGTGCGACATCTCGCTGCGCAACAAGGAGACCCCCTCGCCGACCAGCTTTCCGAAGCTCCGCATACTCCGCAGGTGTGTCGTCAGCCCCAAAGATTCCAGCGGGCAGCCGCACGATCGCTCCTCGAGAATCCCGCAATCGTCGAACTCGACATTCAACAGCATCTTGGGCGTCGATGGATGCAGCGACGTGACGTGGAAGGACGATACGATTTCGCCGCTTTCGGGCACCTCGCGCGGGTAGGCGAGCACGAAAAGAGTGTCGAGCGCGACATGGACATCGCTCTCACTCGCGGGGTTCGCGCAACCGATCCCGATCCGGCCCGACTCCGCCGCGCCGTAGTCGGTCATATGTCGCGCACCCGAGTCGACGACGCGGCGTGCCTTCGCGGGCGTCAGCGGCTCGCCCGCCATGTAGAGAGTGGTGCCCGTAAGGTCCAGGGTCGCCTCCTGCGCCGCCGTCGCGATCCGCACGCCGTTGCTTGCCGTGGTGTTGACGACCGCTGCCCCGTATTCATCCCGCGACGCGACCATCCACTCGGCAATGCGGATCGCACGATCGAGAGGAACCGCTTCCGGCCAGGGCAGATTCGCACCGTACAGGCGACCGAGGGCGACCGTCGCGGTGTTCGCGAGGCGGAACTTGAACGGCGGCCGAAGATTCCTCTGGATCAGAGGCGTGAACCAGCGATCCGGCGGACTGCCCCACTTCGCCCCGCGTAGGACGGAATTGATGCCGCTGCCGGACGGCAGCGGCGGTCGCCAGATCGCGAACGGAATGCCCAAGACGCGATGAGCGTCCATCAACGCCATCCGTTGCTCCGCTTGAACGGCGAGGTGCGCCAGGTCCGTGGACACCCGTCCGGGTGTTCCCGTGGAGCCTCCGGTGCTCGTCCCGTAGTAGTGCGACAGGTAGGGATTATCGAATTGCTCCTGGCGGACGACGATCTCCCGGCCGCCCCGCACGACGGGTTCGCGGCCCTTGAATTCCTCGAAGGTGAAGTACACGCCGGCATCACGAAGCGATCGTAGCGCTTCCTCGATGCCGCGATCCGCGACCAGCGCCCTGAAATCGCCGAATTCGCAGCCGGCGATCCGAAGAAGCTCAGCATAGGGGCTTTGCGCATAGCCGAAGAAGCCTCGCTCGGCCACCCGGAGCAGCGAATCTTCGC
The DNA here is from genome assembly GCA_964430745.1 of uncultured Acidobacteriota bacterium. Classification (GTDB taxonomy): domain Bacteria; phylum Acidobacteriota; class UBA890; order UBA890; family UBA890; genus CBDCGW01. The sequence goes on along the minus strand of CAYSHI010000239.1, from coordinate 8,546 downwards.
GCTCGACCACCCGGCGGGCGATCGAGGCACGCGCCTGCTCCAAGGTGATCGTCGTTCGCAGGTAGGGTCGCAGACCGGCGAGGAATCTCCCGTACATCCGCAGCTCGCGCAGGACTTTCAGGTGCCGCCTCGCTCGTAAGCTGTTGAGAGATCCACCGGCGCGCGCGGCGATTCGGCACCCCCGCGGGAGTCAGTCATCCTGTACGGCCGTGGTCAGGTCCTGCGTTCGGGCCCGCTGTACGTATTGCGATGCGGTTGCGGCGCTGAAGAAGCCGTCAGCACGGAGCCTGCCGGCGGCATCGGTGATGCACGCAACATACCGCTCCCGCGTGAGCACCTCTCGCGGTGCCAACAGGCCGAGCCGTCGCCACGCTTCGGTCGGTGTCTCGCGAAAGTCCCACGCGCCGTTACGGTTCATGTCGACGAACGCACGTTGCTGGTCGAGCGGCTCCATTCCGTGTCCCGTGAATCCGGCGAACGCCGTCGCGCCCGCCCCGTTGCGCGGGTACGGATAGTACACGCCGAGGGGGCAGGCGACTTCCGGATAGGCGATCGCGGGATTCTCGTTGAGGCCGTCTCCGTCCGCGTCGCCGATAACGGTCCAGTCGGACTTCGACGCAACCGGCTCGCCCCGGCCTTCGACCAGCTCGTCGAGCATGTCGATGGCTCCATCCATGACCAGGGATACATCGAGCACCCGGACCTCGCCGGACCGGTTGTCGGGCGGCAGCCCCTCGCCGCCGTTGTGGCTCATTTGCCGGATCTCGAACATGCGAAACTTCGGAGCCAGCCCTTTGTCGATGAGTATCTTCGCGTTGAGCCGCTTGTTGGCAAGATAAGAGTCGGTAACCCAGTCCGGTCTGTTCGGCGCGCGCTCCCAGATCGCGTTGTACATCTGGTGCACGATCTCTATCTGCGGTCGGAACCCCTCCCGCTCCGCATCATCGGCGAAAAGGATGTCCTGCCGATCCCTCATCACGACCGGCAACCACAGTCCGCTGGCTGCGTCGTCGAGAAGAAGGCCATCGATTACCGGATCGCCGCGGGAATCCGCGTTCAGCCCCGGCGTGTAGTTGAGACTCCTGCCGATGCGCGCACCGGCCGAGTGTCCGTATAGGTAGGTCCTGGAGGGCCGCACCCCGAAATGCTCCTGCAACGCTGCTTGGGCGACGGCCGCGAAGTCGAGGATGATCGACGAAGTATCGTTGAACGCCGTCCAATCGACGACGGATCCATCGTCGAGTGTCGCGATGATCTCGCCGATTCCCTGCTCGCTGGTGCGCTTCGTGACAGCCAGCGCGTATCCCTTCGACAGCATGAGCCTGTCGATCTTGTCGAAGGCGCCGAGCGGAGCCTCGCGATCGTGGTACCGATCCCACACCTTCAGCGCGCCGTTGCGGAACGATCGCCCCCTGCCGTGAGCCGTGACCCAGAGCTTACCGTTCCAGTCGGCCCTGCTCTCCGGATAGACGAGCAGAATCGCGGCACCCTTGGCGCGCTCGTACCGAGCAACCGCGAGGTGACGTTCTCCCGGCGTCGCGGCCTGCTCGAAAATCAGGTCGGGACCATTGGTCAGGTACTCGTGATAAGTGCCTTCCTTGGTGACATAACCCTCCGCAGTACCGTTCAACCCCAGGTCGAGGCGAATGTACGCCCGGCCTTCGTGGATGACGGCCTCCTCCTGCAACAGGCATGATTCCGGACCGACCGGCGCCCCCGAGGTCGCCCTCGGGGCCGGCAGGAGGTGGTCGCATGAGGCGTATCCCTGACCCGCCGTCATCGCGTCTTGCGGCAGAGAATCGGTCGCCGCAGCGACCAGCCCCAACGCCATCAGGAGAAAGGTCCATCGTCCGAATCTTCGCTCGGAATTCGGCGTTTCGTTCATTGACGCAAGTCCCCGGCCGGATGCCGTCAGAGTTCCGGAATCGGTCGTCTAACGGTGGCGCCCCGGCGAGGCGCCGCCACCCCGCATTCCACCGACGAAAACGCCGATGAACCCGATTATTGGAATGGCGAAAAGGTACCAAACAGGATTGCTGGCTACCTGCCCGGCCTCGACAAAGGTCAGCTCTCCGATGGATTTTCCCTCAGGCAGCGGCGGCGGCTCGACCCCCATCGTGAAAAACGCCAACAACAACCCGAACACGAGCATGAACCCGGCCAGGACCTTGACCGGGAGATTGGTGGGATGCTCGCCGATGGCGGCCGCGACCGCGCCCGCCACCACAGCGGCGACGAAGCCGAAGACACAACTCGAAACCGCCCAGCCCATGCTGGCGACCGTGCTCCCCGGCGCGAACGCACCTTCGGCGCCGAATATCGCCCACGACAAACCGGCGCTCGCGATCGAAAGAGCGACAACGGTTACGTAGCCCATGACAACAGCCGCGACGGTGCGCACCATGTATTGCTCCTTTGATTCCGTCAGCGCCGCGCGATGATCTCCTCGTACGCGATGCCTAGATTGGCGGCAAGGCGGCCGGGTTGCGCCAATCCTGAAAACCGCCCCATAGCGGTGCTGGGGATGAAGTCCACCGTCTCTTCGCGCGACATGCCGGCGTCGACGGCAGACTGGACGAGGGTGTTAACGGCGTCGAAATAGGCGCCCTGGGTTTCCACGTCATGTGTCGTGCCGAGCAATCGCCCGTCGGAGGCGACGATCGTGGCTTCGGGGCCGCACAATTCACTGATTCGGTCCAGGCATCGCTGCCAGGAACCGATTTCTCCGCCGCGCGGCGCGTCGACGAACGGATGGGTGTCGATGTAGACGAGGTTGCCGACGTGCGCCACCCTGCGTTCGGGGATCCACACCACCACGTCGTTGTCGGTGTGCGCGTTGCCGAAGTGATGAAGCTGCACCTCGAGCGCCCCGACCGTCAACTCGTGCTCACCGCTGAAGACCGTCGAGGGTCCGAAATTCCCCGCGACGACACTCTCTACCCCGGCAACGAGAGCATCAAAATCGAGCAACGCCTGCCGCGTGCCCCCATTTGAGTAGCCGCCCTCACCGATCTCGCTGCGCCGCCCTGCGATGATGCCGCCGCCGGGGTCCTGCTGCAGCGCCCGAAGCACTCCCTCTACTCCGGCAACGATGCGGGGACCCGCGCGCCGGTGTGCGATCACCTGAACGTCCGGCGTGAACGCGATATTGCCGCCGGTCTGCGCCGAGTGATGGTGGGTGTTGACCGCGGCGACGAGCCGCTCGCCGCCGGCCTCGGCCTCTCGGCGCAGCGTCGTGCCGAGCCCGTACCCCTTGCAGTCGATCAGCAGCGCCTCGCCCCGGGAGGTGACGAGCAGCGAAGCGCCGTCGTCTCCCCAGCCGACCCGAATCCCCTCGGCCACCTCCGCCCACTCGAAGTACCCGCCCGCGACCTCCTGGCTGGTGAACGGGGCCCCAGCGCCTCCCAGCGCTCGCCGGGCCCCGACGGCGCCCGAGATCGCCAGAAACGTCCGCCGACTGATCATCTATTGCTGCCTCCAGGGAACGTCCGCCGACTGATCATCTATTGCTACCTCCAGGGAACGCGTCCGCCGCTTCGAACGACGAGGACATCGCGGATTGTCGCCCCAAAGCGTTCCACACGGCAAGGGTGGCGCGTGCGGTTTTGCCGCGAGAGGGACGCGGCGCCCCTGCCTTTCGGTCTATCTTTGGCGGCATGTCTGAATTTCACGTCGTGTTCGGCACCGGCCCGGTGGGGCGGTCGGTCGCCGCCGAGCTGCTGTCGCGCGGTAAGCAGGTGCGGGCCGTCAATCGTTCGGGAGAAGGAGAGATCCCCGACGGTGCGGAGCTGGTCCCGGGTGACGCCACCGACCGGCACTTCGCCCGGGAGGTGTGCGGCGGCGCGGATGTCGTGTACCAGTGCGCCGCCCCGCCCTACGACCGCTGGCCGGAGATGTTTCCGCGTTTGCAGGCCGGTGTCGTTGCCGGCGCCACGGCCGCAGGCGCCAAGCTGGTATCGTTGGAAAACGTCTACATGTACGGCTCGTCGTTCGGCAAGCCGCTCACGGAGCGGCGCCCGACTACCGCAACCACGCGCAAAGGCCGCGTGCGCACGGAAATGGCCGAGACCCTTCTGAATGCGCACAAGAAAGGACGGGTTCGCGTGGCGATCGGCCGCGCGTCCGATTTCTTCGGCCCCGGGGTCAGTCTCTCGGCGATGGGTGCCCGCGTGTTCGGCGCCGCCCTGCAGGGCCAGGCGGCAAGCGTTGTCGGCGATATCTCCCTGCCCCACACCTACAGCTACGTGCCCGACGTCGCCCGCGGCCTCGTCATCCTGGGCGAGCGCGACGAAGCCCTCGGCGATGTCTGGCACCTACCCGGGCCCGCTACCGTCACCACGCGCGAGTTCCTCACCATGGTGTTCTCCGAGGCCGGCCACCCGACCAAGATCCGGCGGGCCGGCAAGACGATGCTGCGGTTCCTCGGCTTCTTCAATCCGCAGGTTCGCGAGCTCGTCGAGATGATGTACCAGTTCGAGGAGCCCTTCGTCGTCGACCATTCCAAGTTCACCGACGCGTTCGGCGACATCTCCACACCGCTGCCCGAGGCGGTTGCCGCGACCATGGATTGGTATCGGGAACAGCAGGCGACCGCCGCTCCGCCCCCACCGATCGTCATCGAGGAGCTCGACGATGCGGATGGCGAAGCCCGAGAACCCGAAGACGTCGGTTCAGCTTCAGAGAGCGAAGTGCGTCGAAACGGCGGCCCGGACCTCGATCAGAAGTCGACCGAGTAGGTCATCTTGGCGATGAGCTGATGGTCGGCGACGCCGTTGAAGACCTCGTCCCACAGGGTGCTGTTCTTGTAGACGAGGTAGAAGCTGTCGATCTCGCTGAGGACGTAGCGCAGGCGCGCGTACACCGACATGCGGCCCGAGACGCTGTTGTACTGCACCAGCGAGTTGGTCAGCCAACGCTCGTTGAAGTTGAGAGTGACGCGTGTGGTCACCGTATGGGTGTCGAATACGCCCGTCGGCAGGTCGACATGGTTGTAGCTGTAACTCGGCGACAGGGTGAGATTCTGGTTGAAACGGAAGGTGCCCCCGGGGCTGTAGGAGGTGCGGGTACCGTCCCAGTAGCCGCCCCAGCTCATGCGCATGCGGCCGCTGACCTTGCGGGCGCTGAAACTGTTGAAGTTCAGCGAGTAATCGGTGGTTTGGTAATCACCCGGAAGCACGTAGATGTCGTCCTTGAACGACGGGAAGAAGACGCGGTCGAGGCGTTCGTAGTCCCTGCCGACGCTGAAGTCGACCCGGTCGCCCGACTGGAAGCTCATGTTGGCGCTGAAGCCGGCCTTTTGCTCGAGGAAGTTGCCGTCGGTATCGGTCAGATAGTTGAAGCTGCCGGAGAAACGGAACTGACGGATCGCCGGGGCAAACCCCGGTCGTGGGCTCCAGCCGAGACGATAGCTCTGGTTGGCGATATCGCGTCGTCGGATGAAGCCGAGGTCGGTCTTGAAGTCCTCGTCGACGCGCTGGTACGTGCCGGAGGCGTTCCACAGGTCGCTGTTCCAGCCGACGCCGAAGCGCCCCGTAAGGGGGTTGTCGGCGAGGTCCGAATCGGCCTCGAGACCTTCGTCGGCGACAACGCTGGCGATCTCGCCGCCGATGCCGAGATAGTCGAAAAACCGGAAGCTGGCGTCCACGCCGGCAACGCGGTTGTACTCTCCCGCCCCCTGCGCGTTGGTGACGATCATGCCGACGGAGGAGCGCTCGAACACGTCCTGCTTGAGGCGCAGCACGGTGTAGTTCTTGCCGGGCCTCAGATCCTCGATGATTTCGTAGTCGGAATCACCCGTTTGCGCGTTGACGAAACCGATATTCGTATTGCCGACCTTGCCGGTGAGCTTGGCACCGTAAAGCATGGGCACGGGCACGCTGCGCACCAGCCCGATGTTGCGCGAGTGATACAGGCTTACCGCCGGAGACCTCCCGAAGCTGCTGCCACCGCGCCCGCCCCCACTGCTGCCGAAGGCGAAGTTGCTCGACGACTCGAGGAAGAACTCGCGTTTCTCGGGGAAGAACAGCGGGAAGCGGGTCAGGTTGACGCGTTCGGTATCGTCCTCGACCTGGGCGAAGTCGGTGTTGGCGGTGAAGTCGGCGGTCATGTTGGGGGTGATCTGGACCTTGAAGTTCTCCACCCCGAGGTTGCCGTCGGCCTCGTTGCGCGGCTCGTCGGTAACGTTGAACTGTGAGCCACTGCCGGTGACATACGGCTGGAAGCGAAAGCGCTGCGTCAGCCCGAGCTCGCGGAGGCCCACCAGGTTGCCGGCCTGTGAGACGTTGTTGAACTGGAATCCACGCCGGTAATTGGACCAGTTGTCCTCTTCGTTCTTACGCCGGATCTCGCGCTTGAAGTCGATGCCCCACACGTGGGATCCCGTGTTGTAACGAATCGAGCTGAGAGGGATGCGGTACTCGACGAACCAACCCTCATCGGTAACCTGGACCGCCGCTTCCCAGCGCTCGTCCCAATCGGAGTTGATGTTGCGCTCATTGCGATACTCGGCGTCGTACTGCGTACCCAGCGGGTTGACGCGAAACACGTAGCCGTTGCGACGGTCGTGGAAAGTGTCGAGAACGACCGCGATGGTGTCGTCGGTTCGGAGGGCATCGTCGCGACGCAACTCGCGCGCGATGATCTTGTCGGGCTCGCTGTCGTACAGGTAGAAGGCAAAGTAGAGCGCATCGCTGTCGTACAGCATGCGCACCTCGGTGCGCTCCGACGCCGGCTGGGAGTTGTCGGGCTCGCGCTGCATGAAGTCGGTGATGCGCTCGGCGAAATTCCACTCGGGGTCGTTGAGCACCCCGTCGATTACCGGTGGGGCGTTGGTGTAGCCCACCGTCATCTTCTTGCCGACGATCGCCTGGACCTCGGCATCGTAGGCCGGGTCGTCCTCGAACACCCGCTCGGCGCCGTTCTTCGGCGGCTCGGCTTCGGTGTCGGTGGTGCCGTTGCCGTTGCTCGTCTCGCCGGCGCCTCGCTGCCCCCGCTGCGCGGACTCCTGCGCGGCAGCCTGCAAGGCGGCCTGCAGGTCGAGCTTGACGGTTGTTTGCTTCGGCCCGCCCCGGGCCTGCGCCGCCGCGGAGACGCCCGGCGCCCCCACAGCGAGTGCGATGGTGACGACCAGAAGAAACCGGAGCTTACTCATATCGAAGCGCCTCGATGGGGTCGAGCCGCGAAGCGCGGACGGCGGGGTAAAAACCGAAGACGATGCCGATCATGGCGGCAAAGCCGAAGGACATGACGACGGCGTCGGGGGGGATGACCATCGTCCAACCGAAACTCTCGGAAAGCTGGTCCGCCGCCACCCAGGCCAGCGCGATACCGAGCGCTCCACCGAGGCACGAGAGCACCACCGCCTCGATGAGAAACTGGAGCTGCACGCTGCCGCGCGTGGCGCCGATGGACTTGCGGATGCCGATCTCCCGCGTACGCTCGGTGACCGACACCAACATGATGTTCATGATGCCGATGCCGCCCACCAGCAGGCTGACGGCGGCGATACCCGCGAGCAGAAGCGTGAAGGTCTGCTGGCTCTCCTGCAGGACCTCGAGAAACTGTGTCTGGCTGCTGATCTGAAAATCGCTGTCGGTGTCGGGACGCAGACGGTGAGTGCGACGGATGATGGTCTCGATCTCCGCCATCGCCGCGGTGATCAAATTGTCGTTGGCCACCTTGACCTGGATGTTCGAGAGGCGGTCGCTGCCGAAAACGCGCCACTGCGACGTCGACAGCGGGATCCAGGCCTGCTCATCGGGGTTGGAGAACCCGGTACCTGAGCCCTTTTCCTCGAATACCCCGATGACCTCGAACTGGATGCCACGGATGCGGATCTGCGATCCGACCGGGTCGACGCTCGGTGGGAAGAGCTGCTTGGATAGCTCGCTGCCGAGGACGGCCACCCGGCGCCGACCGTCGGCTTCCGCCTGGGTCATGAAACGGCCCTGGGCAATATTCCAGGCGTTGACGTCGGCCCAGTTGCCCCAGGTGCCGACGATGCGCGAGCTCAGGTTGACGTTGCCGTATTCCACCTGCGCCTCTCGCTCGAAGATGGGAACCACGTCGGTGACTGTGCGGCTCTTCGCCTGAATCTCGCGCGCATCCTCGATGGCCAGTCGTTCGGAGCGGCCGCGTGCCCCCCCGGAGCCGCGCCCGAAGCCCTGGCGCACCGTCAATACGTTTGTGCCCAGAGCCGAGATGCGCGACTCGACGGCGGATTGGGCGCCCGTGCCCAAGGCCACCATGGTGATGACCGCGGCGACGCCGATGATGACACCGAGCATGGTGAGCATCGATCGCATGGGGTTGGACCGAAGCGACCCGAGCGCCACTCGCAGGATCTCGAAATACAGCATCTACTGGTGTCCCCTACCCGGCCTCGGAGCCGCCGGTATCTCTCGTTATCGCCCACCGCCGGAAACGACAGCGTTCCGGCGCGTGTATCGCTCGCGCATGCTCTGTTGTGAGCGCAGCAGCGAGGTGCTGGGCAGCAGCACCAGCTCGTCGCCCTGCTCGAGCCCGCCGAGCACTTCTGACACTTCCCA
>CAYSHI010000238.1:0-7860 GCA_964430745.1 uncultured Acidobacteriota bacterium | reverse complement strand
CCTTCGAGTCGTCGCCAACGTTCCATGGTTGGCACGGGGAGTCGTCTCGGCCGGCCGGCACCGGGACGTGGCAGATCCAACCCGCCCCTCCCGTCTACCTCCCCACCGTGCCTCAGTCGTGATTCCGCTCGTATTCGAGCTGGGCGTGGATCTGCTCCTTGCCCTGCGCCGTGTCCCGCTTCTTGGCCGCCCGCATCGCCATGTCGCGCGTCGCGGACGACTTCACCGCGGGGAGCGACAGCAGCTTGACGATGTCGTCACTGTCGCACGCGGGGCATGACGCGACGGTGTCGTGGCGGACAAGGAGCTCGAACCCGTTCTCGCAGGCCTTGCAGGTGTACTCGTAGATCGGCACTCAGCGCTCTCCCGGCAGCCTCTGGCGCGCCTGCAGGATCTCGATGTCATAGCCGTCGGGGTCCTTGACGAAGATGTACTTCGAGCCCGTCTCGGGACGGCTGCCGCGGTAATCCCAACCTTGCTGCTCGACACGCGATATCACGGCATCGAGATCATCGGCGAAGAACGCCAGGTGGCCGAACTGATCGCCGATGTCGTAGTCGCGACCGTCCTTGTTGAAGGTCAGCTCGACGAAGTTCTGTTCGTCGTCGTCGGTGAGGAAAACGAGGATTGCATCGCCGAGGTCCTTGCGCCGGGTCTCCTTGAGGCCGAGAAAGCCGGAGTAGAAGCCGATCGCGCGGTCCAGATCTCGGACACGGATCATCGTGTGGGCCATCTTCATCGAGTGTCCTCTGGGTTTCGGTTCCGCGTCTCAGTCTCCACGTCAGCGCCTGCGGAACACCATGGTTGCGTCGTAGGGCTCGCCGTCACGCTCCATGCCGAGCACGATGCGATCACCCCAGCGTTTGGCCGCGATCCTCTCGCTGACGGTAGCGCGGTCGGGAACCGGTTGACCGTCGATCGACACGATCACGTCGCCCACCGCGACGCCCGCCTCCGCCACGGCGGACCCGGAGGGCGCGATGATCACCTCGATGGGATCATGCGGGTCTGTCTGACGCGTCGACAGGCCGAGCGTCGGAAACAGCGTGTCCGACTCGGGGGCGACGCCCCAAATGAAGTCGGCGTAGGAGGCCTGTACCGCGGTTCGCGGATGGTGCGGATCTTCGCCCACCGGCACGGGCACGAGGGTCGCGACCTTGCCGTCGAACCACTGCTCCGCCTGCCGCTGAATCCCCAACCCGTACGCCACGTGCCCCGAGCCCACGAGCACCACCATGATGGCCTCCGGACGGGCTTCGAGCGCCCGCACGGCGTTGTAGGCCATGGCGGCATCCCATGTGCACTGGGCCTCGAACATCGAGAAGATCTGCTCGTCGCTCACTCCGTGGCCGCCGCCGGGCGGGCCCATGTAGGCACGAAAGAGCTTCAGGTGGTCGTCGTTGTCCGTATCCACACGCGGCGGAATGTGCTCGGCCTCCTCGGCGGTGAGATCCTCGAACCCCTTTTCCCGAACCGCCGAAACCACCGCTCGCGGAGCGTTGACGGCAACCATGTCGAGCTGATGGTCGCGCGCGTAGGTGAAGATGTCTCGGTAGTAGCCCCAGTTGTAGCCCCAGTTGCCGTACCAGCGGGAGAGCTCGACAAACCCCTTCTCGGTCAGCAAGCCGTCGACCCATTGATCCAGATAGGGCTGCTCGGTATAGGGATACATCTCGAGGCCGATCATCACCTCCCGGCCGGACTCCACCAGGCTGCGGATCACGGCCGCCTGCACGCGGTGGACCTCGATGCTGGTGTGGGTCTCGCCGACGAGAAGCAGGCGAACGTCGCTCAGCTTTGCCGCCAGGTCTGCGGGCGTGATCAGCTCCGCGGTGTGCGAATCGACGATCCCATCCAGCACCAGCGCCGCGCGCTGGTCCCGGCGGGAGGGATCGCCGACCTCCAGGTCGAGCACGTCCTGGGCGAAAGCGGCCGCCGGCACGGCGACGACAACGAGCAACACGGCTGCGATACAGCTTCCCCAACGGTTCATGATCCGGTCCCCCAGCTGGCCAACTTGGTACGGCACTCCGGGCAGTGGTAGTCATAGACGACCAATAGGTCGCCGTCGTCCGATTCGAAGTCGTGCTCGTGACGGACCACGTCCCCGGCCGGCCACACACGATCGCAATTCACACAGATGAGAAACTTGACTTTGATTTCTTCCATTCCATCGCTTCCGGGATGAGGAGCTTCGAAAGGAAAAGATAGCACCGGCGCGGCCCTTCCCCGGGCGGTCGTCCGGACGTGGGCCGCCGGGGCGCCGCCCATGCGTGCCCCTGCCGCCCCAACGTCGCCGTTTCGTAAGCACGACCGATGTCGACCCCAGGACGCAGTTTCGGCACGATTGGCCGGAGAGTATGATAAACACCTGCGTCGAGGTCGGTCTAACGGGTGGCAACCTCAACCAAGCTTCGTCCCCAATGGCGGAAACATCACCGTGCAGTTACGGCGATCCAAGTGGATCTTTGCTCTCGCCGCGCTCGGGCTCTCGCTCGGCGGCGGTACGGTTTCGTACGCGCTGCGGGCGGCGCCCGCCACGAACTCTTCGCTTGCCGAGCTGGAGCCGAGCCCATCGGGGGCGCCCTCCCCGGGCCTCGAATCTCCTACCGCGCCACAAGGCTACGGCTACGCCGAATATCGTGACGCGATCCTCGAGATGGGTGGAGGGTTGCGCTCTTTTTACTTCACGCGCGGCATCTACTCGAGTTGGGGGCGCGGTTACCGTCGCGGCGGCAGCTGGCGTGTTGATTATCCCAAGGCCGACCGCCAGTTCCTCTGGGGACTGAAGCGCCTCACCAACATCGACGCCTACGACTACGAGAACGCCGTTCTGCTGACCGACCCGGACCTCAGGCGCTATCCCTTTCTGTATATGCTCGAGGTCGGCCGTATGCAGCTGACGCCACCCGAGGTGGAAGGACTGCGCGATTACCTGCATGCCGGCGGCTTTCTCTTCATCGACGACTTCTGGGGCACCTACGAGTGGGAGAACTTCGAGTGGGAGATCCACCAGGTGCTTCCGGGATCACAGATCGTCGAACTGCCCGCTGACCATCCCCTGTTTTCGACCTTCTACGTCATCGAGGAAATTCTGCAGGTGCCCAACGTCGGCAACGCGCGCTCCGGCGGCGGCACCTGGGAGCAGGACGGATACGTTCCGCACGTGCGGGCGATCTTCGACGACGGCGGCCGTCTCATGGTGTTGATCAACTGGAACACCGACCTCGGCGACGCCTGGGAATGGGCCGAGGACCCCTTCTATCCCCTGACCTATTCGAACTACGCCTACCAGATGGCGGTCAACGCCATCATCTACGCCATGAGCCACTGAAATCACCGTGTTCGAATTCTTCTTCAAATACAGCTCCTACGTCTTCGACAAGGGTGAGTTCGTGCTCGCTGCCGGCTGGCCGGCCCGGGTCGCCGCGGTCGCGCTGGCCGCCGTGGCCATTCCCGTGCTGTTCCGCTACACGAGCGTTCGCGGCAAGAGCAGGCCCCCGGATCGCGTCGTCCTGACGACGTTACGGCTCGGCATCCTGGCGACCGTGCTCTTTCTGCTCCTGCAGCCATCGCTCGTGGTTTCCACCGCCGTCCCGCAAGAGAACTTTGTCGGCGTCCTGATCGACGACTCCAGCAGCATGCGCATTACCGATTACGGCGGCGAGGGGGTCTCGCCGCGCAGCGACTTCGTCGCCGAGGTGTTCGGGGATCCCGAGAGCGAGCTGATGAGCGCGCTCGGCGAGCGCTTCAAGTTGCGGTTCTTTCGCTTCTCCGACGTGGCGGAACGTCTGACGAGCACCGAAGGACTGCTGTACTCCGGCGAACAGACGCACATCGGCCCGGCGCTCGAGTTCGCCCGCCAGGAGCTCGCCGCCGTGCCGCTTTCCGGCCTGGTGGTGGTCACGGACGGCGCCGACAACTCCCTCGACGGGCTGTCGGATTCACTGCGATCGTTGCGCGCCGCCTCGGTGCCCGTTTTTCCCGTCGGCGTCGGCGTCGAGCGATTCGACCGCGATATCGAGGTGGCCAGCGTCGAGGCACCACGGGTGGTGCTCTCGGGCTCCCAGGTGGCGGCCGACGTCGTCATCGAGCACAAGGGTTTCGCGGGTGAGCAAGTCCTGCTACTCGTCGACGGCCCTGAAGGCGTGGTCGGCACCCAGGAAATCGAGCTGCCCCGGCAGGGCGACTCCACCGTCGCCAAAGCGCAGTTCACCGCCACCACCGAGGGTGCCCATCTGTACAGCTTCCGCATCGCCGCCCAGACCGGCGAGATGGTGCGCGAGAACAACCAGCAGGACGTCGTCATCGTTGTCCAGGATCGTCGCGACAAGCTTCTGTGGGTGGAGGGGTCCCCGGACTATCGCATCGGCAAGGTGCGCAGCTTCGCGATCGACGCTGACCCCAATCTGCAGCTCGGCGTTTTCATGCGGATGGCCGAGAACAAGTTCAACCGTGTCGGCTTCGAGAGCCGGGAAGAGCTTGCCGGAGGCTTTCCGACAACGCGCGAGGAGCTCTTCCAGTACAAGGGCTTGATCGTCGGCAACTTCGAGGCGAGCTTCTTCACGGCCGACCAGAAGCAGATGATTCACGACTTCGTCAGCCAACGAGGCGGCGGCTTCATGATGATGGGGGGACGCGCCGCCTTCGGCGAGGGCGGCTGGGCGGACACCCCCGTGGCCGACATCCTGCCGGTGGACCTGGAGCCGCCCTTCGCGGACGAGAACAACCCGTACTACGAAGACCTCAACGTCACGCCGTCGCTGTTCGGACGGACCCATCCCGTCACGCGTATGGCGGACACCGTCGAGCTGAGCCTTCAGCACTGGCAGACGCTGCCGCCTCTCGGTGTCGTCAACCACATCGGATCGGCCAAGCCGGGAGCCGTCACCATCCTGGAGGGCCGCGCGGTCGACGCGGAGGAATCACAGGTGGTGCTCGCGTACCAGCGTTTCGGCCGCGGCAAGGCGCTGGTGTTCACTCCGGTGAACCCCTGGTACTGGCAGATGGCCTTCGAGATCCCGCTCGACGACATGACCCATGAGACCTTCTGGCAGCAGGTCTTCCGCTGGCTGGTAAACGACGTCCCGGGTCAGGTCGCGGCCTCGACCGTGGTCGACCGTTTCCCTCCCGGAGCGCCCGTCACCGTGACGGCAACGGTTCTGGACGACAACTTCCTCGAGCTCAACAACGCCGGGGTCAATGCGGTCGTGACCGCTCCGTCGGGCAACACGCGCCAGCTTCAACTCGACTGGACGATCGACGCCGACGGCGAGTACACAGCCACCTTCATCCCTGACGAGACCGGCTTTCACGGCATCCGCATCGAGGCAATGGTGGGCGGCGAGTTGATCGGCGACGATACGACCCACGTCGATGTCGCCGAGCTCTCTACCGAAGCCTTCGCGGCCGAGCGCCGGACCTCCTTGCTTGAACGAGTGGCCGAGGAAACCGGCGGGCGCTGGTACACGCCGCTGACCGTGGCATCTCTCCCCGACGACCTGCGCTTCTCCGAGGGGGGCACGACGGTTCTCGAGGTGAAAGACCTCTGGGACATCCCGCTCATCTTCATGTTCTTGGTGGGCCTGATCGGCACCGAGTGGACCTATCGCAAGTGGCGGGGCCTGGCATGAGGAGACAACCGCAGATGGCTCGACCTGACGTCGACCGGGGGCAGCGAGCGGCGAGGCGCGACATGAGCCACGCGACGCGCACGCTCACCCACGAGGGACGCGCTCGAGCGGCATCGATGGCCGTGCTGATGACCCTGGCCCTCTCCATCGCATTACCGGGCGCGGCGGCGACCCCGCTCGCCGGGGCCCAAGCTCAGCGCGCCCATCTCGTGGTGGTGGTCGGAGCCGGCGGCGACGAGGTGTATGCCGAGGTGTTTCACAACTGGGCGGTCCAGCTCGTCGAGGCCGCCACCGGGCGGCTGGGGCTGCCGCAGGAACACGTAACCTATCTGGGCGCCGACCCCGAGCTCGCGCCCGACCTGATCAGCGCGAGGTCGAGTCGTGAGAACGTCGAGGCGACACTGAAGCGACTGGCGAGCGAGTCTTCACCGGACGACAGCATCTTCGTGGTCCTTATCGGCCATGGAAGCGGCGAAGGCGAGCAATCGAAGTTCAACCTGCCGGGGCGTGATATCAGCGCCGTGGAGTACGACGCGCTGCTCGATCTGTTCGTGACCCAGGAAGTCGGCTTCATCAACACATCCAGCGGCAGCGGCGACTTCGCCACCGTCCTCGCGGCGCCGAACCGGGTCATCGTCACCGCGACGCGGGACGCCCGCCAGAACAACCAGACGGTATTTCCTCGCTTTTTCGTCGAGGCCTTCGCCGATGACGTCGCCGATCTCGACAAGGACGGCCGTGTCTCGCTGTTGGAGTCCTACAGTTACGCCAGCCGTGAAGTGAAGCGCTTCTACGAAGACGACGGTCGAATGCTGACCGAGACCGCACAGCTCGAGGACGACGGCGACGGCGAGCCCAGCCATGAGCCCGAGGGGGGCGAGTCCGACGGCATGCTGGCCCGTCTGATGTTTCTCGACAATCCCCTCAACGCCGCCGCGGCGGGCGACCCGGGCGCGACCGACGATCCGGAGCTCCGCACTCTCTATGCGGAGCAGCGCGAGCTTCGCGTGCGTATCGAGGAGCTCAAGCTGCTCAAGGACACGATGACGACGGAGGTCTATGAGGCCGAGCTCGAGACACTCCTCGTCGCCCTGGCTCTCAAGGACCAGGCGATCCGCGCCAAAGGAGGCGGTGGCTGATGCGCGCCGCCTGGAAGGCGCCCGGACGGGTCCGCGAGGCGCGGACCGGCGTCACCGTGGCAGCTGCCGCGCTGGCCCTGTGCGCGCTGCTGGCCGCCCCCGCCGGTGCACGGCCTCAGGACGCCGAAGACCCCGCCGTCGTGGCATACCGCTCCGGCCGTTACGAAGAGGCCATCAACGCCTTTCGGGTGCGCATCCGCTCCGGAGATGAGACCCCGGACGACCATCGCCAGCTCGTCGGTGTCCTCGCCGAGGTAGGCCGTTTCGACGAAGCCGAGGACGCGGCGCGTGATTTCATCGCGGACCAGGCCTCCTCGTCGGAGCTGCACAACAACCTCGGCGAAATCCTGTGGGCGACGGGGCGCCTCGACGAGGCCGAGGCGATGTTCCGGCAATCCGTCGCCGGGCGCGCAGCGGACCGTCTCACGGCGGAGCTCAACCTCGCGATCGCCGCATTCGATCGCGGCCGACGCGATGAAGCGATGCAACGCTTCGACCGTTTCATCGACGTGTACAACAACGGCCAGGCGACCACCTCGTCGGACCTCATTGCGGTCGGTGTCGCCTGCCAGTACCTCGGCATCGTCGACAAGGACCTGTTCAAGGACGCGCTCAAGGCGTTCGACGAAGCGGCGGCCGCCGACGCCAACGATCTCCGGCCCCGCATCCTCACCGGCAAGCTCTTTCTCGACAGGTACGCCAGCGGCGACGCCGCCGCCGAGCTTTCGATCGCCCTGCAACGCAACCCGCAACACCCGGAGGCTCTGCTGGCGACGGCGCGCCGCATGCAGTTCGACAACGAGAGCGGAGCGCTGGCGATGGCCGACGCCGCGCTGCAGACCAACCCCAACATGGTGGCGGCGCGCGCTTTTCGCGCACGCACGTTGCTGACGGCGGAACGCTTCGACGACGCCATCGACGAGCTCCAACCGGCGCTCGAGGTCAATCCCTCGTCGCTCGAAAGCCTCGCCTTGGTGGCCGCGGCCCACTACCTCAAAGGAGACGAGGCGGAGTTCGCGCAGGCGCGCGACCGTGCCCTGGCTATCAACCCGGACTACGCCGAGCTCTACAACACCCTCGCCGACCTC
>CAYSHI010000237.1:0-19995 GCA_964430745.1 uncultured Acidobacteriota bacterium | reverse complement strand
GAAACGAAGAACGGAATCTCCGTCGGCAACAGGCTGGCCAGGACCCGCGGAAGCAGTTTCTGGATGCCGATGCCACACAGTGCCCCGGCGGTGGCGCCGATGATGCCGAGCACCAGAACCTGGACGACGAACACCGCCATTGCTTGGCGAGCGCGCGTGCCCAGGCATCGGAGCACGGCTATGGTGGCGACCTTGCCGGAGACGTACAGGTGGATCGAGCTGGCCACGCCGAGGGAGCCCAGAAGCAGCGCGCCGAAGCCCACGAGCGACAGGAACGAGGTCAGGTTCGAAAGCGCCGTGCCGACCTGCTCCTGCCGCTCGGCGACCGTGTCGGTGGCGAGGCGCTCGCGGCGCAACTCCGGCCGCAGCCTTTCCACCAAAGCGTCGGCGTCCATGTCCGGGTCGTCGAACGCGACGAACGCCGTGTATTGCGCGCGACTGCCGAGCTGGATGAGCTCGGTGGCCGCGAGGTGGCGCATGGGGATGTACACCCGAGGGCTGATCATCGCCCGCGTGGGGATCTCGCCGGCGACGTTTTGCAGGCGGCCGGCGACGCGAAGCGTCAGTCGGCCCAGGCGGATCTCGTCGCCGACCTCCAGCTCGTATTGCAGCAGCAGGTTCTCGTCGACCAATGCCTCCAGACCGTCGCGGAAGCTCTGCGCCGCGGAGGTGGGGATCGACTCGAGCTCACCGTAGTAGGGGTAGCCGCCTTCGAGCGCGCGAACCGATACCAGCCGGGAGGCGTCGGCGCCGGGGAAATAGGCCATGGAGGAGAATTCGACCTGGCGCGACTGCGAGCCGCGCAAGGAGCTGAGTAGCTCCTCTGCCTCGACCGAAAACGGACGCTGGCTGTCGACGCGCAGGTCGGCGCCGAGTAGCGTCTTGGACCGCTCCTGTACGGCGGCCCCGAGGTTGTCCTGAAACGAGCCGATGGCCACGAGCGCCGCCACGCCGGCCACGATCGAGGCCACGTACAGGAGCAGCCGCCGGCGGCTGCCGCGACTGTCGCGCCATGCCGTGCGCCACACCCAGGGCGAGAAGATCTCCCTCACCGGAAGTTGCTCACACGTCGCCCCCTTGCGGCCGGCTATCGTGTTCGACGCTCCCTGCCCGCAGCTTGATCGTGCGGTCCGCCTCGGCGGCGAGCTCGAGGTCGTGGGTCACCAACAGAAGGGTCGTGCCGGCTACCCGATTGAGATCGAACAACAGCTTCACCACCAGGTGGCTGGTATCGGCGTCGAGATTGCCGGTGGGCTCGTCGGCGAACAACACGTGCGGCTTGTTGATGAACGCCCGTGCCAGCGCCACCCGCTGTTGCTCGCCCCCCGAGAGCTGGGATGGGTAGTGGTCGGCGCGATCACCGAGGCCGGTGGCGGCGAGCATCTCTCTCGCGCGCGCGTCGGCATCGCGGTCGCGGCGTAGCTCCGCCGGGACCATGACGTTTTCGAGCGCCGTGAGGGTGGGGATGAGCTGAAACGTCTGGAAAACGAAGCCGACGTGCTCGTTGCGGATCGCCGCGAGCCGGTCTTCCGACTGCTGCTCCAGGGCGATACCGGCGAGCCGCACCGAGCCCGAGGTGGGCCGGTCGAGACCGGCGCAGAGGCCCAGTAACGTTGTCTTTCCGCTGCCGGAAGGGCCCACGACGGCGCAACTCGTCCCGTCGGCGAGCGCGAAGCTGACGTTGTCCAGCACGGTCAGCTCCCGCCCGGCGTTGGTGTATGTCTTTGTCAGCCTGTCGGCGGTCAATGCGGCGTTCTCACTCATGATGCTCTCTATAATGCACCCATGACGAACGAACGACCGATCGTGACGGAACGGCGGCGGGCTTGGAGCCTCGGGGTGCTGTTGGCGCTGACGATCGTACCCGTCGCGCTGTCCGCGATTATCGTCTCTGCGTCCGGGGCCGCGATGGGCAAGCCCGTTGCCGAGGTCGCGATCCGCGCGCAGATGGCCGAGGCTGCGATCGACGCGCGCATGGTCGAGGCTGCAATCAGCGCGCCCGCGCAGGAGCCCGGAACGATTCTCTTTCTCGGCGACAGTCTCACGGCGGGCTACGGGTTGCCGCCGGAGCAGTCGTTTCCGAGCCTGATTGCCGATCGTCTGCGCGAGCTCGACTTGCCTTTCGAAGTGGTCAGCGCCGGCGTTCCCGGTGAGACTTCCGCCGGGGGACTGCGCCGCATCGATTGGTTGTTGCGGCGACCCGTCGACATCCTGGTGCTCGAGCTCGGGGCCAACGACATGCTGCGCGGCTTGCCGCTCGACGTGACCCGAGAGAACCTGCAGGCGATCATCGACAAGACCCGCGCGGTCAACCCGGAGGTGAAGATCGTTGTCGCCGGCATGCTCGCTCCGCCCAACCTCGGCCCCGAGTACACGGAGGGGTTCCGCGAGATTTTCCCCTCGCTGGCCGCCGCCAACGATGCGGCGCTGATTCCCTTTCTGCTGCAGGACGTCGCCGCGCGTCCTCACCTCAACCTGCCCGACGGTATCCATCCCAATGCGGCCGGCCAGCGGATCGTCGCCGAGGGCGTGTGGGCCGTCCTCGAGCCGATCCTGGACGCCGAGCGGCCGGCCGCGAGCCGATCCCGGACGCCGAGCCGCAGGGGGGTCGTTCCCTTGGTAGCATGGGCTGATCGCGCCACCGAGACGAGCCAATGAAGACCATCATCGAGCCGTTTCGCATCAAAGTTGTCGAACCTCTGCGGATGACGACACGCGAGGAGCGTGAGCGCATCCTCCGCGACGCCGACTTCAATCCTTTCAGGATTCGCTCGCGCGACGTCATCATCGACCTGTTGACCGACTCCGGCACGGGAGCGATGAGCAGCGCTCAGTGGGCCGGGATCATGCAGGGCGACGAATCCTACGCCGGGGCGAGCAGCTTCTATCGTTTCGAAAAGGTGATGAAGGACCTCACCGGTTTCGAGCATGTGCTGCCCACCCACCAAGGGCGGGCATCCGAGCGCATTCTGTTCGAGCTCGTCGGCGGCGAGGGCAAGGTGGTGCCCAATAACAATCACTTCGACACGACGCGCGCGAATATCGAGCACTCGGGCGCCGAGGCGGTCGATCTGGTCATCGACGAGGGCAAGCAGCCGACTGTCCATCACCCCTTCAAGGGCAACATGGACATCGACAAGCTGACGTCGCTCATCGAGCGGGTCGGTGCCGACAAGATCCCGCTGGTGATGGTTACGATTACAGACAACAGCGACGGCGGCCAGCCGGTGAGCCTGGAGAACCTGCGGGCCGTGCGGGAGGTGTGCGATGAGCACGGTCTGCCGATGTTTCTCGACGCCTGCCGTTTCGCCGAGAACGCCTACTTCATCAAGCTTCGCGAGGAGGGGCAGGGCGACCGGTCGGTGCGCGACATCGTGCGCGACACGTTCGATCTCGCCGACGGCGCCACGATCAGCGCCAAGAAAGACGGCCTCGTCAATATCGGCGGCGTCCTCCTGCTACGCGACGAGGAACTGCTGCAACGGGCCGGAGCTCTGCTGATTCTTACCGAGGGCTACGTCACCTACGGCGGCCTTGCCGGCCGCGACCTCGAAGCCATGGCGCAGGGGTTCCAAGAGGTCGTTCACGAGGACTACCTCGCCTATCGGCTGCGCTCGACGGCGTACCTGGGCGAGAAGCTGCTCGAGATCGGCTACCAGATCATCGAGCCGCCCGGCGGGCACGCCATCTACGTCGATGCGGGTCATCTGTGCCCCCACATCGAGCCGGAGCGTTTTCCCGGCCAGGCACTCGTGTGCGCGCTCTTTCGCGAAGGCGGCATCCGCGCGGTCGAGATCGGCAGTGTCATGTTCGGCGGTGAGAGCGAGTCAGCGCCTCTCGAGCTGGTGCGGCTGGCGATCCCGCGCCGCGTGTACACACAAAGTCACATCGATTACGTGGCCGAGGTATGCGAGACGGTCTTCGCACGTCGAGATAGTTTGCCGGGGCTGCGCATGACCAACGCCCCGCCGTTTCTGCGCCACTTCACCGCCCGTTTCGAGGAAATCCCCCTCGGCTGAGCGGGTCGGACGGGGTGCCGCCAAGTCCTCGAGCAATCCGCCGGCGCGGCCTGCCGGAGCATGTCAACGTGGAACATCCCCGTCTCAGTCCCCGGCGCGCGCGGGCTCGATGTGCACCAGCGCGTCGAGGATGGGCAGCTCGGAGCGCAGAAGCGCGTCCTTGACCATGTGCGCCAATCCGTGACCGGCTTGCACAGACATGGTCCCGTCGACCTCGACGTGGATGTCGACGAGGAGCACCAGGCCGCTACGTCGGACGCGGCACACGTCGATGCCTCTGACGCCCGGCACTGCCGCGGCCAGCTCGCGAACCTGTTGAGCTACTTCTTCCGGCGCGGCGACGTCGAGGATCTCCACCATCGCGCCGCGGAACAGGCGTACGCCGTTATAGGCGATCAGCACGCACGCCACGAGAGCCGCCCAGTCATCCGCTGACTCGTACCCCGGGCCCATCAGCAGCGCAACCGAGATTCCGATGAACGCCGCCAGGGAGGTCAGGGCGTCCGAGCGGTGGTGCCAGGCATCTGCCTCCATAGCTCGGCTGCCGATGATCTCGGCGCCGGAGAACAGCGTCCGGAAGAGGATCTCCTTGGTGACGATGACCGCCACCAGTACGACAAGAGTGAACGGGGCCGGCGCCGCGTGCGGCGTCAGAGTCTCGCGGACAGCCTGCACGGCGATGGCGACGGCCGCCATCAACAGCAGACTGGCGACGGCGAGCGCCCCGAGCGGCTCCGCCTTGCCCACTCCATAAGGAAACCGCGGCGAAGGCTGCACGACACTGAGGCGAAGACCGCCGAGCACCACCAACGAGCCGAAGATGTCGAGGATCGACTCGACGCCGTCGGCGACCAGGGCGTACGAGGAGCCGAGGAGGCCGGCAAGGATCTTCACCGCCGCCAGCACCACGCTGGTCAAGAGCGCGATTACCGTGATCCGCATACCCCTCCGCGCACCGTCCTCGACTTGTCGCCGTGTGAGGATCGAGGGAGTCTTCGCGTCCGGGGAGTCAGTCACTCTTTACTCGAGCGGGGTTTTGATCCGTGAGTCGGGCCGGCCACTCGGCCAGGTTCTGCAGCTTCGGGTCGGACATCCGCGTCTGCTCGATAACACGAACCCCACGCTATCAGGCGCCGGGTTCGGATCGGGAAGGGCGATTCTGGCACCCGCGGCGCAGCGTCTCCAGTAGAAAAAATCGGCTTGCTGCGATCTCCTGTTCCTCGAGCACCGCATGCGCGCGTTCCGGGGCGCGTTTCACAACAACCCGGACTACGCGCTGTGGTACGGCTGGAGCGAGATGCGGCCCTCGCTCACTCGCATTCGGACGATGGGCGAGGAGATGCGCCTGCGCCAGCGCTCAGATCCGCAGCGCCTCGATTTCCTCGAGCGTGTATCGCGGTGTGATGTGTTGCGGGCAGTTCCAATCGAAGGCCACGACCTCGAGCCTGAAGATGCGCTCCACCACGGCGTCGTACCCCTCGAGCGAGACGATCGCGGCAAGTCCCGGATCCGCATCCGGCGAAACGATGGCCGCGTTTGCCCACACCTTGAGGCGCTGTCGGGCGGGATAGTCGACGAAGATCATCGCGGCTCGCCGGGTATCGATGACGTTACCGGTGCTCACGTATTGTCGATTGCCGCGGAAATCGGCGAACGCCATCGTGTTGTCGTCGACGACGCGAACGAATCCCGGGGGGCCGCCACGGTGCTGTACGTAGGGCCATCCGTTGTTTCCGACGGTGGCCATGTAGAAGCTGTCGCGCTCGCTGATGAACCGGCGCTCCTTGGCGCCGAGCTCGTGCTGGGCCATCGCCTCCATGCGTTCGTACGCCTCTCGGGACCCGTGCTCGGACTGGATCTCCTTGACGGTGGGCGTAAAGGCGTATCGGGTGAAGTTGCGTCCGCGGTCGGGGTTCCTGCCCATCAGTGTTGCTCCTTCGCAGGGCGCAGCAACTGCGCCGGTAGGTCCTGCACAACCTCACGGAAGAGGGCGGTGTCGTTCATGCCGCGCGCGGTCACCAACGCTCCCTGGACCGTGGCCACGGCGCTCGCCGCCCGGCGCTTCGACAGCTCGCCGGGAACACCGGCCTCCTGCAGGAGATCGCACAAGGCATCGATCAGAGCGCGAAACGTCGAGGTGATTTCCTCCGTGTAGCGGTCGACACCCCCGCTGAGCACCATCGCGCCCAGCAGGCAGTTCTTCCTGCCGCCGTCGTAGAAGCCATCGACACCCCGAACCCACGCGGCCAGGCGATCTTCGGGGGAACCGGCGGCGGTCAGCGGGTCGAGCAGATCCTCCCTGACGTGGGCGCCGATACAGGCGAAAACTTCTCGGCCCATTTGTTCCTTGCCGCCGGGGAAGTAGTGATAAAGACTGGCGCGCCCGAGCCCCGTCCTCTGCGAGATCAGGCTCAAGCTGGCGCCGTCGTATCCGTGTTGGCGAAAGACCTCGCCGATCAGAGCGACGACTTCTTCGCGTGGCCTCTTGGGTGCGGGCATCGGCTGGCTCCGGTTGCTTTTCTCGGAGTGTGCCGAACGATCGGTACAATAGCAAGGCGACCGAGCTCTGGCCGCCGAAGATGCGCTCCTCGAGCTGCTGGATCCGCCCGGTAAGGCTCCCGTTGCCGATGTTCGCGGCGAGCACCTCGACCTCTTTGAACAACAACCCGAACAGCGGCACGGGATACCAGTCGCGCAGAACCTTGACGGCGCCCGGTGCGGACGACGGCAACCGTCGCAACGACAGGGTTTGCCTGACCCGGGTCGTCGACACAACGACGTCGACGAGGCGACGCCGCGGCCGATCGTCGGGAACCATGCCGGTACTCTAAATGGTCGCCGTGGTCGCCGCGGGCCGGAGGCCTTGCTCTGCCGCTATCGATGGGGTTGGATGACATCATGAGCTGACCCCAGGAGGTTCGATGAATCCCGTTCGCGCTCTCGTGATCGTTGCCCTTGCCGGTGCGATGGTTGCCGGTCTCGGCGTTGCTCTTTTCTACAACGTGGAACGTCCGGGGGGCGGCGACCTGACCGTCGCTGAAGCTCCGGGGACCGTGGACGAACTCCAAGCCGCCGGTGAGGTGGGCGCCCCTGCGGATGACGACCTACGTTCGGAAATCGGCTTCCGTGCCGCGTCGGCGTACGACACCGGTGGGGAGCCTTTCGCCGACGCCGTCGTCGACGAGATCATGGCGACCCTCGACGAGCTTCTCGCGCGACCGGCTACGGCCGAAGACTTCGAGGGGCAGGCCGGATTGCACCTCTGGCGCTACAGCACGCGGCTGGCAAGCGGATACCTGACCTCGGAGCAGGAGTCGAGCGTAGTTGCCCAGCTCGATGCTCTTGCCGCCGAGCATCCGGAGCACGCGGAGTTGTTTCACAAGACGAGCTTCATGGTCTCCAACCTCATGCTCGGCAGAGTGGCGCCGAACATCGTCGGCGCTGACCTGGAAGGCGATACGTTCGAGCTTGCCGAGTATCGCGGCAAAGTGGTGGCGATCGTCTTCACCGGCCAGTGGTGCGGGCCCTGTCGGAGCGAGTACCCGTACCAGCGGCTCCTGCTCGAGGTCATGGACGAGGAGGACTTCGTCCTTCTGGGCGTCAACAGCGACGCGGATGTGGAGGTGGCGAAACAGGCGAAGATCGACGAGCGTCTCGATTATCGCGCCTGGTGGGACGGGCATGCAGAAGAGTCGACGGGCGGTCCGATCGCCACCACCTGGAACGTCAGCGGTTGGCCGACGATCTATGTGCTCGACGAAAACGGCGTGATTCGGCGCCGCGGCCCGCGGCACGAAAAGCTCATCACGGCTGCCAAGGATCTGGTGGCCGAGATGAAGCGTCGACAGCCGACCGAGGAGTAGTCCGACGGCCGGCTGGAGGCTCGCAAGGTCACCCCGCATTCGCAACACCCCGGCGACGTGCCCGCCCGGCCGGGTGTAGCATCGACCACAGGGGAAAACCGAAGCACGGAGGTGCCACGGTGAAGTTCAAAGACAAGGGGTACATCGGCGACAAGGAGCTCAAGCCGGAAAGCCTCATGATGAGCTACGGGTACGATCCGATGCTCTCGATGGGTGCTTTGAAGAGCCCGATCTTTCAGACATCGACGTTCGTGTTCGAAAACGCCGAGGCCGGGAAGGCATTCTTCGAGGTCGCTTACGGGTTGCGTGAGAAAGGTCCGAGCGAGGAGCTGGGCCTGATCTACAGCCGGCTCAACAACCCCGACCTCGAGATCCTCGAGGACAGGTTGACGTTGTGGGATCGAGCCGAGGCCGCGGCGGTATTCGACAGCGGAATGGGCGCCATCAGCACCACGATGTTCGCTTTGCTCAGCCCGGGCGACGCCGTGCTGTACAGCGAGCCCGTATACGGCGGCACCGACTACTACCTCAACAACATCTTGCCGCGCTTCGGCATCGAGGCTGTCGGCTTTCACGCAGGCATCGGTCCGGACCAGATCCGGCAACGCGTCGTCGATGCGGGCGTCGCCGACAAGCTGCGCATGATCTTCGTCGAGACCCCGGCGAACCCGACCAACGCCCTGGTCGACATCGAAGTCTGCGCGGATCTGGCGAAGGAGCTCTCGGACCAGGACCGAGAGGTTCTGGTTGCCGTCGACAACACGTTCCTGGGGCCTCTGTGGCAGCACCCGATCAAGTTCGGGGCGCACCTGGTTCTCTATTCGGCGACCAAGTACATCGCCGGCCACAGCGACATCATCGCGGGGGTGTGCCTGGGGCGCGCCGATTTGCTGAAGCAGGTCCGCGCCCACCGCACATTCTTCGGCTCCATGGCCGGCCCCTGGACGGGCTGGCTGCTGATGCGCAGCCTCGAGACGCTGAAGCTGCGCATGACCTCCCAGATGAAAAACGCGCGCTACGTTGCCGACTACCTCGAGGAACACCCGAAGGTGGACAAGGTCCACTACCTCGGGAACATCTCCGAGGATCACCCGCAACACGCCATCTACCGCAAGCAATGCCTCGCTCCGGGGGGCATGGTGTCGTTCGACGTTCGCGGCGGCGAGGCCGAGGCGTTTCGCTTCCTCAACGCGTTGAAGCTCTTCAAGCTGGCAGTAAGTCTCGGCGGCACCGAGTCGCTGGCCGAACATCCCGCCAGCATGACCCACTCCGACATCACGCCGGAGATGCGGGCACAGCACGGAATCGGCGAGAACTTGGTGAGGCTGTCGATCGGCATCGAATCCCCGGAAGATCAGATCACCGACGTGGAGCAGGCGCTCGACGCGGTGTGAGGAGCAGCCCGCCGCGCGGGTAGCCCGCCCGCTGCGAACGGAAGATTGCCGGATGATCCGGTGCACCGAGGAAGACGAAATGTCGGTATCACGAATCATCTGGGACATGGGCACACTGCCCTTCCACATGGGGCCGCTTCCGAGCCCGCGGGTCGAGGGATTTCCGGAGCGCTTGCCGTTTCGCGTCGGCTACGACGATACGATCGGTTTGTTCACCCAGGTCTTCGACGAGCGCATCATGAATGCGCTTCACGAGGTGTACGCGCGGGGATCGCAACTCGGTATTCCCATGGGTGACCACGGCCTCGGGAAGGCCTACGCAGACGACTTCGAGGGGGTCATCCGGGAGTGGTCCGGCGCCGGGTTGGCGGGGAGTGATGTTCTCGAGATCGGCTGCGGTACCGGGCACCTGCTGAGCGCCCTCGCCGACACCGGGGCGCGCGCCTTTGGTGTCGAGCCCGACCCGCGTTGCGCAGAGGCCATGAGCGAGCGCGGCATCCCGGTGGCGACGTGCGAGCTGGAAGAGTTCGAACCCGAGGGCGCCTTCGACACGGTCGTGCACTATTGCGTGTGGGAGCACGCACCGGACCCCGTCGGTTTTCTCGCCCGACAAAAGGCCCTGCTGAAGCCGGGTGGGCGGATCGTGTGCGCCGTTCCGGATTGCACCGAGCCCCTGGAGAGCGGCGACATCTCGATCTTCATCCATCAGCACTGGAGCTATTTTTCCGCCGCTTCTCTACGGCGCGCGGCCGCGGCGGCCGGCTTTCGTGTTCAGGAGGTTCGAGGAGCGAAGGTGGGCGGTGTGCTGTACGCCTGCCTGGTTGATGAAGCCCCCGACGGGCGGGCCGTCGACGCCGAGCAGCCTGCGCACGCCGACGCGAGACAGCCTGCCAACGCTGACGCGAAGCGGCCCGCCGGCGCCGACGCGGAACAGCCCGCCGCTGAAGCGAAGCGGCACGCCGGCGCCGAGGCGGAGGCCTTGGTGGAGCGATGCCGGCGCGCCACGGCGCGGTTCGTGGACTACGTCCACCGCCTTTCTCGCGACGGTCGGAGCCTGGGGATCTACTGTCCCGCGCGAGCCATCAACTATGTGCCGGCCGGCGACGAGCTGGTTGCTTCGCCGCGGCTGTTCGACGACTCGCCTCTGTTACTCGACAAGTTCATGCCGCCGTTCCGGTCGCCGGTCGAGGGGGGGAGCGGCCTCGAGAGCGGCAGCGTCGATGAGCTCCTCGTGATGTCACGATCATTCGGAGAAACGATTGAAACGGCTGTTCGCGCCCGTCATCTGAGCCCCGAGCCCAGAGTGCGGCACATCGATGAGCTGCTCGCGCATGACTGATCCGGCGTCGTCTGCGGGCCGGCCGTCGAACGAGTTGCCCGACGGGAAGATCGTGTGGGTGACCGGGGCGGCCGGGTTTCTCGGCGGCGCCGCATGCGAGGCGCTTCGGGCCGCAGGATACGAGGTGATACGCCTCGTGTGGCCCGATCCGGGGCCGGAGGCGGAAGACCCGGCTTCGATCGTGTGCAACCTGATCGAAGGGCCTCCGCCGAATCTCGGCCGTGGCTCGATGCCGTCGACGGTAGTGCATCTGGCGGCGGAGATTCCCGCTGCATTCGAGGGCGCCGAGGCCGAGCAAACCGCGCGACGTAATCGGCAGATGGACGACAACGTATTCGACCTGTGCGCGTCGTTCGGAGCGGGCGTTGTTTTCGCCTCGTCCGGCAGCATCTACGGAGAGGGTAGGGGGCAGGTGTTCGCGGAAGACGGGGCTGTCGATCCGCGCGGCCCGTACGCCGACGGCAAGCTGCGCTCCGAGCGGAAGGGCGCCGCCGTCCTCGGCTCGGCCGGGCCGCCGTTCGCGGCCCTGCGGATCAGCGCCCCCTACGGCCCCGGGCAGGGAACGCGGACGGTCGTGCAGCATTTCCTGCGCCGCGCGATGGCCGGCGAGAGACTCGAGTATCACGGCAGCGGCTCGCGCATGCAGGACTTCGTCTATGTCGACGATGTCGCCTCGGCCATCGTGAGCTGCGTGCAGACAGCGCCCGAGGGGATATTCAACGTCGCTTCGGGTCGGCCCGTCAGCACGCGTGGGCTGGCGGCGGTTGTCGCTGAGGTGGTCGGCGGGGACATCGACGTCGGGCCCTCGGGGCAGACCGACGAGCAGGAGGGGCTGACGGCGAATTATTCGATCGACGCGGCTGGCCGGGCGCTGGGCTGGAGCCCCGCGACGACGTTGCCCGAGGGACTGCGCCGCTGGCGGGATCACCTCCTTCCGGAGGTGGCACGGTGAGGGGCGGGCCATGAGGTTGGCGCTGCTCTCTGATGCCCACTGCAATTCGGTGGGTCTCGCCGCCTGCCTCGAGCGCATCGGCGAGATGGATGTCGACGATGTTTACTTTCTCGGCGATGCGGTTGGCTATCTGTCGGGGCCGCTGGCGGTGCTGGAGGCCTTGCGCGAGGCCGGCGTTCACTGCCAGAAGGGCAACCACGAGGCCATGTTGCTGGGCGAAGCGATGCTCGATCCGGATCGGGACCGCTGGTACCGGCTCGCCGCGCAGAGATCAGAGCTGGACGCCGAAGCGACCGCAACGATCACCTCGTGGCCGATGCTTCGAGACCTCGACGTCGACGGCGCCCGGATACTTCTGAGCCACGGTTCGCCCGCGCCCTCGATCGAGGAACGCGTCCACGAAGACACACCGTGGCAAGCCGATCCGGGCTTTGCCTACGACGTGGTCTTCATCGGTCACACGCACCGGCCATTCATCCGCAGAGAGGGCGGCGTCCAGCTCGTCAACGTCGGCTCGTGTGGGATGCCACGCGATCACGGCGACCTGGCGTCGTTCGTCGTGTACGAGGGCGAGACGGCGGAGGTGCATATCTATCGGGTTCGCTTCGACGTCGAGCGCGCACTGACCTTGCACGGCGAAGGGTTGCCTGCTCGCGTGCGCGACGTGTTCGAACGCCGCGAAGCGTTTCACGGTGAGATCCTCTAGCCGCGCTCGAGCCCCGGGGAGCCGTCAAGGGCCCCGCTAGTGTCCTGGGACAGGACACTAGGTCGACGTGGCTTCCTGTAGTCGCGCAAGCGTGTCCGCGACGATGCGTTGGGCGCGCTCTTCGCCGAGGAACTGCTCGGCGAAGGTGAAGTTCAGGGTGGTGTAGTCGGCCGTGGTGGCGGCACAGACGCCCAGAGCGCCCGCCGTCGCCGCGCTCGTGCTCTCGACGAAGCCGAGGCGTTCCAGGCGCAGGTCCCCATAACGCTCATAGAAGTCGAGGCGTCCGAGGTTGGCCACCGTGACGGTCCACCGGGAGGCCTTTTCGGTTCGCGCGGCGAGCGTGGCGGCGGCTCGAGTCCGTCGCGAGGCCGCGTGGCGATGTTGTGCCAGGGCGATGACGTCGCCGTCCCGGATGGCCGCCCGGCTGGACTCCGAGACTTCGGCGGCGAGGTCCCACAGAAGCGTGTTTTCGTGTACTCGATGCCCGGTGATCGCGTGCGAAAGCAGGTTGCCGACGGCAGCCGGCCGCAACTCCGTGTGGCGCCTCAAGTCCACGCAGGTGTCGCAGCCGAGAAAGACGTCCGGATGGCCGTCGTACTTGCGCATCTCTTCGCGAATCGACTGAAGCATCGAGGCGCAGAGGGCGCCGTGCACCGTGGTTCCGTGGGCGCGCGCCCTTCGCGCCAGCATTTCGACGGAGCCGGCGTCGAGCACGGCATCGATGAGCCCGGTGCTCCGGTGTTTCGTGGGCATGTTCTGGCGCGGGCGCAGGTACTGCATCCGCCGTGTGAGGCGTGCGTTCCTACGGCCGGCGACGAGTGCCGCCCAGCGCGACCCGAGCATTTCGTCCGTCGGCGGATCCAGCACCTCCGGAGCTCGCAACGCGGGCCGTGCCTCTCCCGCATGCAGGCGGAGCACATCGTCGGTGATGATCGCCCCCGATCGCGCGTCGGCCGCCGCGTGCGAGAAGGTGAGTATCAAGTCCGCGAGCTCGTCGCCTTCCAGCAACACGACACGCATCAGGGGACCCTCATGGGCGGACACGGGAGTGTCAGCCTGTTCGACGGCAGCGGCGCGCCAGGCCCCGGAGGTCCACGGGCGGGTTTCGACGCTCACCGGGGCGTCGGTCGCGACGAACGCAGGCGGGCCGTCCGTCGAGATGCGCGCCCGGAGGTGCGGGTAGCGGAACTGAACGATCTCGAGCGCCCGGGCGAGCAGGCTGTGATCGAAGCGGCCGTGAACTCTGGCAATCAGGACGACGTTCAGCACGGTGGCGCTGTCGAGCAGCCAGTGCCACCGCTCCACGCCGGTCAGGGGTCGCCGCCAGGTCATGCGGCCATCTTACCCCTCGCCGCTCTCCTGCATGTTGGAGACAGCACACTAGCGTCCTGGGACAGGACTCTAGTTCGGGGGAGTGAGCCGAACCTCGAAGAGCTTGGGCCAGTTCTTGCCGGTAACGAACAGATGCCCGTTGTTCGGGTTGTAGGCAATGCCGTTGAGCACCGCCTCGGAATCGCGCGGGCGTTCGCCCGCGAGCAGGTCGGAGAAGTCGATCGTGCCGACGACCTCTCCGGAAACGGGATCGATCTGGTACACGATGTCGGAATGCCAGACATTGGCGTACACCAGCCCGCCGATGTATTCGAGCTCGTTGAGGCCCCGCAGATCCTCGCCGTTTTCGCGCACTCGAAGGGTGCGGATTACCTGCTGGTCGTCGGCGTCGAGAAAGAGCAGATCAGCCGAGCCGTCGCTCATGATCAGCTGCACGCCGTCGCTCGTCAGCCCCCAGCCCTCGGTCTCGTAGGCGAACTCGCCGACGACCTCGAGACGGTCAGCGTCATAGATGAAGCCGCGATTCGAGAGCCACGTGAGCTGGAAAATGCGGCTGCCGAGCAGCGCGATGCCCTCGCCGAAGTAGGAGGATGGCAGCGACGCCTGCTGCAGCACGTTCCCGTCGGTCGGGTCCACTTTTCGCAGCCAGGACGTCCCGTACCGGCCGGTGCCCTCGTAGAGGTAGCCGTCGCGCCAGAACAGACCTTGTGTGTAGGCGGCGGTGTCGTGCGGGTACGTCGCGACGACCTCGTATCCCTCGACCGATCCCGGCGAAGCCCCGACGCGCTCGCCGGGGGCGTTCGTGTCCGTTGCCCCAACGGCGGAGTTTCGTGAATCGTCGGGGACACCCGAGCACAGCGTCGCCGCCAGTGCGAGGACAGCGATTGTGGACCACGAGGGGACGCCCATGGGGCATTTCTACCGCATCCGACGGCCGGGATTCCAGGCGGGCGCCGGGTCGTGCACCGGTTCGTCGGCGGAGCGGCAACCCGTAGGGACGGGTCCCATTTCGCCCACTGCGGCGTCTCTCCTCGCTAAAGTACTCAAAGTACATTACGCTCGTCGTTCCTTGCATTGATCAAAATGGGCTCCCGTCGCAGCTACCTGGCAAGTGTTAACAGGCCCTAGTGTCCCACGTCGTAAATAGGGTGACGTTCGCAGGCGGGAGTCACGGGTGAGCGCAAGGCGCGGCGAGGAGGCGATACCTTGGGTATCGTCGACGAGGCGCAACGCTGCGATCGCGGGTGAATCCCGCCTGTCCAACGGATGGCTGCGAGATGGGCGCATCTACGGCGTTGTCTCTCCTCCACGATGCGCCACGGCATCGTCTCGTCGAGACGCCTTGTATCTGCACCCATCTCGCAGCCACGAACGTCGCCCTATTTACGACGTGGGACACTAAACTGGGGCGTCGATTGGCTGCGTTTTTCGAACTCATTCGCGCAACGAGCCTTTGGAGACCGGCCGGTGATGACCTTCATCCTCTGGTTGCTACTGCTCTTCTTCTGCTGGCCGCTGGCGCTTCTGGCGCTGATCGCGTATCCGTTCGTCTGGCTGCTGCTTCTGCCGTTTCGGCTGCTCGGAATCGCTGTCGACGGTGTCCTCGAGTTTCTCAAGGCGCTGGTGTGGTTACCGGCGCGCATTCTGCGCGGGCCGCAGGGGTTCGACAAGTAGTACGCTTGAAAGTCGGCGGCGGAACCGGCACCCTTTGGTCTCCCCACGACGAATTCCGAAATGCTCCCCCCGCGGTCTCCGTTTGATGAGGCCCCACGTTGCTTCCGTACACGGGAGAAGAGTGTGAAAAAGCGAGTCGGCAAGCTTCTCAAGACAACGGTGAAGGTCGCACTGCTCGTGGGCCTCGGTGTGGCTGGCTGGTACGGATACCAGGGCTACGCTCCCGCCGAAGAAGAAGATGGTCTCGGAGAGCTTCCGGTAGCGATTGCCGGCGTGAACGACATCACGGTGAGCGTGCAGGCCACGGGTGTGCTGCAGCCCATCAAGGTGGTGGAGATCAAGTCGAAGGCTTCGGGCGAGATCCTCGAGATGCCTGTCGAGATGGGCGACTTCGTGGAGGCGGGCGATCTGATCGCGCAGATCGACACGAAGACCCTGGATCAGGAGCTCAAACAGGTGCAGGCGGACTACGAGAGCGCGGTGGTTCGCCTCGAGATCGCCGAGAGCCGGTACGACCGTGCCAAGTCGCTGTTTGCCGAGGACCTGATCTCCGAAGGCGAGCTCGAAACCAGCCAGCAGACCTACACCAACGCCCAGGGGCAGATGCTCCGAGGCGAGGCGTCTCTGGACCTCTCCAAGGAGAGGCTCGCGGACGCCACCGTGAGGGCGCCGACGGCAGGCACCATCATCAGCAAGGTCGTTGAAGAGGGGCAGATCATCGCCTCATCGACCAACAATGTCTCCGGCGGCACGACGCTCGTGCAAATGGCCGATCTTTCCGAGCTCGAGATTCGCACCCTGGTCGACGAGGTCGACATCGGCCAGGTGCGCGCCGGACTACCGGTCGACAGCAAGGTCGAAGCTTTTGCCGATGAGCAGTTCGATGGCGCCGTGGTCAAGATCGAGCCTCAGGCGGTCGTTCAGCAATCGGTCACGACCTTTCCAGTGCTCTCGCGTATCGACAACGCCAACGGCAAGCTGCTTCCCGGCATGAACGCCGATGTTTCGATCATCGTTCACCGTAAGCCCGGTGTTCTGACAATCCCCAACGAAGCCGTGCGCACGCCAAGTGATGCGGCCGAGGTCAGGCGCATGCTGGGCCTGGTGGCCGACGAACGCGGCAGCCGCAATGGTGGTCGCGAGGGTTCGGACGGCGAAGGTCGCGGCGGTCGCTCATCGGACGACTCCAACCCGGATCGTTCCGGGGGCCGCGGAGGAAGCGATGCTCAGCCGTCCGGCGGGCCGGACCTAGCCAGCTCTCGGGACGACAATGGGAGGACGGCGGACGAAGACGGCACCGGGGAGCTCGCGGGCGCACGTTCCGGCGGCGGTGATCGCGGTCAGGGCGGGCGGGGCGACTCAGGTGCGCGTGGTGAGTCAGGCGCGCGCGGCGACTCAGGTGGGCGTGGCGACTCAGGTGCGGGCGATCGCGGTGACGGTAGCAGCGGTGACGGCGGCGGCCGGAGCGGCGCCGATATGCGCGCCCGGTTTGCGAGCATGTCACCCGCCGAGCGCACGCGAGCGATGGCCGCGATGCGAGCGGCTGCCGACACGCCCGACCGGGATCCTTTCGGTATCGGAGGTCGGCGCGAGAACGCGGTTGTATTCGTGTACGACGAGTTGGGTCAGATCAGCACCAAGGACATCGTCGTCGGTGTGCGCGATTGGGAAAACACCGAAATCCTCGCGGGCCTCGACCCCGGCGACCAGGTGCTCCTGCTCCCAAGTACGTCCCTGTTACGCAGCCAGGACCGCCTTCGCTCGTGGGCGCAAGGCCGAAGCGGTATTCCCGGGATGGGCGGCGGCGGCCCACCGCCGGGCATGGGACGAGGTCGCGGCCGTTAGACGGTTCCGCTCGGATGATCCTCATGTACTGAGCCGGAGGGCAGGGACGGCGTCTCTGCCCTCTTGTCTGTAGACGCGACTCGTGAAGATTTTTGGCCAGCGGTGATCATTTTTGCACAAAGATAAGCTACGATAGTGCACGTGCGTAATCGGAAATAAATATTGAACGCTCAAGTGAGCTTGTGTACCTTTACAGGGACTCAGCAGCACCTTTCCGCGCGCGTGCCTCGTGAGAAGTCCGCGCGGAGAACCGACGTGTAAGCGCCGGCGCCCTCATGCCGCGCGACGCGCAGGTGACGTGACGGTTTAGGAATGGGAAAAGGCCGAACCGACATCGCTCTCAGCGAAAATCCGCGGCTACCCGTGGCCTTGACCCGCTGGGTCCTCGTGGTCGGCATTTCCTATACGCTTCTGTACGGCACCGTCGATGGCCTAGCCCGCGTCTGGCCGCATCAGGTACTGGTCGGTGCTCTTCTGGCCTCCAACGTCCTGCTGCAGCTCCTTCTCTGGGGAGGCGCGGACTGGAAGAAGCTTCGGTGGGGTTTCACGGCTGCAGACGTTTTCGTCATCGCGATCGTCGTTTCGCTGCTGGATTCGCAAGGTGCGCAGCTCTACATCGTCTACTTCGCGACACTGCTCGTGGCGACCATCGTTCCGCGCCTCGGATCCGTAGCCGTCCTGACCGTCTTCGGAGCGCTCGTGTACGGGAGCTTTCTGTACGTCCAGCTCGGCCCCTCCATGTTCCGCGATCCGGGCGTGATGGTGAGGATGCCGTTCTTGCTCGCCATTTCCATCTATTTCGGCAGCGTCGTGCAGGAGGCGCGTGCCGAACAGCAGCGGGCCGCCAAGCTGGAGCAGGAGGCGCGACAAATCGCCGAGCGCGCCA
The DNA here is from genome assembly GCA_964430745.1 of uncultured Acidobacteriota bacterium. GTDB lineage: Bacteria > Acidobacteriota > UBA890 > UBA890 > UBA890 > CBDCGW01. Next base: position 1,985 of record CAYSHI010000237.1, on the reverse strand, counting down.
AGCACCTCGCCAAGGAACAGTACAGACTCCAGGCGCTGAGCGAGATCGGCCGGCTCGGGCTGAGCGGCGTTCGATCCGACCCCGGGGACGTGCTGTTCGACATCATCCAGCGCGTGCAGAAGGTGGTCGGCGTCGATCGATGCTCCCTGGTCATCTTCGAGCGCGACGGAGGGCAGGCGTACGTCGCCGCCAGCGGCGACGATCCGAGCGTCGAGGTGCGGGTCATTCGCCTCGAGGAGTATCCTGAGCTCCAGGTGAGTCTGCAGCGCGGCGAGATTACCGAGCTATACCCCGGCAAGCCGCGCGACCTCTGGGACAAGGTGCAGAAGCACTTGCCCCCTGCCAATCCGTTTCGCAGCTTCTTGATCGTGCCCATCCAGCGCGGCAGTCGGCTTCTCGGCGCGATGTATCTTCGCGATGTACGCACCGACCGTCGCTATACCGAGGACGATCGCAACTTCTGCGGCACCGCGGCGATGATGGCCGCCGCATTCCTGCACGGCCAGGACATGCTCGAGCAGCTGCGCACGCAGAGTCGTCGCGATGGCCTCACCGGTTTGTTGAACTTCCAGGCGTTCACCGAGGAGGCGCATCGCATGATTCGCAAGGCCGGCCCCCACGGCGGCCCCTACGCGCTCGCGGTTGCGGATCTGGACAACCTCAAGGTCGTCAACGACCGCTGGGGCCACATGGCGGGCAACCGGCTGATCATCACCGCCGGCCACGAGTTCGCGAAAGCGCTCACGGGCGCGGTTGCGGTCTGCCGCTACGGCGGCGACGAGTTCGTAGCCATGGTTCCGGGCTCGAAGGACGGCACGGCGAAGCTCCTCGGCAGATATCTCGACGCACTGGCGGCCAACCCCACGGGCTTGCCGAAGGCGCCTCGCATCTCCATCGGCGTGGCCGAGTACACCGCGGACGGCATGGAACCCGACGAGCTGTTGGACGCCGCCGACCAGGCGATGTATCTCGCGAAGAACAACGGCGGCCATCGTGTGCAACTCGCAGGGCGAGCCGACGGTGCGGACACCGAGGACTACGACCGCGAGGTGCTGGAGGCTGTCGTTTCGGTGCAGGCGCGTCGCTACCTTCCCGATCGGGAGGTGTCCGTGCGCGATATCCTCGCACCGCTCGAGGAACTCGAGGACACCAACCTCGACAGCCCTCTGGTTCGCCAGACGCTCGAGGTCCTGATGGAAGCGGTCGAGGCCAAGGATCCTTACACGCACGCCCATTCTCGCGCTGTCTCCGAGCTCGCGCGCAAGCTCGCGGATGCCATGATGTTTCCCTACGACGAGCAAACGGCGATCGAGATTGCCGGCCTTGTGCACGATGTCGGCAAGATCGGTGTTCCCGACGAGATTCTCGGCAAGGAAGGCCGCCTGAGCACTGCCGAGCGCCGTGTCGTCGAGCGGCACCCGGAAATCGCCGCCCAGCTCCTGGAACAGATTCCCCCACTGCGCCAGATAGTGCCGCTCGTGTTTCATCACCAGGAGCGCTGGGACGGCAGCGGATACCCGACCGGGTTGAAAGGGGAGGAGATCCCCGCCGGCGCGCAGATCGTCGCCCTGTGCGACGCCTACGACGCCCTGACGTCGGCCCGAGCCTTTCGCTCCGCGCTGACCCTCAAGGAAGCCCGCCGGGTGATCGAGCGGGATGCGGGGACCCTGTGGAACCCCGACATCGTGCGCGTGTTTCTCGAAAAGGTCGTCGACGAATTCCCGGCCGCCCGCGCCGCCAATAGCTAGTTGCTGATTCCAGGCGCGTTGTTGCTAGGGAAGCTCGGGGACGGGGAATTCGCGGGCACGTGGCTTGTGGGGTCAGCTTGGGTAGATTGGAACGGTGTAGCTGGGCGGGCACGCTAGGGGCAGCGATACCCTTTCGCGTGAGGTGCGCGGGGAAAGGGAGCGGCTTCGCCGGATTCTCATGGCGCGCAGTACACGCGACAAGGGCATCGCTGCCCTACGCGCGCCCTCTGCATCGGT
>CAYSHI010000236.1:0-3553 GCA_964430745.1 uncultured Acidobacteriota bacterium | reverse complement strand
CGCTCGATGGTGTTCGACATCGTCGACCCGGAGCTCTACCCGGCCATTGGCTCGGGCGACGGCCCCCCCGACTTTGATGCCTGGCGCCGCAGCGGAGCCGAGGCCCTGATTCGCGGCTTCGTGCGCCGGGTCGGCGACGACGTGATCGTCGAGTACCGCCTGTACGACGTGCCGAGCGGCGGCCAGATCATCGGCAAGCGTCACCAGGGCCGCATCCCGATCCCCGAGGCGATCGTCTCCAACTCCGCACTTCGCAAGCTGGCGCACGAGTTCAACGACGAGGCCGTGCTCCACTACACCGGCATCCCCGGGGTCGCCTCGACGAAGATCGCCTACGTGTCGGAGCGCCGTGGTCCCAAAGAGATCTACGTCATGGATTACGACGGCTACGGGCAGCAGCGCATCACCAACGACGGCGGGCTCGCGCTCAGCCCGGCGTTCTCGCCCAAAGGCGATCAGATCGCTTACGTGTCGTACCGCGTGCACGACGGCATCCCCAACGTCGACATCGCCATGCTCAACCAGAGCGGCGGCATTCCGCCCGTCGTCGGCAGGAGCGAAGGCCAGGACAGTGCTCCGGCTTGGGCTCCGGACGGCAGCCGTATCGTATTCGCCTCCACCCGCGATGGGCAGGGCACCGCCAATTCCGAGATCTACACGATGAGGCCGGACGGCAGCGACTGGCAACGCATCACCAGCAACTCGGAAATCGATACCTCGCCGACGTTCTCCCCGAACGGCCGCGAGGTCGCCTTCATTTCGACCCGGGCGGGTGGCCAGCATCTCTACAAGATGAGCATCGACGGCACCAACCTCCGGCGCCTGAGAGTGAGCGGCTCTCAGATCGACTCGCCGGCGTGGAACCCTAATCCGCAGATTTCCGATTTGATCGCCTACGCAGCCTCCGAAGGGGGTAACAGGTTCCAAGTTTTCGTGTACAGTCTTACAACTCAACGTAGCATCATGTTGACGCGCGGCTACGGACGCGCCGACTCTCCGAGTTGGTCGCCCGATGGTCGGCAGATCGTTTTTGAAGCGCAGCAAGGCAGCGAGACCCACATCTATGCAATAGGGCTCGACGGCTCGCGGTTGCGCCGCTTGACGAACGAAGGAAACAACCAGAGCCCCTCGTGGGGCGGCAGATGAGCGCAAGCTGCTCACCGAACGGAGGAAGAAGTCGATGAAATCTCTTGCACAACGGACGGGTGTCGCAGCACTCCTGATCGCGATCTGCATGTTGCCGGCCTGCTCCAATACCGAGCCGCCGGAGACCACTCCCGAGCAGCCGGCCGTGGCGGAGCGCCCTGTTCCTCAGCAGCGGTCGACCGAAGAGCCCCCCGATGCCGGCGCGTGGTCGGAGAACGAGTCCTCGAGCGACATCCTCACGATCGATCAGATCAATGAGCAGGGCGTGTTGCAGACCGTTTACTTCGACTATGACCAGTCCGAGATTCGCGGGGATCAGCGCGCCAAGCTGCAGGCCAACGCGCAGTACCTGCGCGAGAACACGCATTTCCGCCTCCTGGTCGGCGGGCACGCCGACGAGCGGGGCACGCGCGAGTACAACATGGCCCTGGGAGAGCGTCGCGCCAGCGCGACCATGCAGTACCTGGTTTCTCTCGGCGTCCCGCGCGAACGCATCGAGATCATCTCCTACGGCGAAGAGCAGCCCATCGCCCAGGGCGCGACCGAGTCCGCGTGGCAACAGAATCGCCGCGCCCAGTTCCAGGCGATTTCCGGCAACGACCGCTGATCGCAGCGACTTTCACGGGCGGGCGGGCGTCGGCGACGTCGCCCGCCCGCCGTACTTTGCAGGGCAGTTGAGCAAACACGAGCAACATTTCGAGGGTGGCCCCGAGACAAGGACCCGTGTGTCCGGCGGCCGACGCCGACACGTCAACGGTGTCCTGGCGCTTATTGGCGGGCTCGTTCTGGCGGTTACGCCGGCTTGCGCCTCGATGCAGGAGCGGGTAACCGAGTCGGAGAATCGCTCCTCGACGCTCGCAGCCCAGGTTGCCGACCTGCAAGCGACACAGCAGGAAATCATCACGCGGCTGACCCAACTCCGCGAAGATCTCGAGCGGCAGCTCGACCCGGCCCGGCTCTCACAAGGCAGCGGCACCGCGGACTTCAGCGCGATGCAGTCCGAGGTCGACAACCTCCAGGAGCAGGTTCGCATCCTCACCGACCAGCTCGCCGCACTGGAGGAATCCGGCGTCACGCTCGCCGCTCCCACAGACCGACCGAACACCGCCATGCCGCCGGCGGGCGGCGAACCGGAGCGGCCGCGCGTAGAACCGACCACCGGAGCCGAGACCGAGGAATCGGAGGAGGAGACGCTGTTCGCCTCCGCGTACGCCGACTACACGTCGGGCGAGTTTGTCCTCGCGGTGAGCGGGTTCGAGGAGTTCGTCTTCCGGTATCCGGAGAACCCGCGCGCCGCCGACGCGTTGTACTGGATCGGCGAGTCGCTCGCTGCCCAGGATCTCCATCGCGACGCCCGCCAGCGCTTTCTCGAGGTTGCCGGGAGCTATCCGAGCGCCCCGAAGGTACGGGACGCGTTGTTGCGCGCGGCGCTCGAGGCCGTCGAGCTCGGATTGCTCGACGAGGCGGTAAGCGAGCTGCGCGAGCTCATCGACGCATACCCACGTACCGACGCGGCCCTGGTGGGCTGCATGCAGCTCGACCAGTTGGGAGAAACGCTTCCGGCCGGCTGTCAGGTTCCCTGACGCCGGCGCGGACGAATCGCAACCGGGCCAAGCGCGAACCGACGGGCTGCGGCGGACAGGTCGCCGCGTGTGGCCGTCTAATCTGTGTGGTACATAGAAGCGTATTCGCTCGACAGAACCCCCGGGCGGACTCGGACAATCGAAACCAACAAAAGAAAGCAGCGAGGTACGGAATGGCACGGGGCGTCAACAAGGTGATTTTGATCGGCAACTTGGGCAAGGACCCGGAGATGCGCTACACCCAGAGCGGCACGGCGGTGGCGAATTTCACTATCGCCACGACGGAGACCTGGGGCGGCGGAGATGGCGGCGAGAAACAGGAAAAGACCGAGTGGCACAACATCGTCGCCTGGGCTCGTCTCGCTGAAATCTGCGGTCAGTATCTGACCAAGGGCCGCCAGGTGTACATCGAGGGCCGTATCCAGACCCGCAAGTGGGAAGACCGCGACGGCAACACCCGCTACACCACCGAGATCGTGGCGCAGAACATGCAGATGCTCGGCGGACGTGGCGACGGCGATTTCGCCGGTGGTGGTGGCGGTGGCGGAGGCGACCGGGCCCCCTCCGGACCCGCGCCGGGACCGGACGCCGGCGTCTCTGACGACGACATTCCCTTCTGACGACGGACAGCGCTCAAAGCCAAAGGGCCGGCGCCGCAGACGCGGTGCCGGCCCTTTGAACATTACGACTCACGAGGCTCGTAAGCGGGATCCTGTTACCCCGGACGTGCCGGGGCGGGAACCATGAATCTGGGACGGCGATTTCGCGCCGCCTCATGCAGCCTACCCGGGAACGGAGCGGACCTCCCCGTTGTTCCCTGTTTG
>CAYSHI010000235.1:0-5460 GCA_964430745.1 uncultured Acidobacteriota bacterium | reverse complement strand
ACATGACCGGTTACGAGTATCTCGAGTACCGCGCTCTACTCGAGGGATTCAATGACTCCACCGAACGTCACGATCGCGTCATCGACGTGCTCGAGCAGGTCAACTTGGCCGACCGGATGGACGACAACATCGGTTCCTACTCCGGCGGTATGCGGCAGCGCATCGGCATCGCACAGACGCTGCTGCACACGCCTCAAATCATGGTCGTCGACGAGCCCACCGCCGGCCTCGATCCGGTCGAGCGCATTCGTTTTCGCAATCTCCTGGCGCGTCTGAGCAAGGACCGCATCGTCATCTTTTCGACGCATATCGTCGAAGACGTCGCCGGAAGCTGTAACCGGCTTGCCGTCATCAACGCCGGTCGCTGCATCTATACGGGGGCGCCCGAAGCGATGCGCGAGGAGGCGCGTGGCAAGGTGTGGGAGGCGGTCATGGACGAAGACTTCTTCCACGAGTTGGAGGCCGAGCTCGACGTCATCACGCATTTGCGGACGCCGGCGGGAATCCGCGTCCGTTTCATCGCCGCCGAAGCGCCGGACGAGTTCGAAGCCGAGCATGTCGAACCGACGCTCGAGGATGCCTACATCTACCTGCTCGGCGAGCACCGGAGGGCGGCATGAACGGAACCCCGGCAGGCTGCACGCGCTGGTCCGGGCACGGCAGTCCGGACGAGCATGGGAGGACGGCATGACGCAGAACCTGAGCGGCGCCCCCCAGCAACCCGAGGTCGGAGATTTCGAGCCCACGTTGGGGGCGGCCGCGCCCGACGTCGAGGCCGTGCTGCCGTGGCGCGAGGTTCTCGGCAGCCTGGCGGCGATGTTTCGGCTCAGCGGGCGTGTGATTTTCCGCCGCAAGCTTCTGTTCATGACGGCGGGTATCGTCGCCTACTACGCGATTCTCTACACCTTCGTGGTGTATCAGCCCAACGCGGGATTCGGGGTCGATGACGCTCTCTTCGTCCTGGTGGAGTTACCCGGCACCGTCTTGGGCGTCTACCTGGCGATGGATCTGATCGCCAAGGAACGCGATCGGCATACGCTGGAGGTTCTGTTCAGCACGGCCAGCTCCCACTACACGGTGTGGACCATCCGCATGCTGTCGGTCTACTTCGTCCTCCTGGTGACCTTGCTGGTCATGAGCGTCGCGTCGTATTTCCTTTTCGCGGAGTTCCCCTTCTTCTGGGGCGGCCTCAACGCGTTTCTTCCCGCCTTCCTGATCGCCAACCTGACGTTCTATTTCTCCGTCTTCACGCGTAGCGCCAACGCTGCCGGCATGCTCTCGCTGGGGTTCATCATTCTCGTGTTGATGACCTACGAAGCGTTTCAGGGCACCAACTGGGACCTCTTCCTGAAGCCGTTCGAAGTCCCCGCCGGCGGGGAGGACCCGATGTGGGCCGAGAAGATGCTGATCAACCGCGTGGCCGTGTTCGCGACGGGTGCGATGCTGCTTTTTTTGGCTTTGAGGAAGATGGAGCATCGCGAAAAGCTATTGACGTAGGCGAGCGCTCAGGACGACGCCGGCGGCGTTGCGCTTGCTTGCGAGACCTCCGACGTACGGATGTACGCCTCCGGTTCGCTGCGCTGCGCGCGCCTTGCCGGCGTCGCCCTGAGCGCTCGCAGGCCCGTGACCGATTTTCCTCAGGGTCGACGATTCTTTTCAGTGGGTGATGGCGAAGTGCGCGACCTTGGGGTGCACCAGCCGCTCGAAATCCTCGACGGACATCTCGAAGGTCTCCCGATGCGTGCCGGCGTTGAACACGATCATGCCGTCTTCTTCGAGCGCCTCGTCGAGGTACACGGGCACGTGATACAGGTTGCCGAACGGCGGCATCGCCCCGACCTCGCAATCAGCGAAAAGCGGAGCGAATTCGGCCTCTTCGGCGAGCCGTGCTTCGTCGACATCGAGTAGGTTGGCGACGGCATCGAGGTCGACGTCGAGCGAGGCGGGCACACAAACCATCGCGAGGTCGTCGTCGCCCTTGACCATGACGACTTTGACGAAGCGATGCCCGGAGACATGCTCGGAGGCCGCGACCTCCTGGGCCGTGAAGGCCTGCGGATGTCGGTGGGCCGAGAAATCGATGCCCTGATCCTGTAAGTAGGCGGCCAGGCGTTCCTGTGCCTTCATGATTCCTCCCGTTCTCGGGGGAACGCTGCCCGGCCGGGCGCCAGTCTTCGCGGGCAGCCATTCCCGCGTGACTTGATCTCGTGGATCCAATGTAACAGAAAGCCGACAAGAAGATCCGGTTTGTTTCTCGTCCACCGTTTCGCCGGCGCCGCGTGGCTGCATCGGCAATTCCCTTGGCGCTACAGGTTGCCACCCAGTACTAAATGTGACATAGTACTGGGTGGCGCCAGATACTGGTCTGACGTAAGTAGTGATTCAGCAACGTGGGCGAGAGCGATGACGACGAAACAACGAGAGGAATGGCTGGCGCAGGTGAGGCGCGGATTGTTGGAGTTGTGCGTGCTTACATTGATCGACCAGCAGCCGACCTACGGCTATGAGCTGGTCACACGGCTGGCGCAGACGCCGCAGCTCGCGGCGGGGGAAGGCACTGTCTATCCCTTGTTGCGTCGATTGCGAAGGGACGGATTGCTCTCAACCACCTGGAAGGAGTCGGCGGCGGGCCCGCCGCGGCAGTACTACGAGCTGACCGCCGGCGGCAGCCAGCATCTGCAGACGCTGCACCATGATTGGGCGGCAATCGTCGACGCCGTGCAGATCAACTTGGCAGCGGGGAGGGGGCAATGAACAATCCCGCCGTCGACCGTTACCTGACCAAGCTGAGCCGTGAGCTCGCGGATCTTCCCGAGCCCGAACGCACCGACGTTCTGGTCGAGATCCGCAACCATGCCGCGGAGGCGATGCAGGCGGGCGAAGAGCCGGCCGCGGTCATCGAGCGCTTCGGCGATCCGCAGCAGCTCGCGCACGCCTACCGCATCGAGCTCGCTATCACGGGCTCGCGCCACCCGGTGCGCCGGGTGGCCGGGGTCTTCGCGCTCATGGGCGCGACCGCGGTTTCCAGTCTCGCGTCGTTCGTGGTCATCGTGGTGCTCGGCGCGCTGACCCTCGCGTTCACCGCGGGTGGTGTCGCCGCGATCGTCGGCGGCGTCCTGTCGCTGTTGCTTCCGGGCGACATCATCACCTCGTCGCTCTCCATGCCGCAGACGATCAGCGAACTGCTCGCCATCGGCGTCGGTGTTGTGCTCACTGTCGCGGGCTTCATCGCCGGCGTCATGCTGTTTTTCTACGTGCGCATGGTCGCTCGCGCCTTCCGTCGCCTCAAAGGACGCCTGCGGGCGCGGCGCGCGTAGAAGTCTTCGGGCAGCGCACGCCGCTCGACGTCGCTCAGTCCTTGACGAGGAATACCGGCTGGATCCAGGCACGCCGCCCGCCCGAGTCTCGCACCACCGCGCGTACGTAAACCTCGGGTTCGGTGAGGTCGAACACCGCCGGGTTGGCGCCCGTCTCGGCGAGCACGCGCCCGCCGGCGCCGATGAAACGGGTCGTGTGCTTGAAGTTCCCCTGCGGCTGGATGTGAACTTCGATCCGTCGCTCGGTGACGACGAGATCGTCGAGCTCTACCCCCGTGCTCGCGTAGAAGCGTCCCTCCTCCAGAGCCGAGACGATGTCGAGCGGGGCGAGCTTTCGGGCACGCACGCTGACCCATCCGCGGCCCGGATTGGATCGATCTCGGGCGATCACCTTGAAGTGGTGAGCATCGTCGACGGCGATGCCGTAGATACGTTTGCCGCGGGTCAACAGGTAGTCCCAGACCTCTTCCATCCCCGGGGAGTCTCCGCCGCCGTCGTTGTGGACGCTCGGATGACCGTTGTAGATCTCCAGCAGCCGGTCATCCCGCACCTGCGCCAGCTCTTCCGCGCCGAAGGCCCAGCCGTAATTCGGATGGTTGATATGCGGCGCGCCTTCGAGTTCGCGGATGGCGTCGATATTGCTCTGAATCGTGCCCACCATCGTGTCGGCCTTCTGAGGCACCACCAGTGCGTTGACGTTCAGGCCGTTGATATGGACGGGGCGCCGCTCGAAGCTCGAGGTCACTTCCTCGCCGGGAATGAGGATGAACTCGTCGTCGACGAGGTGGGCGAGCGCGGCGGGGTCGGTCAGCACGTTGTGATCCGACAGGACCAGGAAGTCGTAGTCGTGCTGCTTGTACCAGTTCGCCACATCTTCGGGCGACGAATCTCCGTCGCTCTCGAGGGTGTGGGCGTGTGTGTTTCCCTTGAACCAGCCGGTCCCCGCGGCTTCCTGGAGCTCGAAGCGAAAGCCGGCCGACTGGGCGTCGGAGTACACGGGGGTGCATAGCAGGCACCCGGCGGCCAACAGGGCGACGGCTCGAGCTCTCGTAATCGTCATGAGGTCCTTTCCCTACTACGCCCGGGAACCGGCGACACCGCGAGGTGCCTCGGCAGTGGCGGGGACGCTGACAACTCCGTATCTTCTCATTCCTGGGATACAGTACGTCCTGTAGCCTTGGCATCAAGCAGAACAACCCTGGGGACCGCCGGTACTCGTGCCGGCCGAAGGCCCGCAAACGAGTTTCAAGAATGACCACCGAAGCCCGCATGGCGCACGCCCTCCTGGTGGAGGACAACAAGGACTCGCTGGACGCGCTGGCTACGCTTGTCGGCCGGGAAGGCTTCACGGTCGATGCGGTGGGAACGCTGGGCGAGGCGCGCGACGCGCTGGCGCAACGGTTTCCCGACCTGGTGCTGCTCGACCTCCGACTTCCGGACGGCGACGGCCTCGACTTGCTGGACAGTCTCGATCGGGAGGTCCGTCCCGACGTCGTGCTGATCACCGGTCACGCCACCGTCGATACCGCCGTCACCGCCCTGCGCGAAGGGGTCACCGATTACCTCGTCAAGCCGCTCGACACCGGGCGGCTTCGAACCGTGCTGCGGCACGTTGTAAGGAGCCGCGATCTTCGCGAGCAAGTGGACGAGCTCCGCGGGGAGCTGCGCAAGCTCGGACGCTTCGGTCGTTTCATTGGTAGCTCGTCGGCGATGCAGGAGGTCTACGACCTCATCGCACGCGTCGCTCCGACCGACGCCACGGTCCTGATCACCGGCGCGAGCGGAACCGGCAAGGAGCTTGTCGCCCGCACGATTCACGACCTTTCGGATCGACGCAGTGGGCCGTTTCGCGCCGTCAATTGCGGTGCGATCGCCACCGAGCTGTTGGAGAGCGAGTTGTTCGGCCACGAAAAGGGCTCCTTCACGGGGGCCGACCGTCGACGCCGAGGGTGCTTCGAGCAGGCGACGGCGGGGACGTTGTTTCTCGACGAGATCACCGAGATGGCCACCGATTCACAGGTGCGCCTGCTGCGTGTTCTGGAAACCGGCGAGTTGACGCGCGTCGGCGGCGAGCAAGAGGTCAAGGTCGACGTCCGGGTCATTGCCGCCACCAACCGACCACTCGAGGAGTCGGTTGGTGGCG
>CAYSHI010000234.1:0-20148 GCA_964430745.1 uncultured Acidobacteriota bacterium | reverse complement strand
CGCGAACTGGTTCTGGCCTCCCCCTCCCCCTACCGCAGGGAACTGCTCGAGCGCCTGGGCATGCCGTTTTCCACCGCACGCCCGCAGGTCGACGAGTCCCGCCTCGATGGCGAGTCGGTGGATGATCGGCGCCGCGGGCTCGCCGGCAACCGGCGCGCCGAGCTCGACGGTGGTCACCGTTCCTTCATCTGCGGCTCCGCCGAAACTTCCCGCGACGAAGGCCCACGTTGCCAGCGCGGCCGCCACGACAACAATTCCTGCAGCCGCGATACGCGCGACGCCGGGGCCGCTCACCTTCTCCGCCGCCGGCGCCGGTCGTCTCGGCCGCCGCAGCGCCGGGGTGCCCGTGGCGACCGTGGCTTCGTGACTGCCGGTGGACATCACCACCGTCGCCTCGGCCGGGGCGGCGCCCAGCGAGTTCCGCAACGCGTCCGCAAGCTCGACACACGTCGGGTAGCGATCGTCCGGTCGCTTCGACAGCGCCCGGATCAGCGCGTCATCGACGGGCCCGGGCAAGGTCACGTTGAGTGCCGATGGTCGCACCGGCTCCTCGTGCACGATCTTGTACATGATCGTGGTGGGGCTTTCGCCCGCGAACGGCCGCTCGCCCGTCAGCATCTGGTAAATCATGACGGCGAGTGAGAACTGGTCGGCGGCGCCGCTTACCGGATGGCCGGTGACCTGCTCCGGCGACATGTAGGCGGGCGTACCCACGACGGTGCCGGTTCGAGTCAGCGTCGTGGTCGCCACCTTGGCGACACCGAAGTCGGTGATCTTGGGCCGCCCGTCGGTGGTGATCAGGATGTTCGCCGGCTTGATGTCCCGGTGCACGATGCCGAATTCGTGGGCGTAGTCGAGGCCGCTGGCGAGTTGCACCGCCAGATCCGCAATCTCCTTGAACGAGAACGCACGGCATTGCTTGAGGATCGACTGCAAGCTCTCGCCGGGCACGTACTCCATGGCGATGAACGAGTCGCCGTCCTCCTGCCCGACGTCGTGAACCCCGACGATATTGGGATGGGAAAGACGGCCTGCCGACTGAAACTCGCGCTCGAAGCGAGCGCGCAGCTGCTCGAGCTCGCGCTCGTCGATGGCCGGGTGGGCCTCGACGACCTTGATCGCGACCTCGCGGCCGATGACAGGGTCGTCCGCGAGATACACGGCTCCCATTGCCCCCCGGCCTATCGTGTCGCGGACCTCATAGCGCCCGAAACGCTTTGCGTCGCCCATTGAAAATCGACTTCCCCGATCAAGGCGAGTCCCCGGCGCCCATCACACAAGGAACGGCTGCGTGTTCGAATCGTACCGTAGCACGACGCCTCCCGGCCACCACTAAAGATCACTTATCGTCAGTATCGCCCGCTACAAGGCAGCTACGGCAACTATTTCTCACGGCAACTCCTTTCGTGCGATCGGCACGACGGCGCCGATGCTCCTCGCGGTATCATTCGAGTCGCCCCCGACGCCCTTGTCCCGCCACGGCTTCGGTCCCGACCGCCTCTGAGGATTACGCCATGAATCGCATTCGCAGCTCTCGCCGGACACTCCGACTCTTGTGCGTCTTCGCCGCACTGTCACCGGTTCTCGTCGTCGGTTGCGCCGGCGACCAGGCCGAAACACCGGCGCCGCCCCCCGCCGTGGAGGAGCCGACGGTCGACGGCATCAACGCCGACGATCTCGCCACCTACACGCGCGAGCTCGCCGACGACGCCATGCAGGGCCGTGGCCCCGCGGGGCCCGGGGAAATTCCCACGCTCGAGTACCTCCAACAGGCTTACGAACGCATCGGCCTGGCGCCGGTCGGAGATGCCGCCCTACCCGATGCGCCCGCCGGCGCACCGCAGTTCATGCAACAGGTGGGGCTCGAGGCAATCACCGCCGACCCCGATACCGCGTACCTGTCCTTCGTCGGCACGCCCGAGGCGGCGGCGCTGGAGCCGCGCTACGCCGATGACTTCGTCACCTGGACGACCATGCCCGAGCCTGTCGTCGACGTCTCGGGCGGGCTGGTATTCGCCGGCTACGGAGTCGACGCGCCGGAGGAAAACTGGGACGACTTCGCCGGCATGGACATGAGCGGCAAGATCCTGCTCATGCTCGTCAACGACCCGCCGCTCGAGGACACGGATCGGTTCGGCGGCGAGGCGATGACCTACTACGGCCGCTGGACGTACAAGTTCGAGGAGGGCGCCCGGCAGGGCGCCGCCGGCGTGCTGCTGATCCACGACACCGAGGCCGCCGGCTACGGATGGACTGTCATCCAGGGCTGGACCGGTGAGCAGCTCCATGTCCTGCCGGCCGAAGGCTCGACGCCGCCGGTGCCGCTGCAGGGGTGGATTTCCTGGGACACCGCCGCCTCCGTCATCGCAGCGGCGGGTCATGACCTCGACGATCTCGCGGCCGCCGCCGCCCGCGACGGTTTCGAGCCGGTCGACCTGGGCGTCATCGCCGCCGCGCATCTGGACAACGCCGGCCGCACCGTGACGTCCTACAACGTCGTCGGCTCGTACGCGGGATCCGACGCGTCCGTGGCCGACGAGTACCTCGTGTTCACCGCTCATTGGGATCACTTCGGCGTCGGCGAGCCGATCGACGGCGACGATATCTACAACGGCGCTTTCGATAACGCCACCGGCACCGCCGGCCTCCTGGAGATCGCCGAAGGGTGGGTCGATGCGGCGCCCCGTCGCTCGGCACTCTTCATCGCCACCACCGCCGAAGAGTCCGGGTTGCTCGGCTCCGCGTACTACGTCGAGAATCCCATCGTGCCGCTGGAGAAGACCCTCGCCGTCATCAATATCGACGGCGGCAACGTGTGGGGCCCCACCGAGGATCTGACCATCGTGGGCTTCGGCAACTCGACGCTCGACGACGCGCTCGTTGCCGTGCTCGCCGACCAGGGTCGCACCGCGGTTCCCGACCCCGAACCGGAAAAGGGGTTCTTCTTCCGCTCCGACCACTTCCCCTTCGCCCGCGCCGGCGTGCCCGCGCTGTACACCGACTTCGGAACCGTGTTCGTGGGCAAACCGGCCGAGTTCGCCGAGCAGATACGCAACGAGTACAACGCCGACAAGTACCACCAGCCGTCCGATGAATTCGATCCGAGCTGGGACTTCGGTGGCGCACAACAGGACTTCGAGGCGCTGTTGCAGGTGGCGCTACAGGTGGCGGCCTCGGACGCCTGGCCTCAGTGGAGCGAAGGACATCAGTTCAAGGCCGCGCGGGACGCGATGCTCGGGCGTTAGCTGAACTTGGCGAGCGGTCGAGCGTGAGGCTTGGAGGTAGACGGGAGGGGGCGTAGATCGAGTGTCAGCTACAAGGCAGGACCCTGGTAGACACGCTGAACGCTCGGTTCCCGGAGAATCCTCCCCCGAGCCGAAAGACGGCAAAGCCGGCTTTCGGGGGATTCCGAGGCCTCGACACTGCCTCGCTGCTATTGCCCGAGTAGTTACTCCGTCCTCGTTCGGCCGGGCGGAGGTATCGGCGGGCAGCGGGCGTTCGGCGTGTCTGGAAAGCAACTGCCTGGCGCCAGGCACTCGCGCTTGGCCGCCTATGCTGCCCGCCGACACCTTCGGCGGACGGCGGTTGGTGGCATAACTATCTCAGGGCATCAGGATCGTTGGTCCGGATGCGTAGGGGCGGGGAGTCTCATCCTGACGGGAACGGCGCAGAGGGTCGGCGTAGTGCAGTGATGCCCTCTGGCGTGTATTGCGGTCCGCAAGCGCGGCGCCAGCCGCTCACGAATCCGCACCGCACGCAAGAGGGTATCGCTGCACCTAGCCGACCCGCCCAGCAACACCGTTCTTGTCTAATACGAAGGACTCCGCCGCACCCTTGGCACCGACCGCGATGAAAGATGTCGTGAGAGCTCGAGGCCAGCCCGGACGGTCAGACGGAATCCGAGGTCGGCTGCGCGCGGCGCGCGAATTGCGACCGCAGCCACAGCTTGAGGTCCATCACCAGCGAGAAGACCGCCGGTACGAGCAGGACGGTGAAGACCGTCGAAACGGCCAGCCCACCGACGACCACCGAGCCGAGACCTCGGTAGATCTCCGAGCCCGGGCCGGTAAAAAGCACCAGCGGGGCCATGCCCATGACCGACGTCAGGGTGCTCATGAAGATCGGGCGAACGCGATCGGATACGGCCGCGCGTAGCGCCTCGCGATGGCCGAGCCCTCGATCGCGCATGTAGTTGAGGGTCTGGTGCACGATCAGGATGGCGTTGTTCACGACGATGCCCACGAGGATCACGAAGCCGAGCATCGCCACCACGTCGAGCGCCTGATAGCTGAGGAAGGTGTTGACCGCGGCGAGCCCGAGAAAGCCGCCGACCGCCGCGAACGGCACGGAAAACAGGATCACGAACGGGTAGAGAAACGACTCGAAGAGCGCCGCCATCAGCAGGTAGGTCACCACCACCGCGAGAATGAAATTGCCCCGCAGTGAGTCGCGCGTATCGGAGAGCCGGTCGGCCGACCCCGCCAGCGCCACCGAGTAGCCGGCCCCGAGCGAGCCGTCGGCGCGCATGGGGTCGAGGATGTTGGTCTGGATCAGCGTCATGGCCGTCTCGAGGGGCATCTCGGGTGTTGGAGTCACTCTGATGGTTACCGCTCGCTGACGCTCGATGCGGTTGATCTGCTGCGGACCGCTCGTGGTAAACACCCGGGCGACGTCACCGACACTGACGCCGCGGCCGGTGGGCGTGATGATGGTGAGGTTGGCGATGTCCTGGCTGCGCGTGTCGACCGCCGCGTCGGCGCGCAGGATCACGTCGATGGAGCGGCCCTCGTATTGATACTCGCTCACCTTCACGCCGTCGATCAGCGCGTTGAGCGTAAAACCCACCTCCTGGGTGCTGAACCCCACCTCGGCGGCGCGCTCACGATCGGGAATGATGCGCACCTCCGGGTTGCCGAGCTCGAGGCTGGGCACCGGCTGAGCCTGCGCCCCCGGCACCGAAGCCAACACGCCGCCGAAGACCCGCCCGCCGAGCTGAAGCAGGCGCTCGAGGTCGGGCCCCGAGAGGTCGATGTCGATGGAGCGACCCGCGGTAGGCCCTTGGTCGAAAATGGAGCTCTGCTGCACCACGGCGAAGGTTCCGGGGATGCCGCCGAGCGCCCCCTGCATGACGGGAATCGCCTGAGAGGCCTGCGCGGAGTAGTCGTCGTGCACGCGGGCGCCCATGAAAACGAAGCCCCCGCCGGCGACGAAGAAGAACTGATCGAGCAGCGGGCCGTCGAGCGCCGCGGCCTCCGGACTGCCCGGCTCGGCCGCCCAGTACGGCTCCAGGCGCGATTCGATGTCGCGAGCTATCGATTGCATCTCGGCCACGTTGTATCCCGTCGGCGTGATCAGGATCCCTTGAATGAAGTTCTGATTGCCCGCGGGCAGGTATTCCGTCGCCGGCAGCAAGAGCCACGACAACCCGACCGCTCCGCCGGCGAGCCCGACAACCAGCACGAGACGCAGCGCCACCGAATGCGAGAGTCGGTAGGTGGCGTTGCCGACGCCCTCGTTGAACGACCGCCCGAGCTCGGCCAATCCCCAGAGATGGCGCCAATCGTGCGGCACCGGCTCGGGCCCGGGAGCACCCACCGAGTCCGCGCCTGCGGAGACGTGATGCGCTGCGTGGCCGGCTCCCTTTTGCGGCGATGCCACCGCGCTCAACACCCGCGCGGCCAAGCTGGGGATGAGCGTGATCGAGACCACGAGCGAGATCAGCACCGCGGCGCTTACGGCAACGGCGATGTCGCGAAAAAGCTGTCCCGCCTGCTCTTGCACGAAGAGCACGGGCAGAAACACCGCCACCGTCGTGAGCACCGAGGCGAGGACCGCTCCCCACACCTCTGTGGCGCCGTCGTAAGCCGCGTCACGGCGCCCCTTGCCGAGCTGCTGATGGCGATAGATGTTCTCCAGAACAACGATCGACGCATCGACGATCATGCCGACGGCGAAGGCCAGACCGGCGAGGCTGACGACGTTGATGTTGCGGCCCAAGACGGTCATCGCCAGAAACGTGCCGATCACCGACACCGGGATGGCGAGCCCGATGACGAACGTGCTCGAGATGCTGCGCAGAAAGAGCAGCAGCACGGCGACGGCGAGCACACCGCCCACGAGGATGTTCTGCTGAACGAGCCTGATGGCGCCCTCGATGTACTCGCTCTGGGCGAAGGCGACCTCCATCTCGAGACCACGCTCCGCCAGAGGCCCGGCGTTGAGCTCAGCGACTGTCTCGCGCAGGCCGCGCATGACGGTGATGGTGTTGGATCCGAGCTGGCGCGAGGCGTTGATGGCGATGGTCTCCTGGCCCTTGTTGCGCACCGAGACCTGCACATCCGCGAAACCGACCTCCACCCTGGCCACGTCTCTGACGTACACCGGGGCTCCGTCGCGCCAGGCCAGAACGACGTCCTCGACCTCGGTGGGATCGGCATACTTCCCCACCGTGCGCACGATATAGCTGCGCTTGCCCTCGTCGAAATCACCGGCTGACACATCGCTGTTCTCGGCGTCCAGCGCGGCCCCGATCTGACTGAGGCGCAATCCACGCGTGGCCAACGCCTGCGAATCCACGATGACGTGGAGCTCGCGGTCACGGCCGCCGAACAGCCCGCTGGTGGCAACGCCGGGAACTCGCTCCAGGGCCGGCTTGATCACCTCTTCGACAAAATCGAGTTGTTTGTCGATCTCGATATCGACACCCGGTTTCGCCTGCAGCAAGAACCACGCGATGGCGCCCTCCGCGCCGCCGAAGGCGGAGGTCGCGATCACCGGCCGGAGCGCGTTCTGCGGATAGGCGGGGACCTGCTGCAGTTTGTTGCTCACGCGCAGCATGGCGGTATCGATGTCCGTGCCCGTCTGGAACTGCAGCGTGACCTGCCCGGTCGACTGGCTGGAGGTGCTGGTCATCTTGACCAGCCCCTCGAGCGTCTTGAGCTGCTCCTCCTGCTCCTGAACGATCTCGGTCTCGATCTCCTCGGGCGAAGCGCCGGGCCAGACGGTGGAGACGAAGATGTTCGGCTCCTCGACGTCGGGAATCATCTGCACCGGGATACGGAACAGCGACAGGAACCCGAAGAGCACGATCAGGAGCACGCCCACGGTGACGCTGACCGGATACCGGATCGAGGCTTCGACAAGCTTCATTGCCGGCCGCTCCGTCGGCCCGTGGGCAGGTCCGCAGCCGGTGTCGGCGGAGGCTCGATATCGGCCACACCGACAATGACCACGGGCATGCCGGCGCGCAACGACTCGTTGCCGCGCACGACCACCTGGTCTCCGCCCTGGATGCCGCCGCGTACGACCTGCCAGGCGCCGTATCCGTTGCCGACCTCTACTTCGATCTCCTCGACGCCGCTCAGCGGAGGCCCTTCACTGCCGGCCGGGGGACCGCCGCCCGCGCCCGACTCGGAATCGTCGGCCGTTGCCGCGGCATCAGACGGACCGCCGGCGCCCGGCGGCGCCTGCATCGGTACCGCGCGAAAAACGAAAGTGCGCCCCGAGCGAAGGACCAACGCATCCTTGGGAACGAGCACCGTCGGAACGGGGTCGCCGACCTGGGCGAGGACCCGCGCCGACATGCCGCCCCGGATGACGCCCTCCGGGTTGGCCACTTGCACCACCACCGGAAAGGTGCGCGCCTGAGGATTGGCCTGCGGAATCACGGCCTTGACCTTGCCGTAGTAGCGATCCGGAAGGGCCTCGAACTCGATGGGAACATCGACGCCGTCAAGACGCGCCTGCTCCACCTGGCCGACGTACCTCTCCGGTGCGTTGACCGTGACCTCGACTTCCGAGAGGTCGACGAGTGTGACGACGTCGCCGCCGCGCGCATTCCACTCGCCCAGTTCCGCGTGGACGGCGGAAATCTCGCCGGCAAACGGCGCCGTGATCTCGGCCCGATCGATCAACTCTTCGAGACGGGCGGCCTCCGACTCGATGCGGGCCATCGTCTGCGCCTGGGCGTCGCGGTCGGCGATGGCTTGCTCGTATTCGCGCTCGGAAACGGCTCCCCGCTCGCGCAAGTCGCTGATCCGGCGAACCTCCGACTCGATGCGGACGAGACGCGCCTGCGCCTCGGCGCGATTGGCGCGCGCCGCGTCGAGATCGAGCTCGGTGATGGTGGTGTCGAGTCGCAGCAGGACGTCGCCGGCGTTGACGCGGTCGCCCTCGTCGACGAGCAGCTCCGAGACCCGCCCCTCCACCTCGCCCGCGACCACTGCCTGTCGAACGGGCGCAACTGCCCCGACCAGCCGCACCGGCTCCGCCGCCATGGTTTCGACGGCGACCGCCACTTCCACCGGAGCCGGGCCGAAGCCGAAGCCTCCACCCGGAGGCCCGCCGCCGGCGCCCGGACCCGCGTCGCCGGACAATGCAGGCCAGAACAAGAAGGCCGCTGCGCCGACCAGGACCAAGCAGGTGACAGCCCCATAAAGGGCGTAGATCATCGGAGATCGGGCCGGTGCCCGGCCCGACGCTGTCGAGCTCTCAGAAGCCATGGGAGTACCTTCGCGGGATCCCCTGAGGGGATCGATGAAGAAGGAGTGGGGGGCGCCGCCGCGGGGACTGGAGAGAGCCTAAGTCTGGCGCCTGCCAACCGCAAGATAGCCCCCGCCGTCCGACCATCGCGCCGCCGCTCGCCGGCAGGCTCAGACCGCTCAGAAGACAGGTTCGCCGCTGGCGGCGTGCGCATTTTCCTCGCGCCGGCGGATCAATAGAATGCGAAGGTCGTTGTAGTCGTACACTGTCCCGACCCCACGCTGCCGCGCTGCCGCGCTGAGCGGCTGGCGATGACGAGGTTCGCAATGACCGCCCAACTCGCACTCAAATGCAGTGGCCTGACCAAGAGCTTCGGTGAGAAGCTCGCGGTCGATGCACTCGACCTCGAGGTCGGCAGCCGCCAGGTCTTCGGCCTGCTGGGGCCCAACGGATCCGGCAAGACGACAACGATCCGCATGTCGTTGGGAATCTACGCGCGGGACAGCGGCTCGGTAGAGACCCTCGGCAATCCCGATCCGCTCGAGGTACGCGACCGGCTCGGCTACCTGCCGGAGGATCGCGGTCTCTATCCCAAGATGAAAGTCGTCGAGCAACTCGCCTTTCTCGGCACGATCCGCGGCTTGCCGCTGCGCGAGTCGAAGAAGCGCGCGGCCGCCTGGCTCGAACGTCTCGGCCTCGCCGACCGCGCCAAGGCCGAAACCAACGAGCTCTCGAAAGGTATGCAGCAGAAGATCCAGTTCGCCGCAGCCGTGCTGCACGACCCCGAGCTGATCGTGCTCGACGAGCCATTCACGGGGCTCGATCCGATCAACACGCGCCTGCTGAAGGAGCTCATCCTGGAGCAGCGCGACAAGGGCGCCACGGTGGTCCTTTCGACCCACCGCATGGACCAGGTCGAGCAGATGTGCGAGTCGATCTGCCTCATCCACGAAGGGCGAAGCGTCCTCTCGGGGGTGCTCAGCGATATCAAGACCTCCTACGGCGAGAGCACGATCAACCTCGAGTACGACGGTGAGGCGGGTTCCCTGCGCGACCTTGCCGGCGTGCGCGAAGTCCGCGATTCCGGTCGCACGGCGAGCCTCCTTCTCGACGAGGGCGAGGCTTCCCAGGACGTGCTGCGCCAGCTCGTCGACCGCGTGAGGGTGCGCTCGTTCGAGCTCGCCGAACCCTCCGTCGAGGACATTTTTCTCGACAAAGTCGGCTACATCGCGCCCGCGGACAGCGCCGGCGGCAACGGCGAGGAGGTGGTGCGATGAAGGCCGCCAAGATCCTCAGCATCGCGCGCCGCGAATACATCGCCCGCGTGCGCAGCAAGGGGTTCCTCATCACCACCTTGATGGTGCCGGCGATGATGGGGATCTACGCCGTCGTCTTTCCCGCCATGACGCGCGCCGACGTGGATGTCCTGCGCATCACGGTGGTCGACGCCGGAACGGGTGTCGGCGATGCTCTCGCGACCCGCCTCGCGGACACGCGCAGCCTGCCGTTCGAGATACAGCCCACGCAGACCGTGGACGAGGCCGACGTCGACTCGATACGGCAGGAGTTCTCGGATGCCGTGCGCAACGACGAGATCGACGGCTACATCGTCCTGACACCGAACGTCGACACCCTGGCGCTCGGTCAGTACTACGCTCGCGAGACCGGCAACCTCATCATCACGGAGACCCTCGAGAGTGCCATCGAGACCACGATTCTGGAGAACTGGTTCGCCGGCGACGAGCTGGCCCGCATCCGTGCCGTGCAGCGCGCCGGCATGGAGACGATCACGGTATCGGCGAGCGGCGAAGAGCGCGGTGGTTTTCTCGTCGCCTACGCCAGCACGATGATCCTGGGGATGCTTCTGTACATCACCGTGCTGATGCACGGCCAGCAGATGTCGATCGCCATCGTCGAGGAGAAGAACTCGCGCCTCGTCGAGCTGATCATCGGCGCGGTGACGGCGAGCGAGTACATGCTCGGCAAGATCCTCGGCGTCCTCGGCACCGGCCTCACCCAGCTCGGTATCTGGATGGGGATGGTGGCGATCACCATTCTCGGCGTCTTGCCCGCCCTG
Source organism: uncultured Acidobacteriota bacterium (assembly GCA_964430745.1). Classification (GTDB taxonomy): domain Bacteria; phylum Acidobacteriota; class UBA890; order UBA890; family UBA890; genus CBDCGW01. The sequence continues at coordinate 9,590 of CAYSHI010000234.1, read as the reverse complement.
GCGATGGGCGCCGCGGTCGCGGAGCTCGACCTCGGCAACGTGCTCGATGTTCGAACGCTGGCCTATTTCTCCGTGTTCTTCTTTCTCGGTTACCTGATGTACGCGACCATTTTCGCCGCGGTCGGCGCCACCTGCGACAACATCCAGGAGATGCAGCAGGCGATGTTCCCCGCGGTGATGCCCGTGATCATGGCCTTCATGTCCACGCTCTACATCATGACCAACCCGAACTCCTTCGCTTCTCAGGTGTTGAGCCTGTTCCCGTTATTCACCCCACTGACGATGTTTGCGCGCGTGAACGTCTCGGAACCACCGCTGTGGGAGGTGTGGCTCGGCATTCTCCTTCTGGTGGGCACATCCGCCCTGACGATTTGGGGTGCGGCCAAAGTTTTCCGCGCTACAATCCTCTTCCACGGCAAACGGCCGTCGTTCCGAGAGCTCGTTCGCATGGTGCGAGCAGCCTCCTGAGCGCTGCCCGCCCCGACGAGAGGAGCACCTCAGGTGGTTGCCAAGTACAGCTGGCTTTTTGTCGACGGCGAGTCGCAGGAGACCTTCCGCATTCGCACCGGTGACCCGGTGTGGCAGACGGCTGACGACGGCTCGTTCGAGCAGGCTCGATGTAGCTTCGATGTCTTTGCCGAGGACGGCACAGGCTTCAAGTTCTCGCTCCGCATCACCGGCGGGGTGCTCGAATCTCAGGGCGTCGACAACACCGCGGGGCTGATCAAATTCCTCGGCTCGAAAGGCGCGGACATCATCGAGGGCGTCATCAATCGCGGCGTTCGCGGCGATCAGCAGATCCTCTGGGAGTCGGACGGCGTCTCCGTCGGCTGATCATCGACCCCAGTCCCGGGTGCGCGGTGTGGGATCGATGACACAGTGGCCCGCCGTTGAGGAACGCAGACCGAGAGAGACTCGCGGAACCGGTGCTATAATCCGCGCTCTCGGCACGGTGCCGTGCCAAGTCAACGAATCCCCCCAACACGAGCCATGTTCCGTTTCCGCGCACGCAATTCCGGAAGAATCTGCTGCAGCATCCTGGCCGCGACTTTGGTCCTGGCCCCCATAGCGCTGACGGCTTCCGAGGCCCGGGCGGCCCAGGCCGGCAACGGCACGGTCGTTGTGTACTTTCTGGATCACCAGTTCTTGCCGGAAACCGAGATCGAGACGCTACAGACCGAGGTGAACGGAATCTTTGCGGCCGCCGGACTGGATCTCGAATGGAGGGCGGAGGATTCGCCCCGCCGCCGGCTCAACCCCAACGAGTTGCGGCTGATCATCCTGCCCTCGGACGGGACTCGCTGGTTCCACGGCCCCTCGAACGTCATCGGCATCGCCCCGCACGACGATGCCGGGACCGGTCGCAACTGCTTCATCTTCTACCGCCAGGCCATCTGGTTTCGGCAGCAGGCGGTTTTCCGTTGCCGCGAGGCGATCCAGGCCCGCACCGAAGCCCAGCTGCGCGGCGTCACCGTGGATCCGTTCGTCGATTCCCTGGCCCCGGCCGAGTGCGGCGACTACCTGCCCTCGCTCACGGCAATGATCGTGGCCCGGGCGGCGGCGCACGAAATGGTCCATATCCTGCTCAACAAGCTGGACCACGGCCAGGCGGGACTGATGCGCAACTCGTTCGCGATCGGCGATTGGTTCGAGACGGACAACACCCTGTTCCAGCTGGAGAGCAGCGAGATCGAGCAGCTCCGGGCGCTCCTCGGGCGCACGGCTTCCGATCGCTGAAAGCCGGCTCTGACGGCTCCCGCAACCTTGCAGCCGTCGGATTGCGTCGGCCTTTCCCGAACCGGCGAGGGAGCAACTCCCTCACCGGATGCTGTCACTTCCTGCTATGCTGATCGTGGGGCAGGAGTGTAGCGACTCATGAGACATTTCACTGACTATCGTGCGCTTTTGCTGATCATCGCCATCTGCGCGACATCGTTGGCACTCGCTCAGGACCAGGGGCCGAGCCTTCAGATCCTGAGTCCCGAGGACGGCACGACCGTGCAGGGGACCAGCGTGGAGTTGAGAATGCAGGTGCGCGGCGTGGAGCTCTCACCGAGACGATCGAGCAACTCGGCGTATGCCCTCTTGCGCCTCGATGCGGCTCCGCCGCTCAAGGCCTACGCGAACACGTTCACCTTTCAGGATGTCGCGGCCGGCAACCACATCCTCCGTGTCGAGCTGCGGCGCTCTGACGGCAGCGCTTTTCAGCCCCCGATCAGAACCCAGGTCCGCTTTGCCGTGCGAGCGGGGCAAGACTAGGCCGCGGCTGTATGCAGGATCCCGAAGATCGCTCCCCGGCGCCGCAGCGAGACCTCCGCACGCGCGATTTCGCCACGCCCGATGCCCGGCCGGTAAAAGTCTCCTCCGGGGGTGACGACGAAACCGATCCGCTCCCGAACCGTCGCTTCACGTCGATTCTCTTCTGGCGCATGGTCAAGGCGCTCGATCCCGAGAAGCACCCGGCCCGCATCCTCGATCTGGGCCCGACGAGCAGCGCGAACGTGAACTTCTGGGGGCAGCGCGGCTTCAGCGTGACCTGCTACGACCTCGAGCTGCACGAGATGGAGGCGCTCGAGCGCCAGCCGATCACCAACCTGAGTCTCGCCGCCGATCGCATGACGCAGCGCCGCATCCCCTTCGACGACGGCTCCTTCTCCGGGATCTGCGCCTGGAACTGTTTTTCCCGCTTGCCGTTCGTGTCCGCGCGCCGCTACATCCGCGAGTGCTATCGGCTGTTGCGCGGCCAGGGCATCCTGCACGCCATCTTCCTCGACGCGGCCGGCCGCCTCGATACCCGACGTCAATACCGTATCGCCGACAGACAACAGCTCGACGTCGTCTCCGGCGTTTCGCCTCGCGGTATCAAGTCGACGTTGGTGGAGGCGGAGCTGGCGTTCTTGTTCTCCAGCTTCGATGCCTTCGAGACGAAGGCCGCGCCGTGCCAGACGCGCGAGCTGTTGGCGCAACGAAGCCGCTGAGCACTACCGTCAGAGCACTACCTCGCCGTCGATCAGCTCCCTCACCGCTTCGAGGGCTCGGGCGCACCCCGCCATCGAGGTGTAGATGTGCGGCGAGAAGCGGACGCCGCCGTCTTCCACACCGCTGGGTGCACTGACCACGCCACGCTCCCGGTACAGCCACTCGTGGGCACGGCGCGCGTCGATGCCGTCGAGATGAAACGTAACGACCCCCCCGGAAAACGACGCGTCCATCGGCGTGTACAGCGTCACCCGTGGAGACTCCGCCAGCGCTTTCTTGAAGAACCCCGTCAGCGCCGCCACGCGAGCCTCCACCTCGGTGCTGCCGATGTCGTGGAGGAAGCGGACGGAGTGGCCGAAGGCGGCGATTACCGCATCGTCGCGCTGGCCGAGAGACTCGAGCTTGCCGACGGTGCTGGCCGCGTTGAATCCGACGCTGACCACCGAGGGCCGCAGGCGGTCTTCGGAGCCGGCACGCACGTACAGGACACCGACCTCCCGGGGTGAGCACGGCCACTTGTGCCCGCTCGCCGTGTAGAAGTCGCAGGCCATGTCGTGCAGATCGACGTCGATGGCGCCGCAGGTCTGGGCGCCGTCCACGAGCGTGAGGATGTCGCGGTCACGCGCCCAGGTGTTGATCTCGCGCGCCGGGTAGCGGCAGCCGCCGAGATTGGTGACGTGGCTATACGAAAGCAACCGCGTGCGCGGGGTTACCGCCTCCTGCAACCCGTCGATCAGCACCTGCGGACTCGACGGCGGCGAAGGCACCGGCGCTTCGACGATCGAAAACCCGTCGTGCTGCGCTCGCGTGTGCCAGGAGGCGCGATTGCTCGGGTGGTTGTGCTCGGTGAGCACGACCTCGTCGCCGGGGCCGAGGTCGACGCCCGAAACGACGAAGTTGTTGCCCTCGGTGGTGTTGCGGGTCAGGACGATCTCGCCCGCGTCGGCGCCGAGATAAGCGGCCACGGTCTCTCGTGTCGACTGCCGCAACTCGTTGAACCGGGCGCGGTTCTGAAACGACGGGTCGGCGTCGACGGCGGCGCTGAGCTCCGCGAGCACGGCGCGGCCCGGCGCCGAGGCCGGCGCCAGGTTGGCGGTGTTCATGGTTACCCGGCCGCCGAGATCGAAAGCGGACAGAACATCCTTCCAGTCATCGTCCGACTGCGGCAGGCGCGGACCTCGCCGCAACCCCGTCGTCGCGCTTCGGTACACCGCCTCCGCCAAAGCCGGAGCCGTCATCGACGAGGCCGCGGCGGCGCCCGCGAGTCCGACAAATCGGCGGCGCGTCCATTCCTTCTCGCTGCTCATGGTCCACCTGGTAGCGGTGAGAATGCGATGGCCCTGGATACAACGTCATGGGGTGCCGACGCAAGGTGCCGCCGCGTCGACCGTGGTCAGCCCTTTACCATCGCGCGCATGATGAACAGGGCGTTGGCGGGTCGCTCCGCGATACGTCGCATGAAATACGGACACCACTGGCTGCCGAACGGCACGTAGATGCGCATCCTGTAGCCCTGCTTGACCAGGTCGACCTGCGCGTCGCGCCGGATGCCGTAGAGCATCTGGAACTCGAACTCCTCCGGCCCTTTTCCGAGGCGCTTCGCTTCGCTCATGACATGGTCGATCATCGCCGGGTCGTGCGTGGCGAAGGCCGGATAGTTGCCGTTCTCGAGCAACATCGTCGTCAGGCGCTTGTAGCTCTCGTCCACTTCGGACTTGTCGGTGAACGCCACGTCCGCTTCTTCCCGGTAGGCGCCTTTGCACAGGCGCACCTGGGCCCCCACGTCGTTCAGATCGGAGATGTCCTGCTCGCTGCGTCGCAAGTAGGACTGGATGGCCATGCCGACGTTGTCGAAGTCGGGCTGCACGGCCTTGAGCGTATCGACCGTGCGCTGCGTTGTGGTGCTGTCCTCGATGTCGACACGGACGAAATTGTCGAGCTCGGCGGCGCGCGTGAGGATGTGCCGGAGGTTCTCCTCGGTGAGGGCGTCGCCGATCTCCTGCCCGAGCTGGCTGAGCTTGAGCGAGATGCTCGCCTGCACGTCGGAACCGTCGATGGTATCGAGCATGCGGCGGTAGATCTGCGCCGCTTCACGCGTGGCCGCTTCGTCGGTGACCGCTTCGCCGAGGTAATCGAGGGTGACGTTCAGGCCCTTGCCGTTGAGCTCGCCGACGGCGGGAAACACCTCTTCGAGCGTCTCGCCGGCGATGAAACGACGTGCGAATCCCCATCTCATCCCGCGGCGGCTCAGCCACCCCGTGAAGCCAGGACTGTCCGCCAGGGCATGGATCGTTCGCTTGATCATTCGCGCACGATACCACCCCGCGCGCCTGTTCGCTGTCGCCGGAAGGGCGGGGGGTTTTCGGGGATTTGCGACCCACCGAAGGGCCCTCCGGGAGCGCCCGTTTCGGCGACCCCGGCCCCACGAAAAGGAACGTTACGCCGACCGCGCCAGCGGGCGTGGCGCCGCGTGGATCGATGGTCCGGCGAACTCGGCGAGGTCCGCCGGCAGGTCCTCGCATGCCGCGTACGCCTCGATCGCCGAGATGTCGCGGAGGTGGATGCGGCGGCTGACGATGTCGATGAACCCGGCCCGCCTCAGCTCGTTGAGCAGCGTGCTCGTCGTCTCGCGCGTCGTACCGATCCAATCCGCCATTTCGGCCTGCGTCAGCCGGGCGTTGATCACGGTGACGTCATCCACGGCGGCGCCCAAGATGCCCGACAACTCGAGCAGGCCGTCGGCGAGCCTCTGATGAACGCGCTTGGTCGACAGCGAGGCGACCTTTGCCTCCCGCACCTCGAGTTGCTGCACCAGATGACGAGCCAGCGAGATCGCCGCCCCCGGCCGCGACGACAACAGATCCGTCGCTTCCTGCAACGGGATCACCGCCACGAGTACGTCTTCGAGCGCTACGGCGGCATCCGCACAGCCGTCGTCGGCAACGATGGCGCGGCCGCCGACGACACTTCCCGGCCCACGGAAATCGACCACCATCGCCTTGCCGGCGGGCGTGACCCGGCTCACTTTGACCGCGCCATCGAAGACGACGAAGAACGAGTCCGTCTGCTCGCCCTGACGATAGAGGTGTTCACCGCGGTCGAACCACTTCATCCCCGCCATCTCCGCGACGGCGTTCACATCTGCGGCGTGGAGGTTGGCGAACATTACGGAGCGGCGCAAAAGATTCGGGTTCACGCCCATCGGGGTTCTCCTACACGGGGAGTTTGACGAGCCGGTGGGTCACGTCCGACTTCATCGTTGCGATAAGACCATCGAGGACACTGCCGTCGCCGCGAAGCTTGTCGAGCATCAGCGACCCTTCGAGCGTCGCGAGCATGTACTGGCCCATCCGCGACGCCTCTTCGGGCGCCATGCCGCCTTGTTCCAGGTAGCCGGCGAACAGAGAGCGAAGGCCGTCGAAGCCCTCCTGGAGTCGCTTTCGAAGGCGCTCCGAAACATCACCCATCTCCAGCGCCAGGCGACCGAGCGGGCAACCTAGAAACCCCACTTCGTGCTGTGCCATGGCGATGCCGTCGAGAATGCCGTGGATGTTCTCGACGGGGGCGTGGGTCTCCGCCAGGTTCTCGCGGATGTGCTCGCCGATATGCTCGACCCACGAATCGATGACCGCGAGGCCAAGCGTCTCCTTCGAGTCGAAGTGGTGGTAGAAGCTGCCCTTGCAGACTCCCGCCGCCCGTATGATCTCGTCGACGCTGGTGCGCTGGTATCCACTCCGCCACATGAGCTCTGCGGCGGTGGAAACGAGCTGTTCACGGGTTGCGTTCGCGGTCACAGGCCACTCTTCCGTTTCCGGTCCGACAATAGACTGACTAGTCAGTCTAAACACCGACCGGCACGGGTCACAAGGGAAGGCCCGGCGGTCGGTCTATAATCCGCGCGCTATGGCGCTTCCTCGTCCCTTCAGCCCGCAACTCAAAGTTCTCGTCCTCGCCGGCGCGAATGCGGTTCCCGCCGGCGACCTCGACGAGGCGTCACACGAAGTGAGCGAGGAGACGCCGCTGGAGGCGAAATCGTTCGTACACCTGCGCGGGCGACTGGTCATCGAGTACGTGCTCGACTGGCTGCAGGAGGCGGGGCTCCGGCAACTGTGGGTACTTGCACCGGAGCGTTGCCTGGCGGCGATCCCGGAATGCTACGAGGTAAACCCGATCCCGCAACGACCCGCCGCATCGCTGGCGAACAACCTCCAGCACGCAAAGGAAGTGATCCCCCTGGCCGCGGACGAGCCGGTCCTGGTCGTGTTCGGCGATCATCCGCTCACGACAGCGACGGCGCTCGAAGACTTCCTGCGTTTCTGCGCGCCACGTCTCGACGAAGCGGACATTTTTCATGGGCTGGCGTTGCGTGACGCCTACCTCGAGTACTCGCCCCATTTCGAGCGAACGTCGGTGCTGATGCGGGAAGCGCCCGGCCGGGCAACGGGGTTGAATTTGCTCATCCCCGACCGTATCCACGGAATCCCGGCGGCCGATCACGTGTACTCGGTGCGCAAGCTCGAGCGCTTCGGCCGCTTCATCAGCTTGCTGGGCCGAACACTCTACCTGCTCGGGAAAAGCGCTCCGGCGGCGATGTTCGACGCCGCGCGCCTGTATGCCGCAAAGGAGCTCGAGAAGATGTCACGCCAGCCGGGGCGGCGCGGAGCGTTCGGCCGGCGCGGCATGCGGCGCATGCAGCGGATGGTCAGCATGCAAAGCGTCGAAGGGTACGCGACCAAGTTGTTCGGCGCTGATCGAGGCGTGCGCATCGTGCCCCTCGCCCACGGCGGGGCCGCCATCGACGTGGATTTCGCCGACGAGCTCGCCATCCTCGAAGACAACTGGGATGAGCTGCAAGCCATCAGCCGCCGCCAGGACGAGGCCAGCCGCAGGCTGCGGGGAGAAGTCGACCGTGAGCCGCCCGAAACCTCCCCTACCCGCTGACCGGTCGTTTCCCTCAGCGTGACGGAACCGTGATGTCGTCCGAGTACACCGAGCGATATCCGAGTAGCTGGTCGTCGAGCGCGATGCGCACGCGGTAGGTGCCCGGAGGCGCCGACAGAGTCAGCGTTCGTTCGACGACCTCGGCGCTGCGGGCCGCGAGGTCGGCCACGGGGACGACGACATTGATGTGCTCGGTGGTCTCGGCAACCGTCTCGCCCTCGTCATTGAACAGCACGACACTGATGACCATCTCGGTCTCATAGTCCTGTTCGACGACGTGGAACACCAGCGACTCCATGCGCCAGCTCAGCTCCAACGAAACATCGACGTCGTTACCCTCGCCGGGCGCGAAGCTCGCTTCCCAGGCGAACGGGATCTCGGCGTCCGGAAACGCCACGTCCGCTTCGATCGCCTCCACGACGTCGTTGTAGTTGACCGTCTGGACGAGCGATTCCTCGATCAGCGTGTTGGTGGTGCGAACGAAATCGTTGGGAATCACCGACAACCTGCTGAAACGCTCCATGTCGCGCGCAGCGGAGGAGGCACTGGGCGGCTCGTTGAGGTTGGAGGGCGGCGCCAGCCGCCATTGACCACGCTGGAAGACAAACATCAACAGCTCGTTGGTCGGCCAGTTGGGCAACCGCTGATCGTAGCCCCAGAGAATCACCGGACGCTGCGAGACCTCGGTGGGGAAGCCGAGCTGCCGCTCCGTGCGAGCGGGCGGGCCGAGCACCAGGACGACGCGACCGAAGGGCGTCTCCCAACCCGCACGATTTCCTTCGGAGAACTCCTCCTCCGCGTATTCGACGCGGCGAACGAACTCCTGGACGTATTCGTTGTCAGGCCCCCGCAAGGTGGGGTCACGACGCTCCCAGAAAAGCCGGATGAACTGCAGCCTTTGTGCGGTCGAACCGAGCGCCTTGTAGATCGCGATCTCTTCTTCGGTTGCAATGAACTGCACCGGACCGTCGAGCCACCGCTCGGTCCAGGAAGTGAGCGTCTCCCCCTCCTCCGGCCCGAGAAACGAGGTGCGCTCCTGTGACGGCGCCGGAGCAGCGCCCGCAAGCGCAACAGGAGAGACCAGGGCCGCCAGCGCCAACAGCGCGGCTGCGCGGCGTACGGATGCCATCAGTGAAAGTCTGTTCATCGTGAGAAGTTGCTCCCCGCCGCGGGCCGACGTCAGCTACCAGCGTCGCCGGTTACCGCGACCTCCGTTCCATTGTCGAGTATGCGCACGATGACGATGGTCGCGTCGTCGTGCCAGGGGCGGTCGCCGGTGAACCGCCGGACGGAGCTGAAAACATCCTCGACGATCGTGGCTGCCGGTTGCTCCGAGCGCGCGGCAATGATGTCGCCAAGGCGTTGGATGCCGAAATCCTGATCGTTCTCGTTGAACGCTTCGACAAGCCCGTCTGAATAAAAGGCTAGCACGTCACCGGGGTCGAATTCCCGGCTCTGAGCCTCACCCGGTGGCGTCGGTAACAACCCCAGGGGCGGCCCCGTCGACTCGAGAAAATCGATGGCGCCGGTGCGCGCCCGGTAGTGCAGGGGGAAGTGATGCCCGGCGTTGAGATACGACAGACGGCGCCCCGGGAGGTCGAATTCCGCGAACACCATGGTCATGTACTGGTTCGGCGCCGACATCTCCAGCAGCACCTCGCCGAGGCGCG
>CAYSHI010000233.1:0-7094 GCA_964430745.1 uncultured Acidobacteriota bacterium | reverse complement strand
GGGTGACGCTGGCCAAGCGTCTCGAGCAGGGCGGCGTTCGGCTCAAGCTCATCGAGGTGAACGAGCAGCGGGCTGACGAGATCGCGGGTCGCCTCGATTGCATGGTGCTGCATGGAGACGGCAGCGACCTGGCGCTGCTGGAAGAAGAGAACATCGCCGAGTCCGACGTGCTCGTGTCGGTGACCAGCGACGACGAGAAGAACCTCCTGGGCTCGCTGCTCGCGAAGCAGATGGGCATACCCAAGATCATCACGCGTGTGGACAAGGCGGCCAACATTCGACTCTTCGAGAGTGTCGGCATCGACGTGCCCCTCAACGCCCGCATTACCGCGGTGCTGGCAGTGCAGAACATGCTGCGTGGGACAAGTGCGGAGTTGCTTGCGACGCTGGAGCAGGGCAGGGCACAAGTACTCGAAATCGTCGTGCCCGAGGACTATCCGGTCACCAAGGTCCGCAAGTTGCCGCCGGTGCACGGCGCCATCATCGGGGCGGTCGTTCGCGGACGGCGAACGATCGTGCCGCATGGCGACGATTACGTGAAGCCCGGTGACCACCTGCTGGTGGTTTCCACGGAAGACTCCAAAGCCGCAGTGGAGAAGTACTTCTAGCGGTATCCCCGCGGGGGCCGCCCGGTACCCAAATGCGCCTAGCTGTCGTCGCCCACATCATCGGCCTGATCCTGCGGCTTTTCGGCGTGTTGCTGATCGCCCCCCTCGTCGTGGACCTGATCTACGGCAACCGGGCGCAGGCGCTCGGGTTCGCCGTCGCTGGTGGAAGCGCCGCGATCGTCGGTGAGGCCATGCGTCGACTCGACCGCAGCAAACCCGAGCTCTCGCGGCTCGAGGGTCTCGCGGTGGTGGCGTTTTCCTGGTTCGTAGTGTCGATGTTCGCCGCGATTCCGTACGTGTGGAGTGGGCTGAGCCCGGTCGACGCGGCGTTTGAGTCGATGTCCGGGTTGACGACCACAGGGGCCACGATCTTCCGCGACTTCAGCCGCTATTCGGAAGGCATTTTCTTCTGGCGGGGCATGACCCAGTGGCTCGGCGGCATGGGCGTTATCGCCCTTTTTATCGCCATCCTGCCGGCGCTGGCGATCGCCGGGCGGCAGCTCTTCTTCGCCGAAGCGCCGGGGCCGGACGAGGAGCGCCTGACGCCTCGAATACGGCACACGGCGATTCGTTTGTGGGTGCTGTACGTCGCTCTCACCGCCGTCCAGGTAGGGATCCTCTGGACCCTCGACATGCCCTTGTTCGATGCCGTGTGCAACGCCTTCACGACGATGTCCGCGGGCGGCTTTTCGCCCAACCCGGAAAGCATTGCCGGTTATGCCGATCCGGCGATCGAATGGGTGTTCATCGGTTTCATGTTCATCGCCGGTGCCAACTACTCGTTGTGGTACCGGTTCTTCCGCGGCAAGCCGATGTCGTTGTTCCGCGACGAAGAGTTCCGCGTGTACGTCCTGGTCGTCGTCGGTGCGGCGGCGCTGCTCGGCGTGTTCCTTTACCAGTTCTCGTTGGACCCGGGCGAGGCGTACTTGTCGCAAGCTCCACACGGCGGTGTGCTGCAGGATGCTTCGGTGGAGACCATCGCCCGGCAGTCGAGCTTCCAGGTGCTGACGATTCTTACCACGGCGGGGTTCGCGAGCGACGATTTCAACCTCTGGAACGACGGCGCCAAGGCGGTGCTTCTGGTGTTGATGTTTCTCGGCGGCTGCGCGGGCTCGGCGGCTGGTGGCCCCAAGCTGATTCGCCTGTGGCTCGTTGCCAAGTTTGCCTACGTCGAGCTTTTCAAGGTTCTACACCCGCATGGTGTGCGACCGGTCCGACTCGGCAAGCGCGTCGTCACCTCCGAGGTCATGCATTCGATCGTTGCGTTCTTTCTCCTCTATCTGACGATGTTCAGTGCCAGCGTGGTGATCCTCGTCGGACTCGGTGCGGACATGCTTACCGGGATCACCGCGAGCATCGCGACACTCGGCAACATCGGCCCCGGGTTTTCGACGGTCGGACCGATGTCCTCCTTCGCCGATTTCGACAACGTGAGCAAGTGGGTGCTGTTTGTCAACATGTGGGTGGGCCGCCTCGAGGTCATGACCGTGCTGGTGTTCCTGCAGCCGCAGATATGGCGGAGCGCGCACTGGCACGGTTTTTCGCGAAAGAGCCCGGCGCGGGCCTGAAAACGGCAAGATCGGGAGGGACAAGATGACCAAGCTCTTCGACCAGCGAGTTGCCCTGATCACGGGTGCATCGAGTGGCATCGGTCGCGCCACCGCGCGGCAGTTTGCCGAACAAGGAGCGTCCGTGGCGCTCGTGGGCCGCGATCGCGCAGCGCTCGAGGAGACTGCTGCCGGGGTGGAAGCGGTCGGGTCGGCCGCCGCGGTGATCGCCGCCGACCTCAGCGAACCGAGCGGCTGTCGAGAGGCGGTCGATCGCGCGGTCGCCTTCGGCGAGCGCCTCGACGTCGTCGTGAACGCCGCCGGCGTGATCGGCTCGGGCGACCTGGAGTCCACGACGCTCGACGATTGGCACGCGATGATGCGCATCAATCTCGATAGCGTCTTTCTTGTCATGCAGGCGGCCCTGCCGCACCTGCGGCAGACGCGCGGCAACGTCGTCAACGTGTCGAGTGTGACGGGCTTACGATCTTTCCCGGGAGTGATGACCTACTGCGTCAGCAAGGCGGGTGTGGACCAACTCACCCGTTGCGCGGCGCTCGAGCTTGCCGACTCGGGCATCCGCGTCAACGCGGTCAACCCCGGGGTCGTGGTCAGCAATCTGCATCGTCGCGGCGGTATGCAGGAGGATGCGTACGACGCCTTCCTGGAGCACAGCCGCACGACGCATCCACTCGGTCGCGTCGGTGAGCCCGACGACATCGCGCCCGCGATCGTATTTCTGGCGTCCGACCAGGCGGCGTGGGTCACCGGCGTCACGTTGAGCCTCGACGGGGGACGGCACCTGACCTGTGCTCGGTGAATCTGACCGCGGGAGGCGGCTGAATCGCCCTCGCGGGGTGACGAGAATTGTCACCCGGTGCCATTTTGTGTCATTGGCGTGCCGTTCGACGGACTACTGATTTACAGGATTCTGTGTGAACTGGCCCGTGTTCATGACGATGTCGGGTTCATACGGCTCGTTGAACCAGGGGGTCGGGGGGGCGGGGCCATTGGCCCCGTCTTTGCCGAGCGACCGCAACTCGTACGTCAGCTGGTTGGCGTCCGGTACATAGACCCAGGCGTTGCCCCAGGCGTCCTCAGCCGGAACAACCATCAGGTAGTTCGGCGACAAATTGGCCAGAGCGACCGTGAAGACGCCGGAATCGATCTGCTGCATGCTGTTGGCCTTGGCAAGATTCTGCATGTCTGCCATGCTGCGGCGTTGTCGTGACCGGTCGACCGCGGTCAGGAGCGCCGGGATGACGATGGCCACCAGGATGCCGAGCACGGCAACCACGACGATCAGCTCGACAAGCGTGAACCCCTCTTGTTTTTCGCCGCGAGGTTTGACCATCATCCGTGTCCCCTGAACAGCCGTTTAGCTACGCTCTGTAATCTTGCAAGGACCGGGCCAATCTGTTCGTCATGAGAACCGACTTTTAGTTACGGATATTGTTCAATAAGAATCAACAATGATCAACACAGTGAAATTTTCGCGTTGAGCATCGATCAGAGGTGGCTCCTGCGTGGTCTCGTTGCCGCCGCGCTCCTGCTCGCGATTGGACTGGGCTGGGAGCGGGTCCGTGTGCCCGAGCGGACCGGCGATGTGCCCTACGTGCCGACGCGTCCCGAGGTCGTGGCTCGCATGCTCGAGCTCGCGGCCGTAGATGGCGACGATCTGGTCTTCGATCTCGGCAGCGGCGACGGTCGCATCGTGATTCATGCCGCCACCGAGTACGGCGCCCGCGGGCGTGGTTTCGAGATCGACCCGCTTCTCGTGCGCGAGAGTCGGCGACACGCGTCCGCGGCGGGAGTGTCCGATCGCGCGGAGTTCGTCGAGGGCAACCTCTTCGATGCGGATCTCGGTGATGCGACCGCCGTAACGCTGTACCTGTTGCCAACGGTGAATCTGTCGCTTCGGGCGCGGCTGTTTGCTCAGCTGGCACCCGGGACGCCGGTGGTCTCGCAGGCATTCGACATGGCCGAGTGGCAACCGGACAGGCACGAGGTCATGCCCCTCGATCCTCCGGCGGATCTGTACCTGTGGACCATCCCGGCCGGCGTCGGCGGCGTCTGGGACCTGCGCGTCGGCGGAGCTCCGGAGGACGCTCCGGTTGTTCGTCTGTTGCAACGATTCCAGGAGCTCGAGGGAGACCTTTCCTGGGGAACGCGAAGCGTGCCGCTTACCGGCACCGTCGACGGGGCGCTGGTCACGCTGGCGACGACCCGCGCGCATCCGGTGCTCGGGAATCTGCGTCTTGTCGGGAGCGTCGCGGGTGAGCGGCTGGACGGCGAAGCGTGGGCGATGAGCTCCGATCTGTCGGAGGGCGAGGGGGCCCCGCCGGGCCCCCGTCGCTTCGAGGCCGTCAGGCGGCCCGCCGCCGTCGAGGGTGTCTGGAGCGTGGGGCCGGTACGCGAGCCTTTCGCGCCACACTGGTGGTTGCGTCTCCGGCGCGACGGTGAGCGGTGGACGGCGACCCGGTGGAACGACGATACTGTGGCGTTCGAAGCGGCCGATCGGCTCCCGGGAACACCGGGTGCTCCTTCTCCCGCCGCCAGCCGCGAGAGGCCGATGACCGACCTTTATGTTCTCGGATCGAGTGTTTCCTTCGTCGTGGGAGCCGCCGACGGCTCGCCTCGGCGCGTCGCCTATCACGGGCTCGTCGAAGGTGACGGGATCAGCGGCATGATTCACGACGGCGGCGACCTCGTTCCCTGGATGGCCGTCCGCGGCGGGGAACAACGATGACAGGCCGACCGGAGCTCGCATCTTGATGGCCCCCTGGGCTCGGCGCCCATGACGGGGCGCGCTGAGGAGTTGCTGGAGCGCGTCACGGTCTTTCGAAGGCTTTCTCCCGCCGATCGGCGGGTCCTTGCCGAGGCGTGCGAGGTGCAGCTCTACGAGAAGGGCGACGACATCTTCGTCGAGGGTGAAACGTCGGCCTTCTTCTTCTTCGTTGTGACCGGGCGGGTCAAGGTGTACAAGCTGACGCCCGCCGGCAAGCAGGTGATCCTGGAGATCATGGGTGTTGGTGAGCCGTTCGGTGCCGTCGCCAGCTTCGAGGAGCGTCCGTTTCCGGCCACCGCCGTCGCTCTGTCGGACACCGTTTGTCTGCGCCTGCCGCGTGAGCGTTTCTTCGAGATGCTGGAGCAGTACCCGACGCTGGTGCGCGGCCTGTTGACCGGCTTGACGCATCGTCTCATCGAGCTGACCAATCGCCTCACTGAGCTCACCGGGGGCAAGGTCGAGCCGCGCCTGGCGCGGTTCTTCCTCAAGCTTGCGGAGGAGCAGGGGGTCGCCGCCAAGAACGGCATCAAGATCCCCATGGCGCTCTCTCGCCAGGAGCTTGCCGACCTTACCGGCACGACCGTCGAGACTTCGATTCGCATCATGAGTCGCTGGGGCAAGGAGGATGTCGTGAGCACGGACAAGGATGGTTTCACCATCCTCGACCGAGACGCTCTGGAGCTTCTCTCCGTCTCCTGATGGGTGCCTGAAGGAGAAGTGCTCGGGCGTATGACCGTCGTCATAAGGAGAACCGCGAGCTCTCGCTTAGCCTCGCTCGCATGTCGGACGAAATCGTCGTCGAGGGCCCGCTCGAAAGCGCTTCACAAGCACACCGGCGCCTTGTCGGTAGGTTGCGAATAACCGATCGAGGCGACGCTGCCGCCGTCCATAACCTGGCGGTCGCGGTCCTCATCCACGCGGAGCTCGAGCGATGCACCCTCTTCGGACGTGCCCGCTACGTCTCCCTCGAGCTGCAGCAAACACTGGAGCGCGAGCACGCGGCGTTGGTCGACGATCTTGCCCTCATGGAAGAGCTGGCCGCCGGAGACGGAGGAACCGGCGATCTCGAGACCCTGTGCCGCGCCGTCTACGACCGAATCCTGGAGCACGTCGAGCGAGACGACCGTGTCATCTACGGGTCGTTGGCTCGGTTGGATGCTTTTTGCAGGGAGGACCCGGCGTGATGGGCGATTCGCATGATCTTCGTCATGTAGACGCCCCACCGACAGGTTTTAGAACCGACAGTTCTGTCGTATTACCTGGTTACACAAGAGAAGCAAAGCAGTAGTCTTCGTCTCGCCGAAAGGCGGAAAGGAGTAGGGCAACATGAGACTCTTCAGGTCCTCAGGACCGCTGGCAGTGGCAATTGCGGTGGTGGCCATTGTCGTCATCGCCGGCCTGTCGCTCTCGGCCGGTGCCTGCGCCGCCCCCGCAGGGGGTGACCTCATGGCGGTCGCCGCCGAACGGAACTTGAGCCCGGAAGATGCCGCCCGGGCGCTCAAGACCTATGTCCCCACCGGCGGCCGCGACGAGTATCTGTTGTTCGGCTCCGGCGGACACTCGGGGCAGGTCCTCGTCGTGGGTATTCCCTCGATGCGCCTGCTCAAGGTGATCGCCGTCTTCACGCCGGAGCCCTGGCAGGGCTACGGCTACGGCGCTGACTGGTCGGAAGCCGCCCTCAGTGAGGCGACGACCGGCACCGACGACCTGCGTTGGGGCGACAGCCACCATCCGGCGCTGTCGGAGACCGACGGTGACTACGACGGCCGCAACCTGTACATCAACGACCGGGCCCACGGTCGTATCGCGATGGTCGATCTGAAGGACTTCCGCACCAAGCAGATCATGGTGGTGCCGAACATCCAGACCTCGCACGGCGGCATCTTCGCCACCCCCGACACGAAGTATGTTCACATCTCCTCGATGACGCCGAGCCTGAAGAACTGGAACGCCAAGGAAGGCGGCTCGGTCACCGTCGAAGAGCACCTCAACAACTACGGCGACATCTATCGCGGCTACTCCACCTGGCTGGCGGTCAACCCGGATGACGGCCGGCTCGTGCTCGAGGACAGCTTCCAGATCGAGCTGCCGCCGTACACCCAGGACCTCGCCGACGCCGGCAAAGGCCCGAGCTACGGCTGGGGCTTCATC
>CAYSHI010000232.1:0-24460 GCA_964430745.1 uncultured Acidobacteriota bacterium | reverse complement strand
CTGAGCGGTCACTCCTTGCCTGTTCGGCCGGGCGGAGGTGTCGGCGGGCAGCGGGCGTTCAGCGGGTCAGAGAAGTGGCTGCGTGGCGCCAGGCACTCGCGCTCGGCCGCCTATGCTGCCCGCCGATACCTCCGGCGGACGGCGGTAGGGCCTATGGCCATCTGAGGGCATCAGGGTCGGTGTGCCGGGCGGGTTTGGGCAGGGAGCCTCGTCTTGACGGAACCTTGCAGAGGGTCGGGTCGGGGCAGTGATGCCCTGTAGCGTGTACTGCGAACCGCAGACGCGGCGAAGCCGCTCAAGTACCCGCACCTCACGCCTAAGGGCGTCGCTGCCCCGTCCCGACCCGCCTAGCACCCAAGCTCCCGTCTACAACCCTATGGTCCGAGCCACCGCGCATCGGCTACCCGCCGATGTATGACATCTCGATACGCGAAGGCCGCTCGCCGTCCGCGAAACGTCGCTCCGAGTACCGATCCTCGCGGGCTTGCCAGATACCGCGGAGCAGCTTGCGCAGCGACTCGTCGGAGCCGCCGGAGCGAAGCGTGTCGCGCAGGTCGGTCCCTTCGGCCGCGAACAGGCAGGTGTAGAGGATTCCCTCGGCGGACAGGCGGGCGCGCGTGCAATCGCCGCAGAACGGCTGTGTCACCGAGGTGATCACGCCGAACTCTCCCTGCCCGTCGGTGTAGCGCCAGCGCCTGGCGACCTCACCGCGGTAGGCGGGCTCGATCGGCTCGGCAGGAAATTCGGCGGATATCCGCTCGACGATCTCGGCACCCGGGAAAACGTCTTCCGTCCGCCAATTGTTGGTGGTGCCGACGTCCATGAACTCGATGAAGCGCACGACGTGCCCGGACCCTCGGAAGTGTTTCGCGAGCTCGACGACCGAATCCTCGTTCACGCCGCGCCTCACCATGGCGTTGATCTTGATCGGCGAGAGCCCGACTGCCGCCGCGGCATCGATTCCATCGAGCACCTCCGCCACCGAGAACTCGGCGTCGTTCATCGCCCGGAAGATGTCATCGTCGAGCGAATCGAGGCTCACCGTGACGCGGCGCAATCCGGCGTCGACCAGCTCGCGGGCGAACTTGGGCAGCAGCGCCCCGTTGGTGGTGAGCGCAAGCTCGATGCCGTCGACCTCGGCGAGCATGCCGATGAGCTGGGGCAGATCGTGCCGCAACAGCGGCTCGCCACCGGTGATGCGAACCTTGCGTACGCCGAGCTCGGCGGCAATGCGCACAACGCGGTGGATCTCCTCGAACCGCAGGATGGCGCGGCGCGGAAGGAACTGGTATCCCTCGCCGAACACCTCGCGCGGCATGCAATAGCCACAGCGAAAATTGCAGCGATCGGTAACGGAGACCCGCAGGTCGGACAGGGGTCTTCCGTACCCATCAATGACGTTCTTCGAAGCTACGGCCACAAGTCGCCCTCACGCCGACCAATCTCGAAGATCCCTCGGTCGAGCCCGTCGGCCCCTGACCGCGCACGATGCGGACTGCCCGGCGACAGGTCGACGTCGATGAGCCCGTTGTCGCCGACGCTCTCGTCCCCTTCGGCCGCCCCGACGGGAACGCCGTTTTCACAGGACTCGGTCGTCGAGTCCATGTCCAACACGTCGGTAAACGCGCACACATAGCGACGCAGCCGATCCATGGCCAGCCGCGGCTCGCCGATACCGTGCCCCTGACGCGGGTAGCGCACGAAGGTCACGTCTTTGCCCAGGTCGACGAGAGCCTTGTAGAACTCCACCGCCTGCTCCTGCGGCACGCGCGCGTCCTCTGCGCCGTGCATGATGAGCATCTTGGCGGTGACGTTCTTGACATGGCGGATCGGCGAGAGCCGCAGGTAGACCTCCTCGTTGTCCCAGGGTGTGCCGAAAAACCATCCCAGATAAGCGGGGATGTCGGTGGTCGAGTACATGGAGTAGAGGTTCGACAGGCCGGCGCCCGGGGAGATGAGCTTGAATCGATCGGTCTGCGTCGACATCCAGAAGGTCATGTAGCCGCCGTAGCTCCAGCCGTAGGCGACCATCCTGTCAGGATCCACCCAGCCCTGGTCGATGACGTGGTCGACGCCGACCATGATGTCGTCGTAATCGCGGATACCCCAGTTGTCCTGGTTGGCGTTGAGGTGCTCCTGCCCGTAGTTGGAGCTGCCGCGGAAGTTGATCTGCAGCACGCCGAAGCCGTTGCCGGCGAACATGTGGTTGGTGGAGGAGAAGCTCTCGATCGAGGCGCCGCTCGGCCCACCGTGCGGGTTGACGATGAGCGGGAAGCGCATGCCCTCCTCGAAGCCCACCGGAAAGGTGATCACGCCCTCGATCGTTCCGCCGTCGGAATTGCCCCAACGGATGGTCTCGACGCGACCGAGCTGGACGTTCTCTTCTTCGACCCAGGCGTTGGCGTCGGTGAGCTGCACCGCCGCGCCGAAACCGTCGCCCTGGCGCGGCGCCGCCCAGATGTTGCCGGGCCGCGCCGGGCTGCTGTGCGTGAACACCCAGGTGTTGTTGTCGTTCGAGAGCTGCCACTGGCCGTTCTGCCCGCGCATGGGGGCCCGGCGCGTGGTGAGCTCGCCGGAGTCGAGATCGACTCCGAACAGGTTCACCGTCGTCCCTTCGCCGGTCGACCAGTAGATCGTCCTGCCGTCGCGCGACCAGATCGGCGCGCCGAAGTTCAGGTCGAAGTCCTCGAGCATGACGATGGGCTCGCCGCCGTCGGCGGGAAAGAGGTGCAGCTTGCTATACCACTGCGTGTTGCCGGGCTGCGGCTTGGCGGCGATCGCCAGGGTGGCGCCGTCCGGCGACCAGCGCGGGCTACCGTCAGGGCCGGCGTTCTCGTAGAACTTCTCCGCGTTCCCCTCGAGATCGACGACCCAGACGTCGCTCCAGGAGGAGTCGTCGATCTTGGTGTTCGGCCGCGTGACGAAGGCGATCTTCGACGAATCCGGCGACCACTGCGGGTCCGAGACGGTGAACTCGCCTTCGGTGAGACGCGTCTCCTCGCCCGATTCGATGTCGAGCAACCACAGATGCGACATGCGGAAGTCCTGATCGACCACCTCGGCGTCGTCGCGCTCACGGCCGCGGCGGCGACCCTCCTCGCTCAGGGGTTCGCGCGCCGTCAGCACCAGCTTGGTGCCGTCGGGAGAGATAGAGAATCCCGATACTCCGCCGTCGTGTTCGGTAGCCTTCCACGCCTCGCCCCCGTCGACGTACATGAAGAACACCTGTGTGCCGCCGTCTTCGTCGTCACCCTGGTCGCGCGACGAGGTGAAGGCGACCGTGCGACCGTCCGGAAACCACTGCGGCGACCCCGTGCTCGCCTCCCCGAAGGTGAGCTGCCGTGCGTTCGTCCCATCGATCCCCACGCGCCAGATGTGCGTCGTGCGGGCAAGCTGGTCATCGTCCCAGTCTCTCTCGCTGCTCGTGTACAGCACCCACTGGTCGTCCGGCGAGATGCGCGGGCTGCCGACGGTGGTGAACGCCTGCGCGTCCCGTGCGGTCATGAAGCGTGGTGCCTGGGGCGCACCGACGGCGACGGTGGTGGATGCGACGCTGAGCGCCGCGAGGATCGTGATGAGAAAGTGGCGACGACGCAGCTTCCAAGCCAGCACAATGCCCTCCTGTGTGGACCCGCCGGCGCAAGGCTCACCCGGCGGGTGCGCGGCCCGTCGACGAGGGCCGACGTGACAGCGGGGATTCTACGCGAGCGTGCCGCAACGGCGCCACCACACAGCCCGAGGTCCTCGACGACAGCCTCCACAGTAATGGTCGAGCAACGGTTCCCCGCCGCCGCGAGCGTCTCTGTCGAAACTCCGCTAGCATGTGCGCAATCTCGAAAGGTCGCCGAAATCCATGTTTTCCATGCTATTGCCGCTGCTCATCTCGGGGGCGCTTCTGGCGCCGCAGGAACCGGGGGTGCTTCTGGTGCCCCAGGAACCGGCGGTGCTTCTGGCGCCCCAGGAACCGGCGGTGCTTCTTGCGCCCCAGGAACCGGCGCCGGCCGCGGATTTGCTCTCCCGCCCGGCGGCCGACGGCGGCCCCACGCGGGTCGAGGTCTCCTTCTTCATGCTCGACCTGACCACCGTCAACGGCGCCGACCAGTCGTTCACGGCGGACGTTGTGATGCGAGCGGACTGGCGGGACCCCAGGCTCGCGGCAATCTCGGACGTGGTGATGACTCTTTCGATGACCGAGCTCTGGCATCCACGCTTCGAGATCGTCAATCGACGGGACGGGGAGACCACCCTTCCCGAGGAATTGCGGGTTCATCCCGACGGCAGGGTGTCGTACGTACAGCGCTTCATCGGCACGTTTTCCGCCGCCATGGATCTGCGGGAGTTCCCTCTCGACACGCAACGCTTCATCGTCCACGTCGTTTCGGCCACGGCCGAAGCCAGCGCTGATGTGGAAATGGTCGCCGATCCCGACGCCGACCTCACCACACGGCGCGACGAGCTCTCGGTCAGCGATTGGTGGATCGGGCCGGTTCGCATCGAGCCATTGCCGTTGCTCCTGACGCCGGACGGGGAGGCGCTCTCGGGCGTCGCCAT
The DNA here is from genome assembly GCA_964430745.1 of uncultured Acidobacteriota bacterium. GTDB lineage: Bacteria > Acidobacteriota > UBA890 > UBA890 > UBA890 > CBDCGW01. The sequence goes on along the minus strand of CAYSHI010000232.1, from coordinate 19,909 downwards.
GGTGGTCGACGGAGAGCGCCGGCTCCGGTACTACGTGGTGCAGGTGATCTTGCCGTTGATGATGATCGTCACCATGGCGTGGACCGTCTTCTGGATCGACCCGTCGGTCGTAACAACACGCATGAGCGTGGTGGTCACCACCATGTTGACGGCCATCGCCTACCGCTTCGCTCTCAGCAGCCTGGTGCCGCGCCTCCCCTACCTGACGCGCCTCGACTGGTTCATGCTCGGCTCGACCTCGCTGATTCTGGCCACCCTGCTGACGATGGCGGCAACCGCCCATCTCCACGCGCGGGGCCGGCTCGAGCTCGTGGAGACGATCGACCGCCGCGGCCGGCTATGGTTCGCCGTCGCCGCGGTGATCGTCTGGACGCTTCCCTGGATCGCCTGAGCACAGAGCGCCGATCACCAAGCTCGCTCGATCAACCGTTTCGCGAGGCCGGCTCCATCACGTCGACGGCCGTGTGCGTGCGTACGGCCCGCGCCAGCCGCAGGTCGGCCGTCAGCAACGTGGCTCCGAGCGCCTCCGCCAGGGCGACGTAGGTTGCGTCGTATGCGGTGAAGTTGTGGCGCAGCCCGAACGCGCGCCTGAGAATGACTCCGTGCTCCCAGCGATTGAGAGGTAGATCGGCCAGGTCGGCGAGCGCCTCTTCCGCCGTATTAAGCGGTACGCGATTTCGCTCTACGCCGCGCCGGAGGGCGGCGAGGACTTCAACGTCGCACAGAGCGGGAGTGTGCAGCTCTCCCCGGCCTCGTTCCATCAGCACGGCGAGCGAGCTCTGCGGCTGCGGTCGGAGCAGAAAGTCGACCAGAGACGAAGCGTCGACGACCACATGCGCCGGATCGGTCGCTGGTCTCACTCGCGACCGGCCTCACGCCTGCCCTCCCGAACCAACTCGGCGGCGGTGACGTCGCCCAAGTCCACCGGCTCACGCCGGAAGATTCGTGCCAAGACGTCGCGCCGATCGGGCTTTGCCACTTCGCGCTCGAGAATTTCCTGGACGTAGTCGGTCAGCGTCTGGCCGTGGACCTTGGCGCGACGCTTGAGCTCTCGGTGTAACCGGTCCGGAACGTTGCGAACCTGGATCATGATGGGCATCCTTCAATACTCGCACATGTGATTCACATGTGCTCTGCGCCGTAGCTCGACAACCGGCGATACGTATGTTGCCCGGCGTCGTTCCCGTCCCTGTATGTGACGGCCGCGGACCGGCCTGTTCCTTGGCGGTGTCGCGCAGGTCCGGAGTCGCCGATCAGCCCCACAACGGAGGCGGAGGCCTCAGCTCGTACTCGCTCCGGTCGCCGCAGCCGCGCTCTCGCGTGAGCTGAGCACGGTCACGCCGCCGAGCACCAGAACGCCGAGAACATCGATCGGAAAGATGCTGACGCCGAGAACTTCGATCCCGCGCCCGGGTGCCAGCAACAGGGCGGCAGCGGCAAACAAGGCGATACGCCAGGGCGTCGACAGCGGTGCCCGCAGGTAGCCGGCAAGCCCCGACGCCAGCGCCACCACGCCGAGCGCTGCGATCACGGTGGCGTAGGTAATGGCGCCGACAGAAGCGGTGTCGCCATCGGGCGCCAGCATGAGCAACTCGGGGCGAAAGACGAAGATGTACGGCAACGAGAATCCCACCAGCGCGAAGCGGAACGCCTGCCATCCCGTTTGCATGATGTCGGCGCCGGCGATCGATGCGGCCACGTAGGCCGCCAATGCAACGGGCGGCGTCACCATCGACATCATGCCGAAGTAGAAGATGAAGAAATGCGCCGCCAGCGGCACGACGCCCAGGTCGCCCAGAACCGGCCCGATCAGGGTCGCCAGCAGCAGATAGACCACCGCCGACGGCAACCCCATGCCGAGGATGATCGACGACACCATGATCATCATGAGCGCGAGAAGCAGACTCTGCTCGGCCAGCGGGATGATGGTCGCCGGCAGGCGCGTGCCGACGCCGGTGAGCGTGACCACGCCGATGACGACGCCGACGCATGCGGCAGCCGCGATCAACGGCACCATGTCGACGGCGGCGCGACCGAAGGCCTTGAAGAAATCGGTCGCGCCCAGCCGGGTGCGCTCGTTCATCATGCCGAGCACCACGATCGTGCCGAGCGCCAAGGTCACCGCCCGAAACGGCGTGTTGCCCATCAGAAGCAGGGCGATCAAGACTGCCAGTGCGCCACCGAAGATCGCGCCCTCCCAGTTTACCGGAAGTTGCCGCGGGCCCTGCTCTTCTTCGACGTCGCCTTCGACCACCATCTCGCCCGCCATCCGGCGCGCGGTGAAATGCACGATCAGCAACAACGACGAGTAATACAGGATGGCCGGCAGCAAGGCCGCACGGATGATCTCCAGGTACGTCACCGGCGGCTGCACGATCTCCAGCATCATGTAGGCGCCGGCGCCCATGACGGGCGGCATCAGCGCGCCACCGGAGCTTGCCGCCGCCGCAATACCGCCCGCGACCTTCGAACGAAAACCGGCGGCGCGCATGCTGGGAATCGTCAACGTGCCCACAACGGCGCAGGTAGCCACGGCGCTGCCCGACAGCGATCCCATCATGCCGCAACTGACCACGGCTACCTTGGCCGGTCCTCCGGGGCTGCCGCGAAAGATGCTGTCGGCGAAGTCGATGATGAAGCGCGTTGCGCCGGTAGCCTGTAGGAAGGCGCCGAACACCACGAACAGGAACACATAGGTGAACATCACGTTCATGGCGATGCCGAACACACCCTGGCCTTGCAGGAACGCCTGGGCGACGAGCCGCTCGACGCCGTAACCGCGGTGGGGAAAGAGCCACGCCGGCAAATACGGACCGAGGTAACCGTAGGCGAGAAAGAACCCGGCCAGCAGCGGCAGCGCCTTGCCGAGAGACCGGCGCGCGGCCTCGAGGATCAGGATCAACCCCAGCACGCCGACGACGATGTCGAGCCGAGTTTCCGAGCCGGCGCGATTACCGAGCGTTTGGCCACCCACCCAGAACCTCCGCAGCAGCGGTTCATTCTGGATGAAGACGTAGCCGAACACCGCCACGGTAAGGCCGGCGAGCCCGAGATCGACGTACCGCGCCCAGGCAACGCCGCGAAGATCCTTGCGCGCCGGGACGGTGAGGTAGCACAGCACGAGGCCGAGCATGGCGAAGAGCGCGAGCTGGGCCGGCGGCGCAAGGCGCGGGTAGTTCACCTCGAGCAGCGTCAGCAGGCAGATCGCCGTGCCCAGCGCGGTAACAACGAGCCCGGTCGGCCGGGCCACGTGCGGCTCCCTCTTCGCTGTCATTGCTGCCAGATGCCGATTTCCTGATAGAAGCGGATCGCGCCGGGGTGGAACTCGGTGCCGGTGTCACGCACGACGTTGGCGGGGTTGATGGCGCGACCGGCGGCGTGGCGCTCGACCACCGCCTCTCGGTTTTCGTACAGCGCTTTGGTCACCGCGTACACCAGCTCTTCGTCCGCATCAGCGCTGGTGATCAGATGCATGGAGCCGACGTCGAGCCCGTCGAAGTCGGTATCCACGCCACGATAGGTGCCGGCCGGAATCGTCGCCGAGCGGAAGAACAAATAGTCGGCGATCAACTGCTCCTTGGCCGCCTCGTCGAAGGGGATGAGCACGATGTCCTGCACCGCTGCCGCCTGCGTAACCGAAGCGGTCGGCACGGCGCCGCCGAGGAACGCCGACGCTACGGAGCCGTCGGTAAGCAGATCGACGGCGCCCGCCTGGGTGGCGTTGACGGGGCTGAAATCCTCGTAGGTAACGCCGTGCGCGGCGAGCAATGGTCGGACGAAATACTCGAAACCTGCACCCGCCGGTCCTACGCTGACACGCCTGCCGGCGAGGTCGGCAATGACATTGACGTCGCCCCCAGCCGGCGCGACGAACATGGCGACGTTGGGTGCGAGCGTCATGACGGCGCGGACCGGGTAGGCCTGGTCCCAGCCCTCCGTGCCGCGCACGGCAAAGTAGGTGATGGCCGAGTTCGAGAGCGCGAAGTCGAGCTCGCCGGAAGCGAGCCGGCGGATGTTTTCCTGCGAACCGCTGGTCGCCTCGGCGGTCATGCTGGAGCCGCCGTGAGCGTTGAACACCTCGGCGAGAGCACCGCCAACCGGGAAGAAGGCGCCACCCGGAGGCGCCGTACCCATGCTCAGGAAACGCGGCGCCGAGGCGCCGCCATCCTCCGAGGTATCCCCGCCGCCGCAAGCAAGGGCAGTCAGGCAGGTCAGCAGAACCAGGACACGCGTGATTCGGGACATTTCGACACCTGATCTCGTGGGGAACGGTTTTCGAGAGGCCCTCATTATACGGGGCCGGCGCGGCGTCGTGCTCCCGCGCAATCAGCGCTCACCGAAGGCGTAAAGCGAAGTGGGAGTGCGTACGTAGACGCGCTGGTCGGCCAGCGCCGGCGAAGAGTAGATCGGTTCGTCGATCTCGCTCACCGCCATCACCTCCCATTGCGGCCCCGCCTGCAGCACCGCGATCTCCCCTTCGAGGCTGGCGATGATGATCTTGCCGTCCGCCGCGACCGGCGAGGAGAAGACGGAACCCGCCGCCCTCGATGTCCGGCCTCGCTTGAAAACCTCGCCGGTGGCGGGGTCGAGACTCTGCACGATGCCGCCGTCCCGCACGAGGTAGAGAACGCCGTCGTACACCAATGGAGTGGGGATGTAGGGAAGACTCTGCTCGTGCGTCCAGACGATCTGACCGGCTCGGGAAGAGCCGTCGTCCGGCAAGGAGATGCCGATGACACCGTAGGTCGACCCCTCGGCCATCGCCACGAGCGCTTCGTATTCCTCTGCGGTGAGGAGTCCGTCGCTGTCTCGGTCGGTCCAGCCGAAGTGCTCGCCGAATCCGGGGACTACGGAGAACTCGGTCGCCGACATGCGCTCGTCGCCATCCGTATCAGCGGTGGCGAGAAGGGCTTCGAACGTCGGAAAAGGCTCCTCGACGTGGTTCGGTGTGGTCACCACCATCATCGAACCCGCCACCACCGGACTGGCCACGGGGCCCTCGCCCACGCCCGGCATCTCCCATTGGTGCGCCCCGTCCGAGAGAGCGTAGGCATCGATCCAACCGGAACCGAAGACGAGCACGGAGGTCGGCACGTCCGCCGGATACAGCACCGGTGTCGTGTAGCTCTCGATGCGGCCGGGCCGCTCGGCGCGCCAACGTTGCTCGCCCGTGTTCTTGTCGAGCGCGAGAAAGAAGGACCCCTCGACCTGATCACACAACAACAGCACCAGGTCGCCGGCAATCACGGGCGACGCCGCCATACCGTAGAAGTTGTCGAACGGGCCGAGCTCCACACGCCAACGCTCGTTGCCCTCCCTGTCGTATGACAGCAGGCCGAGCTCCGAGAAGAAGACGAAGACGTTCTCACCGTCGCTCGCCGGCGTGGGTGACGAGGCGTCGTTTTCCTTGTACATCGCGGCGTCGAACGCGCGTTTCGCGTCGCGCTGCCATACGATCTCGCCGCGCTCTGCGTCAACTGCCAGAGTCAGCAAGGCGTCGCCCTCGCTGCCGGTCACGTAGATGCGATCGCCGACGATGATCGGTGACGAATGCCCGAACGGCAACGGTGTCTTCCACACGACGTTGGTGTCGGGCCCGAACTCCGTCGGCAACCCGCTCACGTCGATGACGCCCGACCCGTTGGGCCCTCGGAACCGGGTCCAATCGCCGGACGCGTCCGCCACCGGTTGCCCGGAGCTCTCTACCGCTCCCGTGCGCCCCGTGCCCGCCTCAGACGAGGCTTGCTCCCCGGGTCCCGTCGACGGACGACAAGCGGCAGCCCCCAGCAGGAACAAAGAGGCAGTCACAGCAAAACCGGACCGCCGGCGCCAGGTCGTATGCTCGCGCGCAGGGACTGTCTCGTGTGTCCGAGGCAATTTGGTACTCCTTCGTCGGGGACACGGCTGCGAGGCCGGAGGATCGTCGTCGGGTCGCGGGATGGTATCAAGCGCCTCGGCGGCGCAACAGGGGTCGCGAGCGCTCGCGGCGCGCCGCCGGCGCAGCAGGGGTCGCGAGTGCTCGCAGCGCGCCGCCGGCGCAACAGGGGTCGCGGGTGCTCGCAGCGCACCGAAAAACTTCCGGGAAGAGGCGGGAGTTCTCTGCGCCCTGCTACATCTCTTCGCCCGTCTCCCGGTCGATCTTGGGTCGATCGACGCGAAAGATGTCGTCGACCAGGGAGTAGTACCCGCCCCACAGGCGCCCCACAGGCTTGAAGGAGCTCGTGTCGAGGAAGTCGTTGTCCCACAGCTCGCGGGTCTCGGGCCCGAAACGGACGGCGTGCACCTCGCCGAGGATCAAGGACGTGGTCGCCGCACCGAGGTCGACCTCCTTGAAGACGCGGCATTCGAGCACGACCGGGCAATCCGCGACGAACGGCGCGTCGATCTCGCTCGCCTCCCCCTTGGCGATGCCCACCGCTTCGAACTCGCTGACCCCGGCCGGATAGTCACCGGCGGTCCGGTTCATCGCCTCCAGATGACGTTCGGTCACCATGTTGGCGCAAAAGACCCCCGTCTCGCGGATGTTCACGAGTGAGTCTTTCGGCTCGTCGCCCCGCCGGCCGATGGCGACAGCGATAAGCATGGGCTCCGAGGCCACCGCGCCGAAGTAACTGAACGGCGCGAGGTTGTCGATGTCGTCCACCGAGCGTGTTGACAGCCAACCGATGGGACGCGGCACGATCACCGAGGTCATCAGGCGGTACTTCTGCCGGGCCGACATGTCGGCGGCGTAGCGAATTTCGGGTCTCGAATCGGACACTATTGCTCGATCAGAGCGTACGAGATGATCTTCCAGGCGCCTTCCTGCCTGTCCCACAGCAGGCCGAACGCCCCTCCCAGATCGTCGCGCGCTTTGAAGCGAAATATCGTGCCGTAGTACGTACCCAACTCATCCGGCCCGCCGGGCATGGGCGGCGGATCCATGCCGCGCCGCGTGCTGCACATGAAGTCGGAAGCGACGCTGTTGCGCACCTCGATGATCGTGAAATCGCCGTCGAAGGGATGCGACATGATGCGGTCGGCCTGATCTTCGTCTTGCAGCGGCACCGCGTCGAGCGCCTCGGTGAGGTTGTCCCGGTCCGGCAAGGTGTCGAGCGCAACGTTCATGATCTCGCGCATTTCCACGACCGCGTCCTCGATACCGAGAAGCTCCGTCCGCGCGCCTTCGTCGATGTTGATACAGGCAATGACACGTTGGGAGAAGAAGTGCATCGCCTCGTCGATTTTTTCTCGCACGAGCCAATCCGTGAGGAATTCCTGCGCTGCCTCGTACAGCTCTGCCGGCGCGGCGTCCAGCGGGCGGTCAGGCGGCAACGGCGTGGGGAACTCGTCCATCGTGCGCGTCATCAGGTCCGCGCTCGCCGCCTTGCGCACGCCGATATTCCCGAAGAAGTCCTGCCACCAGTTCGTGAGCCCCACCCAGCGTCCGTTGTGCTTGTCGTGGTTGTCGCCGGCGCGCACGTCGGAGTTGGACGACGTCAGATGCCCGTTGAACAACGCCTGCGGCGATTTGCTGGAGCGGTAGTCGACGTCGATGTCGGCGCGCAGGCCGTTTTCGGAGACGGAGAACTGGATGTTGGGCACATCGCCGATCTGCCGGTATGAGCGGGGGTAGCCGACGTGATAGACGGTGTTCTCGTGGTCGACGAAAAACTGCGTCGAGCGCGTCAGGATGTCTTCGGTTTCGGGCTTGATATCAACATAGAGGCGGAATTGCTGGTCGCCTCCCCGCCCTGAGTACTGCCCGGCGATGCGCTCCACCCCTGCGATCAGGTCGAACGCCGTTCCCAGGTCCTCGCCGTTCTCATCGGCAAGCTCGCTGCCTTTGAGGGCGTGCGTGACGGCATCGAACGTCGTGCGCTCCGACAACGCGAGCTGGTCAAACCACTGCTGCGTCGTCAGGCTGCGTCCGGTGGTCTCGTTGTAGGCCTCTGCCGGGCCATCGAGCAACACCTTGAGATCGTCGTCGAGCGACTCGAAGCGACTGAACCCGACGTCGGCGGTGACAGCGGTCGTGGGCGCGACCTCGAGCTTGCCGGGCCAGTTGCGATCGATGCCGACGACGGCGAGGCCGGTGTTCTCCCTGCGAAGGTAGACGATGACGTTCATCCCCGGTGTCCCGCCTTGGATGCTCACCGAGAAGTACGAGCCCTCGGCGGCACTCGTCAGCTCGTCCAGCAACTCGAACTGATCTTCCCGAGAAGCCAGGATGATCGTGCTCTCCCCGGTCATGTTGTCGAAGCTGTACCAGGCGGCCCCGAGCTCACGAGGCTCGGCGAAGTCGTACACCACCATCAGGTCGTCGAACTCGAGCCGGTTGTTCTCGATGCGGAAGTTGTCGAGCGGAAGCACGTGCGAGAAGAAATCGCGGCCGATCTCGTCACGGCGTTCGATGAGAGCATTGGCGATCCACTGCGTGGCCCGTTGATCGGAGTAACCGGCGGTGTCGACGATGGCGCCGATTTCCTCGTCGGTGAAGCTCATCACCAGCTTGGCGCCCCAATACATATCGTCGGGAAGGCGGTTGGCCCAGGTCACGAAGTGAGTGTCCGCCGTCCATGCATCGGCGTCGAAGACCCTTCCACCGAAGCGACCGACACCCCGCACCCGCGGATAGGACTCCTTCGCCCACGCCGGCGTCACGACCCCCATCGAACCGACGTTCCTGAGCGCCTGGGTGAGCTCGAAGCGATACTCGTTGCCGTCGCGCGCCTCTTTGGGCCCCCGGGCGCCGGCGCCGAGGGTCTTGAAGAAATCGATGACGTAGCGGCGAATGTATTGCGGCTGACCCGGGCCGTCCGAGACCAGCGCCGAGGCCGTTTGCGCGGGCGAAAAATCGAAGTTGTTTACCCAGGCGTGCAGCGCCCACATGCCGCGCAGGTCGCGGCGGTGCTCGTGGGGCACGATGTCGTTGGGATCGTCGCTGCGGGTTGCGTAGAACTGCCAGTTGCCGAGAACCTCTCGCCGCGGAAGCCGCGTGGCAACGGCGCGGTAGCCGCGTTCGCGATCCCGCCCGACGAGCTTCAGGAAGGCGTCGATGTCCTCCGGAATCAGGTCGCGAAGCTGGCCGAAGCTCGAGATCTGCTCTGCTCCCGGGTGGATCACGAGTTGCTCGGGCTCGAAATAGACGAGGTAGCTCTCGAGAACGTTGTAGCCGGCTGCGTAGTAGAACTTGGGACCGATGAGACTCGCGCCGGTGTTCAGCTCCAGGTGATTCTTCGGATCGAAGCGCAAGAAATAGAGGACGTCGTTGGCATCGGCGACCAGGATGCCGGGGCGGTCGCCGAAGGCCTTGACGGTGAGCACACGCCACGGCTCGTCGGTGCGTGGCGGCAACTCGTCGCCGGGCCCGGCAACGAGCTCTTCCAGCGTCATGCGCTTGCGTCCGTGTCGATTCGTGAACCAGGGATCGTCCGGGACCTCACCCAGGGTGTTCACGTTCTGCGCCGGAATGACACCCTCGGCCGGCTGGCGATCTCCCGGGCTAGTGAACTGGTTCGTGAACCACTCCATGGTGCCGGAGAGCACGATCGTCTGAGGGTCGACCGTGTCGATCGGCGGCGGCAACTCCCACAAGGGGTCGTCCGGGTAGAACTTCTGGGCCTGTGCCGGCCGCGCCACGAGGACGAACGCGGCAAACAGGGCCGCGCTCAGGATGACCGTTGCCCCGAGTCTCTTCGTCATGAGCGTTGTCCGCATCAGAAGATGTTGCTGAAGGTCCACATGAAGCGATACCCCTCGTTGCCGTACGCCTGGTCGATGCGCATGATGACGGTTTCGGCGAGCTTGAAGCGGAAGCCGATGCCGCCGTCGACGCGCAGGTCTTCGCCGTACAGCTGCCGCGCATCGTTGGCCACTTTGCCGGCGTCGACAAACAAGGCAACGTCCATGCCGGCGAACGAGTGCCAGCGGTGCTCGAAGTTCAAGAAGAACCGGTTGTTGGCGTAGAAGCGGTAGCGTTGAAAGCCGCGCAGGTCGTCGTTGCCGCCCAGGGTGGGCTGCAGGTAGAAAGGCACATCCTGGCCCTCGCTCGTGAACGTGTAGGTTCCCTGCAGGCGGAGAGCGAAGACGCGCGTCCGATTGGCGTACGGCCAGTACTGTTCGATGAGGCCGTCGAGGACGCGGAAATTGAATTGATCGGCCTCCGTCAGATCCCAGAAATGTGTCCACTCGAGCTTGTAGTTGCCGCCGAAGCGCGGCCCGCCCGGGTTGTCCCGCCAATCGACCTGCACGAAAAGGCCCGTCTGCATGAATTCGCCATTGACGAACAGGCCGGGAACGGTCGAGGGGTCGAACTCTTCCTCGATCGTGGGCACTCCGCCGCGCTTTCCGGACCCGGTCCAGGCGTTGAGCCCACCGGCGGTTCCACCAATGCGTAGGAAGTCGTAGAACTCCCAGCCGCCCCGCACTACAAGTCGAATATCCGTAAACGCGTAGCTGCTGCGATCGTCGAGCGAGCTGTTGGGCCCCTCGCCGTAATAATCCATCTGCGGCGAATACTCGTAGCGCGCGTAGATGTCGAGAAAGCCGCGCTCGGTATAAAGCGGCGGGAAGTAGAACTGCGTGTCCGCCATCCAGGCGCTCTCGATCGTGCCGCGCACGGTGGAGCGGAAGCCAAAGCGCTCGCGCCACAGATCGCTGCGACGGTAGCCGACACCGAGCGACAGACCCTGACCGGACCGCATGCCGCCGATGGCGAGCTGGGCCCCGTTGCCGCCGCCGAGCCCCGAGCCGACACCGTCGAGCAGGCCTCTTTCAACGAAACCGTTGGCGATCTCGGCGATCGGCGACGTGCGCTCGGGCCACAGCCTCGCAACTTTCTCGCGACGCTTGAGCTCGATGGCTTCCGCGCGGGTCTTGGCGTCCGGATCAGACGGCACCTGGGCCTGCGCCATCGAGGGAACAAGCGCGACCAATACCACAGCGATCAGAAGTCCCGCGACGGCGCCGCGGCGGGCCCTGGGCCCGAGCAAGGCCGGCTTCCGGGAGACGTCGGATTCTCCGCCCATCGAGCTCAACACGTCCTTTCCTCGTCTGGTTTCGGGGAAACCGCTCCCGCCAAGGATACGCACGCAAGCGTATCCTGCGACGCAGCCATCTTCCGCGGCGGTGTGGCCGCGACGTAAGTACCGGCTGCGTACGTTACGCGCAACGATACATCCTTTCGGGATATTCTTTGCGCCAGACGCCAACAAAAGGAGCGAGGAAGCCATGGCATCCGACCGCGCGCAACGACGCGATTACGTTCTTGTTCCGAGCATCACGACGGTCGTAACCGTCATCTTGCTCGCGGCATCGACTCTGACGCTTTCCGGTGCATCCGAAGCGACCGCCCAGCAGAGGGCACCCGTGACGGCCGCCGACTACGGGCAGTGGGAGACGCTCGGTTCCGGCGTGCTGGCGCCGGACGGCGCGAGATTGGCCGTCGGCATTCGCCGTGTCGACGGCACATCGGAGCTTCGCGTGCACGACACGGCCGCGCCCGACGCGACGACGCACGTCGTCGAGAACGGCGCTTCGCCGTCCTTTTCCGCCGACTCCCGCTGGCTTGCCTACAGCATCGGGTACTCGGAAGCCGAACGAGACCGCAACCGTGGCGACGACGAGCCATTGCGCAACAAGATGGGGCTGATGGACTTGCAGATCGGCGAAGAGGAGATCCTCGAGGCCGTCAACTCGTTCGCCTTCGACGACAGCGGCGCATATCTGTTGACGCGCGGGTATGCAGCCGAGGGCCGGGATGCCGCCGACCTCGTCGTCCGCAGCCTCGAATCCGGTACCAGCATCAACTTCGGCAACGTCGCGGAATATGCCTGGCAGGACGAAGCGCCTCGTCTGGCAATGACCGTGGATACCGAGAGTGGCGCGGGCAACGGCATCCAGCTTTACGACGCGGCCACGAGCTCGCTGGTGGTCCTGGATTCCGGCGACGCCACCTTCACCGAACCGACCTGGCGCAAAGACGCTGCCGACCTCGCCGTGCTGCGCTCGGCGGAAGACGACGCCCACGACGACCCCACCCACATCGTGCTCGCCTGGCGCGGCCTCGACGCCGGTGCGTCGGCGCCGCTGCGCTTCGATCATCGCGAGCTGGCCGACTTCAACCTCAACGGCGTGATGCGGGTTGTCGAGCACCGCGCCCCGCAGTGGGCCGATGACGGCAGCGCCATCTTCTTCGGCATTCGCGAGTGGCCGACCAAGCCGGCCACGAGCGACGAGGCCGAGGGTACCGACTCCCCGACCGATGGTGGCGACGCAGCCGCCGGCGAGACGGGCGGCGAGGAAGAAGAAACCAGCGAGACAGGTGGCGGAGAGGGGTCCGATCAGGCCGGCGATGACGAGCCCGAGCCCGCCGAAGTCGACGTCTGGCACGCGCTCGACGAGCGCGTTATCCCCATGCAGAGGCTCCAGGAAGACCGCGATCGGGCAAAGAGCTACCTCTCGGTGTGGCACCTCGACGAGGGGCGTTTTGTCCAGCTCGGCAGCAACTACGACGAATCGATCACATTGCTCGAGGGGCAGAAGCACGCGACCGAAACCAACCGCATGCCGTATCTGGTCGACGGCATGTTCGGTCGCCGCTGGGTCGACATCGATCTCATCGATGTGGCCACCGGCGAGCGCACGCGCGTCGTCGATCGGGTGCGCTACTTCTCCGGCGGCAGCGCCACCGGCGAGCACCTGCTGTATTTCAAGGACGATCAGCACGTCAGCTACGACGTCGCCTCCGGCGAGCACACCGACCTGACCTCCGACCTGCCGACGACGTTCGTCAACGAGGACTACGACTACCCGGTGGAGCAGAAACCGTCGTGGGGCGTGGCGGGATGGGCCGACGACGATGAGGCGGTGCTGCTCTACGACCGCTACGACATCTGGAGCGTCACCCCCGACGGAACCGGCGCCCTACGCCTCACCGAGGGCGCCCGCGACGAGATCCGCCATCGACTCGTGCGCCTGAACGCGCCGTCGGGCTTCGGCTTCGGCCCCCGTGCGGCCGAGTCGATCGATCTCGACGAGCCGTTGTTCCTCAGCATCTACGGCGAGTGGACGAAGAATTCCGGGTACGCCCACCTCGAAGCAAGCGGCGAAGGCGGAGACCCGACCCGCCTGGTGTGGCTCGACAGGAACGTCGCGCGTTTGACCAAGGCGCAGGACGCTGAGGCCTACGCCTATGTCGTGCAGGATTTCGACGATTCCCCGGACTACTTTTTCGGTGGCCCGGATCTCAGCGGCGCCGCGCAGGTCACGCGAACCAACCCGTTTCAGGCCGACTTCGCCTGGGGGCACTCCGAGCTCATCGACTACTCGTGCGAGTTCGGCAAAAAAGTTCAGGGAGCGTTGTACTACCCGGCCGACTACGAAGAGGGTCGCGCCTACCCGATGATCACCTACGTGTACGAGCGCCTCTCACAGGGAGTGCACCGCTATTCGGTGCCGTCAGAGCGCAGCTCTTACAACCCCGCCGTGTGGACGAGCCAGGGCTACTTCGTCCTGCAGCCGGACATCTACTTTCGCGGCCGCATGCCGGGAACGTCGGCGGTCGAGTGCATTCGCCCGGCGGTCAAGACGGTGGTCGATACCGGTAAGGTTGACGGCGATCGCGTGGGGTTGGTGGGGCACTCGTGGGGCGGCTACGAGGCGGCCTTCGTGCCCACGCAGACCGACATCTTCGCCGCTTCCGTATCCGGAGCGGCGCTGACCAACTTCTTCTCGATGATGGGGACGCTGCACTGGAACCAGGGCATGCCGGAGACCGCTCACTGGGAAACCGGCCAAGCGCGTATGGACGTCCCCTACTGGGACGACCTGGAAGCGTACGTCCGCGAGTCGCCGATCATCTGGATCCCGCAGCTCGAAACGCCCATGCTCATGGCCTTCGGCGACGCCGACGGTACCGTCGACTTCCGGCAGGGCTTGGAGATGTACAACTACGCCCGGCGGGCCGGCAAGCAGTTCGTCATGCTGGTGTACGCCGACGAGAACCACTCCAACCGGCAGAAGAAGAACCAGATCGATTACCACAACCGGATCCTGCAGTGGTTCGGCCACTATCTGAAGGGCGAGGATCCGGAGCCCTGGATTATCAAGGGCATCTCGGTGATCGAGCGCAACGACGAGCTCGAGAGGATCAAGCGCGAGTAGGTGCCCGATCTCATCACGCCTCGCCGGGAACGACGCGCAGCCGCACGACGCGCTCGACGCCCTCCTCGTCCGCCAGAGCACCCCAGATTCGATCGCCGCGAAACACGAACGGCACCAGCGTTTCGGGGACGGCCACCGAGCCGAGGAACGTTCCGTCGGGCTCGAAGACGTCGTAGGTCCAGGGCTCGCGCCAGGTGAGCAGGGGTCGCTCGGGCCGTTCAGGCAACGGTTCGATGTCGTCGCGCTTGTACGCGGTCACGTAGCGAAACACCCAGATGCGGCCGTCGTCGCCCACCCAGAACCGGCGAAAGAACGGCTTCACGTCGGGAATCGGCTCGTAGCGGGTGTCGCGGTCCCGCGCCTGAGCCCTCTCCACCAGCGACTGGCGAAATGCCTCCCACTCGGCCTGTTCGTCGCTGTCCACGGGAGCGGGTTCGACGTCGCGCCGGAGGTGAATCGTCCCCTCCGGGTGGCGAACCTCGATGTCGTAGGCGTCGTTGCGGCCGGTGACCAGATAACCGAATGGGCTCCGGACCGAGTGCGTCTCGGTGGGAAACGCGAAGATGTCTCCCTCGCCGAAACCGAGAACGAAGGTGGCGTCGCCGGCCCTGTCCCGGGGCGGGAACGCCACGCGGCCCACCTCTTCCCCCGTTCTCGAGTACTCGACGAGCTCGACGTCACCCTCGAAACGCTGCGCGTGGATGTTGCCGTCTCGATCGATGACGAACTCATACCCCGGCGCGCTGGGGAAGCTGTCGAGATACTCGCCCCGGGCCGTAAAGAAGGAGATCCGACTGGTCATGCCCTCTCGCACGACGAGGTCTCCGGAGGGCAGCACGCCGAGCATCGGCGCGACCGAATACTCGCCCGGCCCCTGGCCCTGCCGGCCGATGTCCCGCACGAAGATGCCCTCCGCGTCGTACATGCGCACGATGTCCTGTTGCCGGTCCGAGACGTACATCGTGCCGTCCGCCCCAACCGCGATGCTGAGGATGCCGCCGAACATGTACTCGTCGTTGCCGAACTCGACGCCGATGGCGAGCTTTTCGACCGTGGTGGCGTTGCCCCAGGCGGTTTCAATTGCGGGTTCGGGCGGCGACGAGCAGCTCGCGATCAATACGAGAAGAGCGATACCGATGCCGCGGATGGTCTTCACGCCGTTCTGCTCCGGTCGCGGGGAAGCGTGGCATCGTTTCTAACCGGACCCCGGCGAAAGCGTCAAGGGCAATCGTCGAGCGCCGGCTTCACTCGAAGTGCTTGAGCTGCGGCCAAACCTCCACCAGCGGCACGCGCGGGCCCCACACCCGATAGATCGGGAGCTCGGAGCGCCAGGGCATACACAGGCTGCAGCGGTGAACGCCGACGGCATCGACCTGCTCGTACAAGCCGTCAAGCTCGGCCGGATCGGAGCCGACGGCAATGCCGCCCTCGAAGGTTCGCGCCGCCAGCAGCGCGAGACCCCAAAAGTAGTAGGTGTTCTGCGGGGTCACGACCGGGGGCAGGTCGGGATCGCCGAGTAGCTCCAGCGCTCCGGCGTGCCCGTAGCTGGGCACGACGATCACCGCCGATGCCCGCTGTTCCGGAGTCAGCTCTCGCACGGCGGCCTCGACATCGGCGACGAAAGCCTCCCAGCCGAAGCGGTCGGCAAACCATTGCGGTAGCTGCGAAACCTTGCCCTCACCGCGCTCGATCTGCGGTACGACGCCGGTTGCCGCGGCGTACGAGCCGGTCACGTCCGGCGGCAAAACCGGCACCACAAGCGGCAGGAACGCGAGGCCGGCGACGACGACGAGAACAACGATTGCCGGCTTGAGCCAGCCGAGCCGCTGCCTGTGCGCAAGCACCTCGATCCACACGGCGCCGCCGGCGAACAGCACCGGGTACATGGCAGCAATGCGATCGGGCCGGCTCTTGTAGGAGAAGATCATCATGATCAGGAGCCCGGCACAGGCCCAGCCGATGGCGCGGTACGGACGCCCGCGTGACGAGCGCAAGAAGAAGAACAGGCCGGCCAGCCACAGCGGGAAAGCCCCGGGGTTGTTCAACAGGATCTGCTGGCTCAAGGCTTCGAGCGGCGGCGTCGGAACGTTCTTGTAGAGATCGGCGTTGCGATAGAACTCCAGCGACGGCCAGCCATAGACGTACTGCCACCAGAGATTCGGCAACACGATGATGGCCGCGAGCCCGGCGCCGAGCCACGGCCACGGAGTCGCCAGGTGCTTGCGTACCGGGCTGACCACGACGCCGAACCCGACCGCCGCGCCGATCAACACGGTGGTGTGCTTGTTGAGCAGCGAGAGCCCCGCCAGCAGGCCGAACAGCAGCCACAGACGAGGGTCGTCCCCATCGAGCAAGACGACGAGCACGTAGAACATCGCCGTCCACAGCAGCATTTCGAAGCCGTTCATCGAGTAGAGGCCGAACATGATCAGCGGGATCGGCGCGAACACGACCGCTAGAGCGGCGAGCCCCTGACCGAAGGCGCGCGCCCCGAGTCGCCGAGCAAGCGCTCCGGTGAGCACGACAGTGGCGGCACCGGTGAGGGCCGGAACCAAGCGCAGCGCGGGTAGGCTGTCGCCCAGCAGTCGTCGGCTGACGCCGAGGATCAGCACCGAGAGCGGCGGGTGGTCGACGTAGCCCCACGCCGGACGGGCGGCGCAGGCAAGGTAGTAGAGCTCGTCGATGAAGTAGCCGTACGGGCCGAGAAAGGTCGGGATCCACTCCAGGAAGAACAGGCCCGCGGCCAGTGCGATGACGAGGCGCGGCCCCGTGCGATCGGTGGGGTCATTCATGGTCGTTTCCTGCGCGCCGTGTGTCGCTCACCGCGATGTCGAATACGGACCCGCCGGCGACGTAGGTGGCAATCACCGTCAGGTCGAGCATGGTGCGATCGACGGGTTCGGGCAACGCGCGATCGAAGACGACGAAGTCGGCCTGCTTGCCGACCTCGATGCTGCCGAGCTGATCGCCGTGTCCCGACGCCTCGGCGGCCGATAGCGTGTACGCGCGCAGCGCCTCGTCCCAGGCAAGGCGGTTGTCCGGATGCCAGCCGCCGGTCGGACCGCCGCCGGGCTTCTCCCGCAGCGTCGCCGCATATAGATGCTCCATCGGAGCCAATGGCGCGGTCGCCCAGTCGCTGCCGAAAACCAGCGTCGCCCCCGCGTCTCGCAGTCTTCCCCACGGGAACGACCAGGCCGACCGCTCGGGCCCGAGCCGCGCCGTGTTGTATTTGTCGATGCCGGTGATGCAGTGATGTGGGTTCATCGAGGCCAGCACGCCGAGCTCGGCATAGCGGGGAGCATCGAGCGGATCGACCACCTCGTTGTGCTCAACGCGGTTCGGTAAAGGTGGCCGGTGCTCGGCCTGCGAGGCTTCGAACGCGTCCAGCGACATGCGCACGCCACGGTCGCCGATGGCATGGATCGCCACCGGAAAACCGGCGGCGTTGCAGGCGGCCACCAGCTCGCCGAGCTCGTGCTGCGACAGGCGCGGCAGGCCCGTTTCGCCGGCATCATCGGCATAGGGCGTCAGCATCGCTGCCGTTCTCGAGGACAACACCCCGTCGATCATCAACTTGATGTAGCCGACCTCCAGCAGAGGTCGACGCACGTGGCTCACCGCCGAGTCACCTTCTTGTTCGGCGCCGCGAATGAGCGCCTCCACCTCCGCAGCCACATCCCGGCGCAGCGCCTCGACCTCGCCGATCGAATCGAGCGAGGTGTAGGTACCGAACCAGATGCGTACGCTCAGGTCGCCGGCACGCAGGAGATCGAGGTAGTCGTCCAGCGCCGCCGCGCCGGCCATGTCGTGGGCCATCGTGATGCCGACGCTGTTGGCGAAGCGCAGCGTGTCGCGCCGGGCCTCGAGTCTTTCTTCCGCCGTCAGGTCGGGGATGTGGCCGCTCACGAGCCCCCCGCTCTCGAGAAAGATACCGGTGGGCTCTCGGCTCTCCGGGTGGCGCAGGATGCGCCCGCCCGGTGGGTCGGCCGTGTCTGCGGTGATGCCGGCGATCTCGATCGCCCGGCTGCTCGCCCACGAGGTGTGGCCGTCGATGTCGCTCAGCACCACGGGGTTGGCGGGGGCGACGGCGTCGAGGTCTTCCTTGGTGGGAAACTCTCCGCCTTCGAGAGTGTGATCCCAGCGGCCGCCGACGATCCACGCGCCATCGGGCAATCGCTCCGCCTTGGCCGCGATGATGCGCAACCATTCCTGCTTCGACGGGATTCCGGTGAGATCGACGCCGCGAATCAGCGAGCTTCCGCTGCCGAAGTGCACGTGCCCGTCGATGAAGCCGGGCACCACCGTCGCGCCGCCGGCGTCGCGCACGACGGTCGAAGGACCGGCGAGGGCGGCGATCTCGCCGCTCTCGCCCACGGCGATGAAACGCCCGTCGCGCACCGCGAACGCCTCGGCTCGAGGAAGCGCGGGATCGACGGTATGAACGTCGGCGTTGACAACCACCAACTCAGCCGACGGAGGAACGCCATCGCCGGGTGCAACGCCATCGCCAGGCGCAGCGCCATCGCCGGGCGCGACGGCGCTCTCGGGCGCTACCGCATCCCCGGATACGCCGCAGCCGACGAGCCCCGACGCCCCGACCAAGCAACAAAGAGCAAGTGTGATCTGCACGCCCACAGGCGCGAGAGCCTCGCTCGGTCTTCGAAGGCACGTGCGCATACGGCTCATCTTCGCCGAAATCAGCCGTGGCGCAAGGGGGCCGACTACATGATGCCGGCGCGAATCCGGTAGGCGATCGTTTCGCCGCTCTCGAAGGCGGGCGACACCTTGAAGTAATAGGTCTCGCCGGCGGCCGCCTGCACGGTCAGCGATTCGTTGCCGACGACGCCCTGCATGTCCTGATCCGAGCGGTTGACGGCTTCGCCGAATTCCCCGTCGCGGAATACTTCGAGCACGAGATCGCCCGAAGGCGCCTCGGTGATCACCGTGATCACGCCGGCACTGTCGGCGGTCACTTTGAACCAGTCCCACGCGTCGCCGGCGGAGGGATCGATGCTGTCGTCGATAGGCGTGCCGGGCATCAAGGCGGCGGCCGCGGTCGGCATGCCGTCCGGATCCGCGGGCCCGCCGAGCGCGGCAAACTCCAACCAGCTCGCGGCGATCTCGAACCTGCCGCCGCCGCTCCAGGTATGCACCTGCACCTGATACACGCCGGGAGCGCTGATGACGGTGGCGCCCTGCTCGGCGCCGACGTTGCCGCGCAGGTCGACGTCGAAGCGGCCGCCGGGGAGCTCCTGTCCTACGGCGTCGGCTACGACGAGCTGAAGGTCAGCGTCGTCCATACCGCGCACCACGACCGTGAGGACGCCGGGTGTTTCCGCGGTGAAGTTGAAGACCGCGGGGCCGGAGCCGCCGGTGGTGCCTTCGATGATGGTTCCGAGCGGTAGCTGCTGCTGCGTACCGGCATGGGTGACTGCCCCCGACGCTACGAGAACGATCGCGGCCACGGCGAGAACGGTCGGCAAGGTGGTTCTTCTCATGGTGTCTCCTCGAGTCTCGGCCGCCGGCTGAGAGACGGCTCCGCGGGAGATGGTGCCCAAAAACACGGCTCGGCACGACCCCCAAAAGCGGTTTCGGCCATTTTCGCGCCTCCCGGGCGAGCTCGGAGGAGGAGGATTCGTAGGCACGTGGCTTGCGGGGTCAGCTTGGGTAGATCGGAACGTTGTAGCTGGGCGGGAGCGCTAGGGACAGCGATACCCTTTCGCGTGAGGTGCGCGGGGAAAGGGAGCGGCTTCGCCGGATTCTC
>CAYSHI010000231.1:0-15345 GCA_964430745.1 uncultured Acidobacteriota bacterium | reverse complement strand
AGTGTCCGAAAGTGCTGGCGATCAAGTTGACCATCTATCGAACCAGCAAGGACTCGCCGATCGTCCGTGCGCTGACGCGCGCTGCACGAGCGGGCAAACAGGTTGCCGTACTGGTGGAGATCACCGCCCGCTTCGACGAGGCGCCGAACATCGCCTGGGGCAAGGCGCTCGAGAGCGAAGGGGTGCACGTCGCCTACGGTGTGAAGAAGCTCAAGACCCACGTGAAGGCCGCCCTGGTCGTGCGCGAGGAACGTGACGGGATACGGCGCTACGCTCACCTCGGTACCGGCAACTACCACACCGGTACGGCGAGAATCTACGAAGACCTCGGCTTGCTGACGTCCGACGCGGAGATTTGCGAGGAGGTCGCCGGCCTCTACAACGAGCTGACCGGCGGTGTTCAGTCGGCGCGCTATGAGAGCTTGCTCGTGGCGCCGGTGAGCATGAGACGGCGCTTCACGGAGATGATCCGTCGTGAGGCCGCGAACGCCCTCGAGGGGAGGGAGAGCGGCATCAGAGCCAAGATGAACCAGCTCCAAGACGCGGCGATCATCGCGGAGCTGTACCGTGCCAGCCAGGCGGGGGTGCCGATCGAGCTGAACGTGCGCGGGCTGTGCTGTCTGCGCCCGGGGGTGCCCGGGTTGTCGGACAACATCAAGGTCTTCGCGGTCCTGGGGAGGTTCCTCGAACACAGCCGGGTCTTTCGCTTCGCCAACGCGGCTAGTCCCGAGTACTACATTGGCTCGGCCGATTGGATGAAGCGGAACCTCGATCGGCGCGTCGAGAGCGCGGTGCCGGTGCGGGACGAAGGCGTTCAGCGGCGGCTCGACCGAATCCTCGATGTTTACGCGCGGGACAACAGCTCGGCGTGGGATTGCCGGCCGGACGGGACCTACGTTCGCCGCCTCCCCGCACCGGCCGCAGAGGCGCGGCCGGCCCAACAGGTCTTCATCGCCGCCGCGGAGGCCGCGGTCGGCGAGTCCGAAGAGAGGGGAACCGAACCGACGCCCGAGGCGGAGACCGTTCCCATCGTCTCGGACCTGATCTGAGGGCGCCCGACAGGCCCGCCAACGGACGCGTCGATTTTCTACCGTCGACCGGTCGTGACCGGCTGGGTCGATCGTAATCAGATATAGGGGTATGATTTGGGCGCCTTCACGGGAATCTCAGCCTCCGAGGGAAGGGAAGAGCCATGAAAACTCGTGTGTCCGTTGTCCTGTTTGCCCTCCTGCTGGTCGTCGCAGCTGTCGACGCGCAGATGACGCCCTGGTACCAGTGGTCGTTTCTCCAGCCCGAGATCATGGACGAGATCGTCGGAGAAGCCTCGGGGGAGACGGCCTGGAACTCGATGCTCGAGATGGGCGCCTACAACCGCGACCGGTTGGAGCCCGAGTATGCCGGCACGTTCGGCGAAACCCAGTACGTCATCGACCAGCTCCGGCTCTACGGTGTGCCGGGCTCGGAGGTTGCGCTCTTTCCCGGCGGTCAGGTGTGGGACGGCGAGAAGGGCGAGCTCTGGGAAGTGAGCCCGAGGCGTGAAAAGCTGATCTCGTATCAGGATCAGCGAGCCATGCTGGCGAACGGGTCCACCACTGCCGATGTCACCACGCAGCTCGTCTGGGTGGGGCAGGGCACGCGCGAGGAGATCGAGCGCGCTGATGTGGTCGGCAAGATTGCGGTCACCGACGGCTCCATCTCCGCCGTCCATCGTATCGCCGCACAGGAGTTCGGCGCCGAGGGCGTGATCTCGATCGCCAACGGCCGGCCGTACTTCGATCCGCTGCAGATTCCCTGGAGCGGCATCGGTGGGCGTGGGCAATCGGGGGCCGAGAACAAGTTCGGCTTCTTCCTGCCGCCGCGCGAGGCCGAGACGCTCAAGCGCCGGCTGCTCGCCGGTGAGACGATCACGGTGCACGCCGAGGTCGAGGCAACGAGGCGCGATTACGACCTGGAGGACATCGTCGCCTTGATTCCGGGGACCGACCCGAATGCCGACGAGGTGATCATCTCGGCCCACCTCTTCGAGGGCTACGTCAAGCAGGGGGCCAACGACAACATCTCCGGCAGCGCCGCCATTCTGGAGGTGGCGCGAACGCTGCACACCCTCATCGACGAGGGACGTATTCCGCGTCCGCGCCGCAGCATCCGCTTTCTCTGGGGCCCTGAGTTCTCCGGCACCGGCCCCTGGGTGCAGGCCAACAAGGAGGTGATGGACAAGACGCTGTGCAACATCAACATGGACATGGTGGGCGAGTGGCTCAGCCAGAACCAGGCATTCATGTGCATGATGCGCACGACCTACGGCAATCCCCATTACATCAACGACGTGATGGAGAATACGTACCGCTTCGTCGGCGAGTCGAATCGCGAGCGCATCCAGAACCGCAGCGGCTTCTACAAGGTCCCGCGTCGAATCGTCGCCCCGTCCGGCTCCGACGAGCCCTTCTACTACAGCATCGAGACGCACTACGGGGCGTCGGACCACGAGGTCTTCAACGACTGGGGTGTGCGCGTACCGGGCATCATGATGATCGCCTGGCCCGACCGCTGGTATCACACCTCGGGCGACCGGCCCGACAAGGCCGACCCCACGCAGCTCAAGCGCGTGGCGATCATCGGCGCAGCGGGCGCCTACACCATCGCATCGGCGGACGACGACATGGCGATGCGCATCGCTTCGGAGACGGCGAGCAACGGCACGCGCCGGCTTGGGCACCAGTTCATGATGGGGCTCGAGCAGCTCAACAACGCCGATGCCGATAGCTTGCCGGCCGCGTATGGATTGGCGCGGGTGTACATGTCGACGGCGCTGACCAACGAGCTCGACACGCTCGGGACAATCCTCGAGCTCGCCGACGATACCGATCGGGTGGGCGCTTACCTCGATGAGATGAAGAAGGCGGTCAAGGCCGTCGCCACCGCCCACCTCGAGGCGCTCGACGTGCACATGGAGGCGGTGGCCGAGAAACTGGGTTCCGCGGTGCCGACCCTCGTTCTCTCGGAGCTCGAGGAGGAAGCAGCCGCCATCGTTCCGCGCACGACGGACAAGGTGATGGCCGACGGGTACCGTGGCTGGCAGCGTGTTCTCGCCGCCGTCTCCGACGAAGCGCGCGAAGAGTTCGCCTACGAGCCCGGCTCCATCGCCAGCACCGGCGAGCTGCAGCTACTGATCGACGGTCGCCGCAGCGCGCTGGACATCAAGCACGCACTCGACGCGCAGTACCCGAACACCTCCGATCTGCAGGCGGTGCTCAACTACCTGGAGATCCTCGAGCTCGCGGGGCTCATCGAGAAGTAGACCGCGAAACGATCGACGCGGCGCGCTCGCGGGCTTCGCTCACGAGCGCGCCGCCGTTGTCATCCGCGTCGGCCCACAATTCGATGAACCGCGCGTATTCGATCTCTGCGGCGGCAGCGTCGCCGTTGGCATCGAGCAGCCGCGCCAGCTCGAGCACGTAGCGGGGCTCGATGATCGAGGTGTAGGTCGACTCGATGCTCGGCGTCGTCAGGTCCCGGTAGGTCCCGATCGAGCCTTCAGTGTCGCCGCGGGCTATCTGGACGCGGGCGGTGCCGTCGCGTAACGACAGGTTGTTGGCGAAGACGCTGAGTGCCGGTGTCTGGCGAACGAACCACATCTTGCCGTCGGGCTCGGCGGCCGCAAAGGCGCCTTCGGCGGCGTCGAGGTCGCCTTCGGCAAGGGCGATCTCGCCCTCGAGGGTGCGGTGGAAAAACTCTTCCCACTCGGTGCGGTTGTCGGTGATCCGGGCCTGTGCTTCCCAGGCTTGTCGGGCACCCTCGAGGTCACCAGCTCGAGCTTGCGCAGTGCCATAGAGCAGGTGGGCGACCGACATCTCCCAGCGGGCACGGTCGTCCTCGTCCACGAGGTTCTCATCGGTAGAGTCGGCGAAAGCGGCCACGCCGCGAGCCACGCTCTCGATCGCCGTCGTGTGCTGGCCGCGCTCGATGGCGATCGCCGCGAGCAGGAAGTGGTGATCGGCGACGAACACGGGCAGCGCGACCTGCTCCATCAAAGCGGCTCCCCGGTTGAGCAGCTCCTCTGCCTCTCGGTAACGGCCGACCCGAGACAGCATCAGGCCGCCGGTCCACGACCATGCGCCGACGACATAGCCCACCTGTCCGAAGATGTCTTCGCTTTGGGCGATTGCTTGAAGGGCCCTCGGATAATCGCCGAGCATCGCCAACGCCCAGGCGCGTCCCATGTACGAGGCGGTGTACGAAGATTGCCGCGCAACGACCTGGTCGTAGAGCGCCAGCGCCCTCGCCGGTTCACCCATCATCAGGTAGGCATCACCCAGGCTGTCGAGCGCATTGGGTTCCTCAGGGGCGAGGCGGCCGTAGGTTTCCAGAGCCTCGACGGCGTCGTCGAATCGATTGGCGCTCAACAGCATGTAGCCGAGCTGATTGTGAACGCTGCTCGACGTGGGGAGGGCGGCCACGCCCCGTTCCAAGGTCTCCACGGCCCTGGCGACGTCGTCTCGATCGTAGGCGTATACCGAGCTCAGCAGCACGTAGGCGTCGCGGTGGTCGGGAAAGCGCGTCAGCAGCGTCTCGAGCGTGGCGATGGTGCGATCGAGGTCGCGGTCGTCCCGGGCCAGCGTGGCCTCGGCATACAGGCGATCGCGCTCGGGCATGCGATCCGCGACCCGGCGAACGGCTTCACGCGACCTCGCGAGCCCGAGCATATCCCCGTTCCTTCGGGCCACGTGGTAGAGCTCGAGGTGAGCGAGGCCGAAGCTCGGGTCGAGCTCGATGGCCTGAGCCAGCAGGACGCCGGCATCCATGAGCCGCAGATTGCGTCGTGCCACTTGCGCCTCGAAGTAGAGGCGATAGGCCTCGAGGGAGTCGGTCGTGACCTGGGCGACCGGGGGATTTGCGGAGCTCGTGACGCCGAGTCCGTCACAAATGGAGCCCGCCAGCTCGTCGACGAGCGAAAAAATCTCGGCACCGTTGACGCTGTATCCGGAAAGCAGGCGGCCGGAGGCGACGTCGGCCACCTGGACGTCGATTCTCATCTCTCCTGCGGCGTTGAAGACGCTCCCCGTGACAACGGCGCCGGCGCCGACGCGGCGTGCTACCTCCATGTAGCCGACGGGGCCGGAGTCGCTCGGCTTCATCCGGTTTACGACCTCGTAGATTCGCTGGCTGGCGACGACATCGAGGCCGGGCGTCTGGGCCAGGCCGGTCAGAAGCATCTCCGGGACTCCGGCCTCCAGCCAGTTCAGCTCATCGGAGCCCGTGCGGTTCTCGAAAGCGACGACGGCGACGGCGGGGCGCCCGGAAGGACCGATGCCCATCGGCGCGGCGGAGCGCGGGAGGAAGGTGTACACGAAGGCCGCGAACGCGGTGAGCAGGACAATGGCGCCGACGGCTCGCCACGCCCACCTCGGTGCCGCCGCCGGGTGTGAACGTCGCGCCGCCGCCACCGCGGTGGGCGACGACGCGAGCGGCTCGAGGGATTCACCCAGCTCGATGCGTGCGTCGCCGAGGTCACGGAGGCGGGCGTGCGGGTCCTTGTGGAGACAACGCCGCAGCAGAGACTTCGCGGCCGGAGGGAGGTCTTTCGGCAGCATCGACCAATCGGGTTCCGATTCCATGATTGCCGCAAGCGTGTCCGCCGGCGTCTCGCGGCCGAACGCGGGCTGGCCGGCCAACATCTCGAAGAGGACGCAGCCAAAAGCCCAGATATCGGAGCGTTTGTCGAGGGGGACGCCGCGGATTTGCTCGGGGCTCATGTACGGGATCGTTCCGGCGAGCTCGCCCGGCACCGTCAATCCGGTGGCTTCCTCGCTGCGTACCTGTGAACCCGCAGTGCGATCGTGATCGAGTCTGCGTGCGATACCGAAGTCGAGGACCTTCGCCGTGCCGTCGGCGGTGAGCATGACGTTGGCGGGCTTGAGGTCGCGATGGATGATGTGGTGCTCGTGCGCAGACTCCAGCGCGGTGGCGATCTGGCGCGCGATCGCCAAGGCTTCGATGACACCGAGGCGTTCCCCGGCAACGCGCTGCGCCAGGCTGTCGCCCTCGATCAACTCCAAGACCAGGAACGGCGTGTCCTCCGATTGCTCCAGGCCGTAGATGGCGGCGATGTTGGGATGGTTCAGCGACGCCAGCAGCTTGGCCTCACGGGAGAATCGGGCCAGGTGAGTCGGGTCTGCTCCGAGCTGCCGGTTGAGCACCTTCAGCGCGACGTCGCGATCCAAGAGCGCGTCGTGGGCGCGATACACGTCGCCCATCCCGCCCGAACCGAGCGAGTCGAGAATCTGATAGTGCCCGAGCGTACGGCCGATCATGAAAGGCTCCCGCCAGCGCGCTGTCACGGGTCGCCGGTGTCCACGAATTGTGGACACGAATGTCCACTATTCTGCCGCAAACGACCGCTGGTTGGAACAGGCCCCCCTCGAGCGAGGGCAAGGCGGTGCCCTCAGCCCCCGCGCGCGATCTTCCCGGCCCCGGTGCGCTCAGCGCTCCAACGGCACCACCAGCACGGTCTGCGGATCGCCGAGCGCCGTGAGGCTCTCACCAACCAGACGCCCCAGGGTCGCGGTATAACGGCCCGTTTCCACCAGAGCGCCCTGTCTTCCGCGACCTCCGCGACCGCCGCCGCGACCGCCTCGTCCACCGGCGGGTTCCGGCGGTGGATCACGTCTCAGGTCCCAGGTCGCACGCTGTACGCCCGTCGCGCTCGGTAACGTAAGGCGACGCACCTGATCACCCTCGCCGTCGGTGATGGTGAGGACGAGCTGTGAGTCGGCCGGCAGTGCATCACGCAAGTGATAGGTCAGAGTGGCCCCGAAGGGTGGGTTGGGTTCGGCCTGGTCGCCCCAGGCGGCGCGCACCTGGTTGAGCTCGTTGAACATGGGCGCCGGCCGCAGCCGGAACAGCGCCGCCGGGGCGGAAAGTGACTCCTCGCTGACATCGCGTAACGCGGTGTAGTCGTCGAGGACGTAGACGCCGCGGCCGAAGGTGCCGACGATCAGATCGTTCCACTCTCGCTGGATGTGCAGGTCGCGCGCCTGGATCTTGGGGATGCCGCCGCGCAGCTCGATCCAGCGACCGCCGCCGTCGATGCTGAAGTAGACGCCGAACTCGGCGCCGACGAAGAGAAGATCCGCTTCGAGGTGGTCCTGCACGATCGACCAGGTGCCGGAGCGCTGCGGCAGGTTGCCGGTTATGTCGACCCAGCTCCGACCGCGATCGCCACTGCGCATCACCCAGGGACGGAAGTCGCCGTTCTGCCAGTTATTGAAGGTGTCGAAGACGACGTCCGCGTCGCGAGGCGAAGCGTGCACGTCGGTGACGTAGCTGCTGTCGGGCAAGCCCGGGATGCTTTCGATACGGGTCCAGGTTTCGCCGCCGTCTTCAGAGACCTGGACCAGGCCATCGTCGGAGCCGGTGTACAGCAGGCCCTCGACCAGTGGCGACTCGTCGATGGTGGTCAGCACGCTCATCGTCGTGGTGTAGAGATGCAGGCCGACAGCGTCCTCGTCCTGCACCGCGCCCATGATGGGAATCTCGCGGCGGTCCAGATTGCGCGTCAGGTCGCCGCTCACCGGCTGCCAGTTGTCGCCGCGATCGTCGCTGCGGTAGAGGCGATGGCCGCCGTAATAGATACGCCCTGGGACGTGGGGGCTGACCAACAAGGGGCTGTCCCAATGCCAGCGGCCGCGGTCCTCCTGGTCGGCCGTGGGTCGGATCCCGGCGCTGACACCGGTGTCCATGTCGAGGCGATTCAGCGCGCCGTTCTGCGACTGGGCATAGACGAAGCGCGGCTCGTGCGGGTCGAAGTAGGCCTGGAACCCGTCGCCGCCGCCGACCCGGTACCAGTCGCTGGTGCGGATCCCCGCGCTGTTGAGCGAACGCGACGGGCCGCAGACGGTGCCGTTGTCCTGGGCGCCGCCACAGACACGGTAGAAGGGGCGGGTGTTGTCGGCGCTGACCCGGTAGAACTGCGACAACGGCAGGTTGGTGAAATGCCTCCACGTGTCGCCGCCGTCGTAGGTCTCGTACAGGCCGCCGTCGTTGCCGATCCACATGTGCATGGCATCGGACTCGTCGAAGACGATCTCGTGGTTGTCGACGTGCATGTCGAAGGCCATGCGCTCCCAGGTGGCGCCCTTGTCGGTGCTGCGCATGATCGGCACTTCGATGTTCCAGATGGTGTCGGGCCGGTGGGGATCGATGAAGATCTCGCCGTAGTACTGGGGGTCACCGCCCGAATAGTCGCTCATTCGGGTCCAGGAGTCGCCGCCGTTGTCGGACAAGAAAAAGCCGCCGGCTTCGCCGCGCGCCACCACCATGGCGTAGACGCGGTCCGGGTTCCGCGGGTCGACACCCAGCGCGATGCGACCCATGTCGACCTCGGGCAGGCCGTTCTCGATGCGCTCCCAGGTGGCGCCGGCGTCCGTCGATCGCAGGATTCCCGCTTCCGGTCCGCCCCCGATGGTCATGGCGTTGCGGCGACGTCGCTGGTAGGCAGCGGCGTAGAGCGTGTCGGCGTCCCCGGGCTTGAAGACGGCGTCGGTAATGCCGGTGTCGTCGCTCACGTGCAACACCCGCGCCCAGCTACCGCCGCCGTCGGTGGTCTTGTAGAGGCCGCGATCACCGCCGGCGTTCCACAATGGGCCGGCGGTGGCGACGTACACGGTGTCTGAGTCACGCGGGTCGATCAGGATACGTTGGATCTTCTGGGAGTCCTCCAGGCCAACTTGGGTCCACGTTGCCCCGGTATCGTTCGATTTGTACACACCATCGCCCCACGAGGCGCTGCGGTTGTGGGTATTCTCGCCGGTGCCGAGCCAGACGACGTTCGAATCGCGCGGGTCGACGACGACGGCGCCGTGGGCATACGACGGATACTCGTCGAAAATCGGCATCCACGTGTTGCCGCGGTTGACCGTCTTCCACAGACCGCCGGACCCGACCGCCAGATACCAGGTGTTGGGATCGTTCGGATCGACCTCGAGGTCGGCGATCCGGCCGGTCG
Source organism: uncultured Acidobacteriota bacterium (assembly GCA_964430745.1). Taxonomy (GTDB): domain Bacteria; phylum Acidobacteriota; class UBA890; order UBA890; family UBA890; genus CBDCGW01. The sequence goes on along the minus strand of CAYSHI010000231.1, from coordinate 6,341 downwards.
TCAGGCTGGGGCCGATGCTGCGGAACTCCAGGCCGCGGAAGGTCTCCATGTTGAGGCGATCGTTGGCGGTCTGTGCATGAAGCGAAGCCGACACCGCCAACAGGACGACGAGGACGCGAAGGGGAGTGATTTTCATGGACCCTCTCGATGGTAGGGACGGATTCTCGGGGCGCGGTCGGGCATCGATCACAGGCTCTGCAAGCGGCCGCGGACGGCAGAGCGCAAGCCATCCACGGAAGACATGAGCTTCTGCTACGAGTCGATTCTGCACCCCTGCTGCAAAAACAGCCAGCCTTCGGGAACGGGAGAGGATCATGAAGCGAGGCACTCGGAACGGCACCGTCTCCAGCGCCATCGGTCGCCTGGCACGGTTGGGCGCCCTGCGCGTTGACGGGCTTCGCGACAGTAATTTTTTCCTCGGCCGGGCGGGGCTTCTGTGGGCGCTCGCCGACGCGAACCAGCTGTCGTTCTTCGGCAAGTTCTATCTGGCGGCCTTCTACGAGGTCGGCGACGCCTTCGACAAGAAGGCCGACCCCTTCCAGGATGTCACCTTCGGTATCGCCGGCGAGACGCTGCTGGGGGGCGTGTTTGTGGGCGGCGCCGTCGGGCAGGACCGCCGGGGAGGGTTCTTCTTCGCCGTCGGCAGGCTTTTCTGAGGGCAAAAGCGGCCCCCGGCATCCGGTATTCAGCCCCTGGTTTCCGTTGACGGACGGTCCGCTTGCGCGTAGCGTTCCGCCGACCCCGCAAAAAGCCTGGAAGACCACCCCGGAGGAATCTCATGAAGCTCCGCAATATCTGGTTGTTCGTTCTCATTGTCGCCGTCGCCGCCTGCGGAGGCGCTGCCGACGAGCCGGTTGCCGACACCGCAGCGCCTGAACCCGTCGCCGATGCGCCGATGGACGATGCCGCCGCACTCGACGAGATGACGGAATACTTCGTCACCCACTACAACATGGGCCATGCCGACATGGTGGCCGAGCTCTATGCCGAAGACGCCGTGTTCCTGGCGGCCGATGGAGCCGTGCACGACGGCCGGCCGGCGATCCTGGCATCGCTGGAGACCGCCATGGCATCGGACCCGACGCTGAGTCTCGACGTTGCCGACCGGGTCATCATCGGCGATGATGCCGTTTCGCACGGCGTCTGGGGCATGGAAATGACCCCTGAGGGGGCACCCGGCCCGCTCGCGCTCGACGGCCATTTCATGACTGTGTCGCGGAAGGAAAACGGCGAGTGGAAGACCGCCGCCGTGATTACCAACTATCACGCGGTTCCGCCCGAAGGTACGCCGGTCGGAGAGGCTCCGGCTGAAGCGCCGCCCGAGCTCACCGATAGCGCGCTCTCGGAGCTCGCGGACTACTACGAGACGCACTTCAGCATGGGTCACGGAGACATGGTCGCGTCCCGGTTTGCCGAAGACGCGATGGCCGCGTTCGCCAACCAGCCGGCGCTTACCGGCCGCGCGGCGATCGCCGAGAGCATGAATGCCCGCATCGAGGAGGCCGGCGGCCCGCAGCTGACCATCCACGAGGTGGCCGCTATGGACCTCGGCGATGGTTGGGTGTTCGGCGGCGGATGGTACGAGATGGCGGCGGCCGCCGGCGACTCCAGCGGCTCCTATCTGATGCTGTGTCGCGCCGGCGCCGACGGCAACATGGAGATCCACTGGGCCGTGAGCAACGGACAGCCGGCGTCGCAGTAGGGAACCGGCGGCCCCTCCTCCGGCGACGCGAGACTGCGGCGGTGGGGCTGCAAGACATTCGGAATGATCGCGGTGATGAGAGCATCCGGCGGCGGTCTGGGAGAGAGACAATTCCGCGAGCTTGTGGCGGAGGCTCTCGACGGGTTGCCGCCGGAATTCGGCGAGCTTCTCGACAACGTCGCCGTGGTTGTCGAAGACGAGCCCTCGGACGAGGAGCTACGGGAGCTCGGAATGGACCCTGCGGCTGGCGACGAGCTTCTCGGCCTCTATCAAGGGACACCGCTCGACGAACGCGGCTTCGAATACGGCGGGCTGCCGGATCGGGTGGTGATCTACCGGCGACCGATTCTGCGCATCGCCCGCAACCGTCAGGACGTCATCCAGCAGGTGCAGGAGACGGTGCTGCACGAGCTCGGCCATCACTTCGGCCTCGAGGAGGACGATCTGCCGTTTTGAGCGTTGCCCCGGGGCAGCAGGCCGCGGTATCGGCGCGGCTTTGCAGCGCGTCCGCGGGCATTCGGCCGCAGGCCTTTGGCGGCTGCGCCGCGCCGCGGCAACCGGTCAGCTGCCGGCCTTGCGGATGATCTCGTCGACGAAGGCGTCGATCGACGCGGCGAGCTCGTAGAACTTGCGCGGGTCCTGTTCGGCGCCGATGAGCATGGCGTCGCGATCGAGAATCATCTTCTTGATCTCGGTGCGTGGGTCCCGGGGCTGCTCGGCGACGCCTTCGGGCTCTTCGCCCGCGTACAGGCTGGCCATCGCCCGTTCCGCGGCCGTCGACGTGGTGATGAAGACGTTGGGTCGCAGTCCGGTGGCGAAACGCACGTGGGCCATGGCGACGAAATCAGTTGGATCGACCATCGCCACGTCGACAGCGTCCTTCTTGATCGCCATCGGGATGAGCTGATACCGGCGCGCCATATCGGCCGGGATCATCTGCTTGGCCGCGGCGTCGAGCGTGACGTTGTCGAGATCGGCGGTCGGCACACCGTGCTGCTTTGCCAGCACCGAAAGCAGCGCGGCTTCGTTGATGAACCCTCCCTTGATCAGGATCGTTCCCAGCTTCTCTCCCGTCTCGCGCTGTTGCTCCAGCGCTCGGTTGAGCTGCGCCTCCGAGAGCAGGTCTACGTCGAGGAGCATTTGACCGAGTCGGGTCGTGAGGCGGCGCGTCATGTGGGCACTCCCGGGTGCCTCATCCGGCGGCGGGCCGGCCGAAGTCGGCACCGCGGTGAGCTTCGGCTGCGTTTGCTCCGTGTCGGCGGGCTTCGCGGCAGCTCCGGGTTCCCCCGTGTCGGCGGGCTTCGCGGCAGCTCCGGGTTTCCCCTTGTCGGCGGGCTTCGCGGCAGCTCCGGGTTCCCCCTTGTCGGCGGGCTTCGTGGCAGCTCCGGGTTCCCCCTTGTCGGCGGCCTTCGTGGCAGCTGCGGGTTGTTCCTTGTCGACCGGCTTCGCCGGTGCTTCGGGTGCAGGCAGATCCACCGGAGTCTCCTCGCTCTCTGCTTGTCGGGTGGCGCCTCCGGCAGCCGATTTGGCGTCCGGGTCATGGGCATCCATCTCCGGTGCGGTGGCATCCGGGTCATACGCATCGGCCTCGACCGCGCGCCTGTCGCCGTCGGATTGGTCGCCGTTTGACGGAGCCACGAGAGCTTTGTCGTTGTCGCCGCCGCCCGCGAGGACGCGTCCGTCTACGGGTGACGCATGATCTTCGTCGTCCGCGCCCGCGCCTTCGGTGATCTGGGGGAGGTGATGGGCGGGGTGTTTCACGTTGGCCTCATCTTCCACGGGGCTGAGCGCGCCGCGAGACGCGCGTGCACTGTCGTGCTGGCGTTTCAGCAGGCCCTCGAGCTGATTGAGCATACGCTCGACGGCATCATCCTCTTGCGGGTCCTTCACGGCTACGTCCCCGGGTGGTTCTGTCCTGCACGCGTCGTGGCGTGACTCAAATTGGTCGCAGGAACACTATACGGCGTACGTATACGCACACGAAGCAAGAAATGCGTTGTTTGAAGCGCTGCTCAACAGAACTATGATAGGGGAGGTGCACGGTGACCCGAAATAGCCGCCCTTCATCTGTTCTTGGCTCCAGAGATGCCCAACGAATCCCACAGCCGAGCGGTTCCGGGAGCGTCGGACGACGTTTTCGCGCGCAACGCGGATGCCTTGCGCCGTCGAGCCCGGACCGTAGAGCGCAAGGGTTTGGAACATCTGGAGCGCGGCATGTTGGTGTCGGCTATCGACGCCCTCCGGGAGGCTATCGATACCTACCGTGGTCTCGGCGACACGACGCATTGCGATTCGGCCGAGCAATACATGGCGCTGGCGATGTATGAGCAGGGAGAGCTCGACGAGGCGGTACAGATATGGGAGGCGCTCATCGCGCGCGGCTGGGACCGGCCGACGACGTTGAACTTCCTCGTCCGGCACTACGAGCACCGCGACGACACCGAATCCATCGAGCGCCTGTACGCGCTGCTCGAAAAGTCGAAGCGGCAGGGCTCAGGGTTCTTTTCCGAGTTCGGTGGGGAGCTCCTGCCCTCCAGCCCCACGGCATCGGACGGCAACGTCGGTCCGACCTTGCTCGTTGCCGACAACGATCCGACGGTTCGCGGGGTGCTCGGCAAGATTCTGGAAGATCAGAAATATCACGTGCTCTACGCCGAGGATGGCGAGGGGGCGCTCGCCGCCGTCTTCGATTCGGCGCCGGACCTTATCTTTCTCGACATCTACATGCCCCGTCTCAGCGGCCTCGACGTGCTGTACCGGTTGAGGGCCGAGGGAGTCGGCACGCCGGTGATCGTCATCTCGGGACGGCTGTACGCCACCATGGTGCAGGACTCCAAAGTCCTCGGCGCGCGCTTCGCCACCAAGCCGCTGAACTTCGAAGAGATCTCCGCCATGGTCGAGGAGATCCTCGCCGAGGAGCGCGCGTAGTGGACGGCAACGGATGAGCTGTCAGGGTCTGGACGGGTCCGACGGGGCTGGCGGCCGCGCCGGCTAGCGGCGGCGAGGCCGGCCGCGGCGACCTCGTCCCTTGGATCGCGAGTCGTCCCCGCGTCTCGGCGGCGGCGAGTCCTTGGCGCTCGAGCGTCGGGGCTTCCAATCCTGCCAATCGTCGGGCTTGGGATGCAGGCTCTGCTGATAATAGTCGTCAAGCAGCATCGCCATGATCGCCACCTCGTCGTCGGTTTCTCCGAGGCTCTTGGCCAGCGGCACGAAGCGCTGCATGCGCTCTGTCTGCAGGTTGTCGCGATCGCGCAGGCGCGCCTCCAGCAACACGGTGGCGCGCTCGGCAACGATGCGCTGGACCTCTTCGGCGGTGGGGGATTCACGCTCGACGAAATCGATATTGAATTGCTTGCCGATGCTGAGCAGCTCGATGCGCTCGAGTCCGGCAACCAGCGTCAGTCCTTCGCCGGTGGCGCCGGCACGGCCGGTGCGCCCGACGCGGTGGATATATGCCTCCGCCTCCTTGGGCGGCTCGTACTGGATGACGTGCGAGAGCTCGAGGATGTCGATGCCGCGGGCGGCCACGTCGGTGGCCACGAGGAAACGGAGCTGGCCCTTGCGCGCCCGTCCCATCACCTTCTCGCGAGCGTCCTGCGAAAGGTCGGAGCTGAGCTCGTCGGCGTCGTAACCGAACCGCTTCAGCACCGCGGCAACGTATTGCACGTTGGCCTTGGTGTTGCAGAAGATCACCGCGGAGGTCGGGTTCTCGACCTCGATGATGCGAATCAGGTGGCGGTCCTTCTTCATCATCGGCACGTTGTAGAGAACGTGCTCGATCTCTGCGACGTAAACGCGGTCACGGCTAAGGCTGAGAAACTCCGGGTTGTCGAGAAACTGGCTCGCCAGTCGCTGAACACGTCCCGGAAAGGTCGCCGAGAACATGTAACCGTTGATCGGGTGCTTGGGGAGAAACTCCTGCAGGCGCTTCATGTCGGGAAAGAAGCCCATCGACAGCATGCGGTCGGCTTCGTCGAACACCAGCATCTTCAAGGCGTCGAACTTGAGGTTGCCCTTGAGCAGGTGGTCGAGGACGCGCCCGGGCGTGCCGACGACGAGCTCGACACCGTTCTCGAAGGCGCGAATCTGCGGGGCGTAATCGACGCCGCCGTACACCGCCGTAGCGCGCACGCCGTCGGGGCCGGCAAGCAACTCCGCCTCGGCGGCCACTTGCCGTGCGAGCTCGCGCGTCGGCGCCAGCACGATCACCTGGCAACCGCCGCCGGGTTTGACCCGTTCGAGCATCGGCAGGACAAATGCGCCGGTCTTGCCGCTCCCGGTGCGCGATTGGATCATCAAATCGCGGCCCGCGAGCATGTACGGGATGGCTTTCGCCTGGACCGGCATCAGCTTGGGCCACCCGGCGCGTGCTACGGCCGCCTGGAGTGCCGGCGGCAGCCTGTCGAGGGCGGTCTGGGGTAGGGCGTCGTCCGGCTCGACGAGATCTTCACTTTCCGTGTCGTTCGTGTTTTCACCATTCATGCGGCAATGATGCACCCTGAAGGGCCTCGTGCCCAGCCCGCCGGGTTGTCGGCGGGCTCGCAGCTCCCCCTTATTGCACAGCTAGTGTGCTGTCTCCAACATGGCTTGACACTTGTAGCGAGCGCGACGGGGCGAGTCCGCGGAGAGGCGACGACGG